>JAZDNL010000032.1:0-8174 GCA_043799765.1 Microcaldota archaeon | reverse complement strand
AGCATGCCCGCCTGCTTGTCGGAAGGCGCGCCGAGCGCGCGGCATACGCGCGAGACGCAGCGGTTGTCGATGTGCGCCACCTTGCCGGTTTCCTTGCTTTTAACGAGCTGCACGTATTTGCCGACTTTTATGTCCTCGGGCTTTAGGTCGGGGTTGCCGCCCTGCGCCGCGGCGATCTCCTTGAATTTCGCCAGCGCGCGCCCCGAAACCATCTGCTGTTTCGCGATTCTCGCGCCCTCTTCGCGGGTTATGCCGCGCACCATGCTCAGCAGGACGCCGCTCATGACGCACGCCTTGTCGGCCAGCGCGGCGCTTCCGCCGCCGTAGAGCGTCTGCAGGACGGTGCGCGCCTCCAGCGCCGGCCCGATGGTGTCCATCAGCGGTTCGCTGCCGTCGGTGATTGAGCAGGAAATCTGCATGCCCAGGTATCTGCCGAGCGCCTCGAAGTCCTTCGCCAAATCTCTCGCTTCTTCGATTGAGGCGAGCTTCGCGCCCCTGCCTACCGGCAGGTCAAGAAGCACGTACTGCGCGCCCTCGGCTTTCTTCTTCGCGAGTATGCTGGAAAGCAGGAGCGGCTTCGGGTCAAGGCGCAGGGGATTGCGGATTTTAATCAGCTTGTCGTCGGCTGCAGCCAGGTTTATGGCGCCGCCCCAGATGAGGCAACCGCCTGTTTTGTCAACAACGCGCTCGGCGTCCTTGAGCTGGAGTTCGACCGGCGCAATCACTTCCATCGCGTCCGCGCTGCCCGAGGCGCTGCTTATTGCGCGCGTGCACGTCTTGGGAATCGTCAGGCCGAGGGAGGCGATGATGGGCACGACGAGCATGGAGCACCTGTCCCCGGCGACTCCGCCGATGCTGTGCTCGCTTACAACCGGCTTTTTCTTTGAATGAAGCGAGCCGCCCGAAGTGTAAATCGCGTTAGTCAGCGAAACGGTTTCCTCCGCGCTCATGCCTTTTGTATAAACGCCGACGATGAACGCCGCCAGCTCAGCTGATGAAAGGCGCTCCGCCATCAAATCATCTATAATCGCGGAAACCTCCTGCTGCGAAAGTATCTCGCCGTCAAGCTTCTTGCGTATGTAGTCGAGGCTTGCGGGACGCCTGGCGAGTTCTAACGAAACGGTCTGACCCTTCGTGACGCCGAGCGCTTCGGCAACCTCGCGGAACAATCCTATTTCGCCGCGCGTAACGGAATGCGAATAGTCGACGAGCGCGACTATCTCCTTTTTCCCAGAGCGCACCTTCACGCGGTCCAGCAGCCCCAGGTCGATTTCCTTCGCCTGCTGTTCGTTCAGCGCAACCTCGTTCTGCCCCTGCTCCACGTCGAAAACGCGCGCCTTGAATTCCATAAACTGAGGACTGAAACGGATTATATATCGGTTTCGCTGATATTATTCTGAGGAGTTTCCATGGGCACGATGAGAAAACAAAAAAGAATACAGCAAGAAGCGGACAGGTTCGACAACAGCTACAAGAGCACCGTGAGGAGGGCGTTGGGTCTGCCGGATATTAAAACGCTCAAAAAATCGCACCAGATAAAACTGAACCTCGTGCTGTTTACCAACGCCCACAAGCCGGCGGAATACCTGGAAGCCGAACTTGCGAAACTCGCATTCCTGAGCGACACGCAGATAAAGTCGCTGCTGAAATGGCACGCGGGCGCTTCTCCGAAACTCTTCAGGCTGCGCGAGAGCCGCCCGACCTGAAGAGCGGATTATCGCGCAATATAAAAGCCACGGTAGCGAAATACTGCGATATGGAAAAGACTTTCAAGGAGCTCGGGCTTTCCGAGCCGCTTCTTCGCGCGCTTCAGGAGGAGGGCTACACCGTGCCAACGCCGATTCAGGTGCAGGCGATTCCTCTTGTTTTAGGAGGAAGGGATCTTATAGGCGTCGCGCAGACCGGCACGGGAAAAACTGCCGCGTTCGCGATGCCGATAATCCAGATTCTTTCGAACTCCGAGCGGAGGGCGGCAAAATGGGGTGCGCTTTGCCTGATACTTACGCCCACTCGGGAGCTCGCGGCGCAGATAGGCGACAGCTTCAAGGCGTACGGCAGGCACGAGCACCTGAAACACACGGTTGTTTTCGGCGGAGTGGGGCAGAACCCGCAGGTGCGCGCTCTTTCGCGCGGAACGGACGTACTCATCGCGACGCCGGGCAGGCTGCTTGATTTGATGGAGCAGGGATTCGTGCGGCTCGACGGCGTGGAAATCCTCGTGCTCGACGAGGCGGACCGCATGCTGGACATGGGGTTCATCCGCGACGTGAAGCGCATCATAGCGACCCTGCCGAAAAAAAGGCAGACGCTGTTCTTCTCCGCGACGATGCCTTCCGAAGTGGTGCATCTGTCGCGCGAAATACTCACCAATCCCGAGGAGGTTTCGGTTGCTCCGAGCGCGACGACCGTAGAACTTGTCGACCAGATGGTTTATTTCGTCCAGCGCGACGACAAGTTCGAGCTTCTGAAGCAGATTCTGCGCGGCGGCGCCCAAGGCGGGAAGGTGCTCGTGTTCGCGCGCACCAAGCACAACGCCGACCGCATCGCGCGCAACCTTGTGCGCGAGAATATTCCAGCCGAAGCGATACACGGCAACAAGTCGCAGGGTGCGCGAACCGCCGCGTTGTCGGCGTTCCGTTCGGGTAAGTCGCGCGTCGTAATCGCCACTGATTTGGCTGCCCGCGGCATCGACGTGGACGGGATAACGCACGTGATCAACTTCGAGCTCCCGAACGAACCCGAAACATACGTGCACCGCATCGGAAGAACGGCGCGCGCAGGCGCGAGCGGCGCAGCGGTTTCTTTCTGCGACCTGGACGAGACGACTTACCTGCACGACATCGAAAAGCTCACGCACCAGAAAATGGCGGTTGACGAAACACACCAGTACCATTCGCAGAAGGCGCAGGACGCCAAGAAGGAGTTGGAAGCGGGAAGAACCCCGCACGGCGTCAGTCCCCCGCACAGGCGGCAGGGCGGCAATCGCGGCGGTCGCGGATTCCGAAGCGGCGGGCAGCAGCACCGCGGGCGTTTCCGGCGTTAGGCGGTTATTTTCGTTCCCGCTTTTCCCGCGAGCGCCTGCTCGATGCATTCGGGCGACGTGATTATTACTTCCTTGCCGCCGTGGCTGAGGAACTGCAACGCCGCCTCGATTTTGGGGCCCATGCTGCCCGCAGCGAACTGCTTTTCCGCCAGATAGCGCCGCGCTTCCCCCGAAGCCATGCGGGAGAGCTTCTTCTCCCCCGGTTTGCCGTAGTTGAGGCGTACGGAGTCAATTGACGTTGAAATGAGCAGCAAATCCGCCTTTATTTCGGACGCGAGCAGCGCGGATGCGAAATCCTTGTCTATCACCGCCTCGGCGCCGCGCAGTTCTTTTCCTTCGCGCACAACTGGAATCCCTCCGCCGCCAACCGCAATCACCGCGAATCCCTTTGCCGCCAGCGCCTTGATCGCTTCGTTTTCCAGAATGTCGAGCGGCTGGGGAGAGGGCACGACCCGCCTATAACCGCGGCCCGCGTCTTCCACCATCGCCCAGTTATCGCGCAGTTTGTGGTCAATCGCCTCCTCCTTCGTGTAAAAGGGGCCGATTGGCTTCGTGGGCTTTTGGAACGCGGGGTCTTTTGCGTCGACGAGAACGCGGGTGACAACCGCCGCAACCTCTTTTTTTATTCCCGCTTCCTCAAGGCGTGCGGATAATGCTTGCGCCAATATGTAACCCAGCTCGCCCTGCGTGAAGGCATCGCAGTAGTCAAGGGGAGAAGGCGGAATAATGTTCGCAGCCGATTCGCTTCTCAGGAGCGCGAATCCCACCTGCGGTCCGTTTCCATGAGTGATGACGACATTCCATCCCGCCGCAATCATGCCCACGACATGCTTGCACGTCTCCAGCGCGTTCTCGTACTGCTCCTGCTCCGTGCCTTTCTGCCCCTTGCGGATAAGGGAGTTGCCTCCAACCGCAACGACGGCGAGCGGCATAGGACTAGCCCTCCTCTTCCAAACCGAACCGCTTCCACAGCAGCCCGATTAGCGAGGAGGGAGGAACGACTCCCAGCTCGGTGACGAAAGCGGTAACGCAAGAGGCGGGAGTGACGTCGAACGCGGGGTTCATGACGCGCAGTTTTCGAGGGCGTTCCTTTTTCTTCCAAACCTCGTCCGCAGAGCGTTCTTCTATCCTCTCGCTTTCGCCCCACAGGGTCAGCGGGTCGAACTTGTGCGTGCCGGTGCACGGGTAAAACGCCTTGCCGTGCTCCTTCGCGAGCGTAGCGATGTTGCACGTGCCGATTTTGTTTATGAGGTCGCCCTCGGAGGTAATGGCATCCGCACCGACGAATACCACGTCTTCGTCGCTCATCTTTCTCAGAACCGTGCTGACCGCGGAGTCCACGACAAGCGTCGTGTCGATTCCGTAATCGGAAAGTTCCTTCGCGCTTATTCTGCCCTGATAAAGCGGCCGCGACTCGGTGCAGAATACCTTCGGTTTTTTGCCGTCGTCCTGCGCCTTTTTCAGGACGCGCATGACGGTCGAGGAATGGCAGTGCACGAGGACGGAAGCGCCTTTAGGAACGAGGCGGCTGCCGTATTCGGCGATTTTCAGCTTCGTCCGCAGCGCGTTTTCGTGGTATTCGCGCGCCTCCTGCTCAACCAATTGCTTCAGTGCGACGACGTCCGTTTCCTTCGACTCCATCGTGCGCAGAAGCATGAAGCGCAGCGCGTTCCGCAGCGCCGGCTCTGTCGGGCGGGAATTCTTCAGGAATGCAACCGTCTCGCGCATCTCCTTGACGAAGCCCTTGCGCGTCTTCGCCGGAGACGCTTCCATCTCCTGCGCAAGCGCGTTCACGCTCTTGGCCGCCACTGCCTCGGCGCCCTGTATCTTCAGCGCCTTGATGTCCGCGTACGTTTTAAGAAGGGGCTTCAGCACAGCAACCATTATTAAGCAGTTCAATAAAATCCTTTTGTTGTTACCCCTCTACCTAGGGGTAAGGTGATATTCATGGGTTCCAAGGAAATAGAGTTCGAAAGGATATTCGGCAACAAAAACACCGCGGTCATAGCGAAAGGCGGGATGCCCGTCTCGCAGGAGGACGCGGACTTGCTTAAGTTCCTGGAGGACAGCGCGCCGAAAGTCTGCGTCGTAGGCGCCGGAGGCTCGGGCAGCAACACAATCACGCGCATGACGGAAATAGGCATCGCGGGCGCGAAACTGATTGCGATGAACACCGACGCCCAGCACCTCATCGCAACCAAGGCGGAGAAGAAGGTGCTCCTGGGGCGCATCAAGACAAAGGGCATGGGCGCAGGCAGCAACCCCGAGGTTGGCGAGGCAGCCGCGATGGAGGCGCTCGACGAAATCAAGCAGATTACGATGGACACGGACCTCGTCTTCGTGACATGCGGGCTTGGCGGAGGCACTGGCACGGGAAGCGCGCACGTGGTTGCGCGGACCGCAAAGGAGAACGGAGCGCTGGTCATCGGCGTCGTAACTCTTCCTTTCACGTCGGAAGGAACCAAGCGCATGCGCAACGCGCTCGACGGCTTGGAGAAGCTGAAGCGCGAAGCGGATACCGTCATAGTAATCCCGAACGACAAGCTCCTCCTGTTCGTCCCGGACCTTCCGCTTAATTCTGCTTTCAAAACAGCGGACATGGTTCTCGCAAATTCCGTGAAAGGCATAACGGAACTTATAACGAAGCCCGGGCTCGTCAACTTGGACTTCGCGGACATCCGCACGATACTCGAAAAAAGCGGAACCGCGATGATCGGCGTAGGCGAGGTGGGCAACGTGGAGGCGCGCGACCGCGTCATCGCCGCCGCTGAGAAGGCGCTCGCGTCGCCTTTGCTTGACCTCCGCATCGAGGAGGCGAACAAGGCGCTCATAAACATAACCGGCGGCAGCGACATGACGCTCGGCGAGGCGGAAGCCGCGGTTCAGGCGATAAGCGCGCGCATCGCAAAGGATTCGCACATCATCTGGGGCGCGACGGTCGACGACAATCTGGACAAGCACGGCGTGCGCGTGCTCGCGGTGCTTGCGGGAATAAAGAGCAACGGCGCGGCTGCCGCGGCAGGGCAGGAGAAGAGCGAGTCCCTAGAGGACTTGGACTTCGTGAGTTGATAAAATGGGAATCATGGAATCGCTGCAGGACTTCAAGCTTCAGAGCGAGCGCGTGCTCGCGATAACGCACAAGCCGCGCGAGGACGAGTACAGGCAGATGGCGATGACTACGGCAATAGGTATGGTGCTCATCGGCATCGTCGGGTTCATAATCGCAATGGGGGCGTACTTCCTGAGGAACGGTGTCTAAGATGTTGTTTGCTTACCGCGTAACCGCCGGGCAGGAGAGCATAGTCGCCGACCTGCTCTACGAGAAGGCGAAGAAGCTCGGCGCACCGATAAACGCGCTCGTAGTCTCGCCCCGCCTGAAGGGCTACCTGATAGTCGAGAGCCCGGACGAAACCGAGGCGAAGAACCTCGTGATGAATGTTCCCCACGTCAAGGGAGTGCTCCCGCGTCCGATCGAGTTCGCGGAAATCCACCAGCTGCTCGAAAGCAAGCCGCAGGAAATCACGCTCAACCGCGGCGATCTCGTCGAAATAACCGGCGGGCCGTTCAAGGGCGAGAAGGCGAAGGTTGTGCGCATCGACGCCGAGAAGGAGGAGATTACCGTCGAGCTTGTCGAGGTTGCCGTCCCGATTCCCGTCACCATCAAGATAGGAATGGTGAAAGTCATACCGGGCTCGTCCTGATCGTTCGAGGCGAGAGCATGAAAATTGGAGTCGTCGGCATACCCTTGCGCGACAAGCCATTATTTCCGAATCACGCGCCGTTCTACGAGCCGAAGATTACAGACGCCAGCCGCAGGATGATTAAGGCCGCAACTGATTTCGGCGAATTAAAGAGTGCCACCGCGAGAAAGGGCGCGCCTGTCAACGCGTTCACGATGGCGGATTTCGCACGGCAATTATTCTCGCTGCGCAAGAAGTGCGACTTGCTGGTTGTTTTCGGCGAAAGCCACGCCGCGGCGTATCCTCTTTACTTCTTTCCCGGAAAAATATCGCGCTTCGACCTGCACGGCGACGCCTTCCGGAAGATGCGGCTGAACAGCACGAGCTACGTGCGGCACGCCATAGACAACAGAATCAAGAAGGAGTCGGAAATAACCAACTACGGAATTCTCGGAAAGAACGCCTTTTTCGCAACTGCTGGCGGGATAGGCAACCCACACAAACCGCAGAAATGCGACATCCTCGACGTGGATGTCGACGTGCTGGACAAGAAATACGGGATAATGGCGGAGAAGCGGATGGCAATAGGCAACGGGAAGCAGCTGCCCGCCGAAAGCGTTTATGCGGCGGCGAAAACGAAGCCGCGCATCATCGGTTTCTTCGAATACGTCGCCTCCGAGGACAGGAAGAAGTTCGGCGCCAAGTTCTTCAACGCGGTTGTCAAGGCAACTGCTTAAATAATTCGGCTGCCTGTTTTTTTCGGTGATGATTTGAAATTTGCGCCGATTTTCCTGCTTTTCGCCTGCTTCTCGCTGGTCGCCTGCGCCGCGCAGGTAGTTGAAGTGAAAGTCAACGACAACACGAAAATCGACTCCATCGAGTTCATGAAGGTGGAGGGCGCGTCGCTGAAGGGCATGACGTATTCCTTCGAAAAGGCGCTCGTCAAGATACACGTCACCGCAAAGAACGGCGAGGGGAAGAAGGACTCGGCGGGAAACGTCGCCGACGTCGGCTTCACGAAGAGCGCGGTAATCGTCGGCATGAAACTCAACGGCACGGGCACTGCTCCCGAGGCAATCGCAGGCGAAAAAATCGAGTTTTCGGACACGCTTAGCCTGCTATCGCTCTACGTAATCGGCGACGAGCGAGCCTACGACCCGAAGCCCGTAAGCGGCGGCAAGTACCTGTTCAATAACGGCGTGATTTTCGTCGACGCCGACCTTATCGGAGACAACTACACGGCGCATTTCGACCGATACACGGCCGACGTGAAGTTGACGGGGGCGAAGAAGGGCGACATCCGCAGCCACGTAATCGAATTCACGGACGGGCTGGTGCCGGTTTACATCTTCGCGTACACACACGACGGGCACGAGTACTGGGAGTGGGTGCTCACGGATAGGATAGACATCGCGCTGGGCGATGAAATCGACCTCATCAAAAAGCCCGAC
>JAZDNL010000025.1:0-6118 GCA_043799765.1 Microcaldota archaeon | reverse complement strand
GTTGGAAGCGACGATTCAGAACTACACCGCCGCGAATCCGGGCTATTCCTTCGTGGGCGCCAGCGACACCTACCTCGGCAACCAGGCGGTCAAGCAGCTCGTTTTTGACTGCAACTCCACTGTTTTCGTCTGCAGGAGCATAATCCTGGTTGCGTCGAACGGGACGGTGCTGCGGGAATACCGCACGACATAGTTTTTAAAAGACGGAAGCGTTACGTCGTTCGGGGTGTTTTGATGTTCAAGAGAATAGTCCAGAAGGCAAGGCGCGTTTCCGCGGGGATAGTCGGCGTTTTCCGCAAGCGGCCCGAGATACAGGTGGCGGGGCTGCGCGAGGGTGACACCGCGTTCAAGGAGTCCATCGAGGAGGAATGCCGCAAGACTCTCGAAAAGATACGCAAGATGCTCACGGAAGCGGAAGGAATCGAGATTTACGTGAAGGCGACCGGAGAGGGGAAACAGCGGCACTATGACGTGAAGGGCACGCTTTTCACGGATCGCGGGGAAATACACGCCTCCGCCGAGGGCAGGGACCTCTACACAAGCCTGACGCGCGTGCTTTACGAATTCGAAAACGAGGCGCGCCGCGCCAAGAGCTGGAAAAATGACAAACGTTTATAAAGCGAAAGAAGCAGATTATCTTACAGGGTGATGCTGCATATGAAGAAAAGAGGGCAGTACGGACAGCCGTCGTCGTCTTTCGGGGAAAGCGTAATCCCGCTGGTACTGATATTGATACTCGCGATATTCATCGCGGGCAAGTTCGGTCTCGTTGACCTGCACAGCATCCCGCTCATCGGCGGCTTGTTCCCCGCGCCTTACCTCAAGGTGATGGTGGTGGGCCAGGCTTCGACCGGACTGCTTGCCCTGCTCACAGCCGAGGACTACCGTGTCGCGGGCGTTTCCTATGCGGGCTCGATACCGCAGGAGGCGATTTACCCCGGCGTGTTCAACAACATAGACATAATCGTGCTCCAGAACGAGCGCGGAACGACGTGCGATCGCACGGCGCGCAAGACCATAGCCGATGCGGTTAAGGGAGGCAAGAAGCTCATCGTCATAGGCGACGCGTGCACGCGCGTGTCCGACGACCCGAACGCGCTCGGCTGGGACGTGGGAATCGGCTCGCTCGGTGACGTGATGCCCGTGCGCTACGGAGGCGTCATCGCACACGAACGCACCGGACAGGGATACACCTGGGCGGACGGCAGGTTCAAGATAATCGCGCAGGACAACCCCGTGTTCAACGGAATCCTGAACTTCGGGTTCACGGGCAAGCTCGTGAGCGTGTTCCCGAACGCGAACTCGAACGTGCTCGCGTACGTGGACATGTACGGCGGAAAGCCGACGTCTCCCGCGACCTACGCGATCGTGGAAAGCACGGGATTCATGAACGGCAAGACGCTGTACTTCGCCTTCGACCCGTCGACGACGAGCAGGAACATGTTCCTGAACTCGCTGCTCTACATCAAGAACGCGAAGGGCTGATAAGGAAAACTTTTTTTAGTTTTTCATCGTGGTTAGCTGAGCGATGGTTGGGCAGGGGGTATGCGGAACGATAGTGGGAATCGACTCGGGCGCGACGACGGCGTACGCGGCGCTCGATTTGGACGGAAACGTCCTCGCGATGGAAAGCAGGAAGAACTGGGACAAGGGCGACTTCCTTCGCCGCCTCGAACGCTGGACGCCCCTCATCGTCGCCTCGGACACCAATCCGCCCCTCAAGTTCGCCAGGAAGGTTGCCACGACGTTCAAGGCGCGCCTGTTTTCGCCGCCCCGTTCCCTTACCCACCGCGAAAAGTGCCGCATGACGGCGGACTATAATTACGGCAACACGCACGAGCGCGACGCCCTCGCAGCAGCCCTGAAGGCGTACCACACCACTGCTGCGAACAAGATGAGGCAAGTAAAACGCAGATTCGGGACGAAGGAAGCGCAGGAGAGGGTTATGCGCGGGGAGAGGATGGCTTCCCTTTAAAAACGCGAACCTCCTAAATAGAGCAGGGTGACTTCTTTATGGCCATCAAGGTAGACATAGCCAAATGCATCGGTTGCGGCACCTGCGTCAAGGTGTGCCCGATGAACATCTACGAACTCAAGGGCAAGAAAACACACGTCAAGGACGGCGCGGAGAAGGACTGCATCCAGTGCCACGCCTGCGAGGCGAACTGTCCGGTCAAGTGCATAACAATAGAGTGAGGTGGGTCGATGGACGAAGCGCCCGAAAAACGGGACGACACGGTTTACGTAGGCAAGAAGGAGCTCATGGTGTACGTCATGGCGGTCATCTCCCGCCTGAACGAGGGCAGGGACGTGCGCATCAAGGCGCGCGGAAAGGCGATTTCGAGCGCCGTCGACGTAACGCAGATAGTGAAGAACAAGTTCTTCAAGACGCTGCAGGTGAAATCCTTCGACGTAACGACGGAAGAGATGACGGGCGAGGACGGGACGGCCAGGAAGGTTTCCAGCGTCCTGCTCGTAGTCGGAAAATAGTTAAATCCCCGGCTACATTTTAGGTGCTTATGAAGACGCCGATATGCGAATCGTGCCTCGCGACGGGCTCGCTGTGCGCGGGCTGCGAGGCGCGGCGCTCTTCCGGCGGGATAACCGAGGCGGACGTCGCGGTTGCGCGGAAGCTGTACGAGCTCGGCGCGCAGGCGGGCTTCTCCCGCGCGGTGGAAAGGGGCGGGCTCGTCGTGATATTCACGGCGGAACCCTCCGCGGTGATAGGCCGCGGGGGCAAGAACGTCTCGGCGCTGAACGCGGCGCTGGGAAAGAAGATAAAGGTGGTTGACGAGAACGCGGAGGCGCACGAAAAGGCTGCGGAGATCCTGCTGCCCGCGAAGCTTCTCGGGATAAACAAGGTGTTCAAGGCAGGCGGGGAGGAGTACCGCGTGCGCGTGCAGAAGAAGGACATGCCGCGGCTGCCCGCGAACCTGCAGGTCCTGAACGGCTTGCTGGCGGAGATACTTGGGAAGAAAACCGAACTGAAATTCGAGTGATGATGCAACATGGAAATAACGAAACAGAAGTTAGTGGTGGGATTCACGGTTTTCATCATACTTGCGTTCGTGCTCGAGGCGTTCGTCGTGGTTATGTGGAAGCCTGATGAGCAAGCGACGCCCACACCCTCCCCGCAGGCGCAATCTTTTGGGGGGAGCGGGCTGGCAAGGGCGCAGATCGTCTCACTTGGAAGCATGGCCAGGACGTATTGCGATTCGAATGACGACGTAAGCGGGCTGCTCAAAGGAGTCGAAGGCATAAGCAGCGTCTATCCGAGCGGCAAGCTCTACGGACTGATGCTTTCCAACGCATCCGAGGCTATAGACGCCCGCATCCGAACCGCGCTTGCAGGCAAGTGCGAGCCGCTCACGCTCCGCTATGTCCGCGTGCAGTTTCTGGAAAAACTCACCGTAAAGAGCGACAACGAGAGCGGGAAAACCCTGAATTTGACGGTAAATGGCTTGCAGGACCTCCAAAACGATCCGAATGTCCAGCCGATGGCTTACGCCAGCAGGGGGCTTAACGAAACGGTGGTTATGAACGTGAGCGTCCAGATAACTGCCCAGGGACCGGTCGTCACGATGATGGAAGCGGAACCGCCGGCAGGGGCGCAGGCGTACGAGGGCGGCGGATTCGGCGCG
This sequence comes from Microcaldota archaeon, assembly GCA_043799765.1. Taxonomy (GTDB): domain Archaea; phylum Micrarchaeota; class Micrarchaeia; order Norongarragalinales; family Norongarragalinaceae; genus Norongarragalina. Next base: position 2,477 of record JAZDNL010000025.1, on the reverse strand, counting down.
GCGCGCATTGCGAAGCTCGAGGACGTGCTCTGGGTGCTGTGCAACGCAACGAACGCGACTGCGCTGCTTTCGGGCATCGAAGGCGTCAACACCACGGACGCTGTGGAGGAAAACAGGAGCTACAACGTCGCTGCCGACGCGGGCGCAAACACGACCGCGCTTGCGGAAAAGATCGCGGGAACGCTTGCAGGCGCGTGCGACGTCCGCGTCATGCGCTATGCGATGCTCAGCTTCACCGACGACGTCTCGGTTACGTCCGAAAGCAACGAAACGCGCGTGTTGCCGAAGGCGAAGCTCGAGGGCGCGTACGGAATGGTGCGGATCGGGCGCGCGGAAAACGAAACGATTCTGGCAAGCGTGATGGTGCAGATGCTCGGGAACGAGATCGCCGGCACCGCCATACAGGACGCAGGGTGATTATGAATGAAGGAAGGGGATTTCGCGAAAATAGAATACACGGGAAAGGTCGCCGGCAGGGTGTTCGACACCACCGATGCCGAGAAGGCGAAGACGGCCGGCATATTCAGCCCGCGCGCGAAGTACGGCGCGGTGCTCGTTCCCGTAGGAAAGGGCGTGGCGGTGAAGGGGCTCGACGAGGCGCTGCTCGCCGCGAATAAGGGCGACGCCAAGACGGTAAAGCTCACTCCGGAAAAGGCGTTCGGAAAGCGCAACGCCCAACTGGTGAAGCTCCTGCCCATGAACTCGTTCAGGCAGCAGAACGTAGAGCCGAAGCCGGGCATGGTTCTTGATTTCGACGGCCAGTCGGGGCGCGTGCAGAGCGTCTCGGGCGGGCGGGTGATGGTGGATTTCAACCACGAGCTGGCCGGGCAGGAAGTGGAATACGAATTCAAGGTTGCCGACGTCTTCGAGAAACCCGAGGACAAGGTTCCCGGCCTTGCGGAGGACCTGATGCCGGGAACGAAGGTGTCGTTCTCCGCCGGAACCGTCACCGCGAACGCGGGCGAATCGCTGAAGAAGGACACCGAGTTCATCATGAGCAAGATGCGCTTCGTGTCGCAGCTCTTCGCCTACGTTCCCGAGGTCAAGCGCGTCTCCTTCACGGAAGAGTACGCGAAGGAAGAAAAAGCCGCAAGCCAATAAGGTCGGTTCCCGACTCCAGAACGCGCACGAGAATCATCAGCGCCGCAGCCGAAGGCAGGGGCGCCCTCAGCGCGGCTGCGAACAGGAGCGCGCCGAACCCCTCCTGCAGCCCGATGCCCGCGACGCTGAGCGGGACGAAGGACAGGGCGGTTATTACCGCGTTGAACGCGGTGAAAAGGAACAGGGCACCAGCGCCTATTTCCGATATTCCCAAAGCCTTCGCAATAAGCATCCACTCGGCGCCGCGCACCGCCGCGCCTGCGAAACTCAACAGCACGCTTTTCGCGAGAACGCGCTTCTCGACGCCCTTCTCGAAAACAGTCTCGTAAGCGGATGCCAGCCTGCCGCCGGAAGGAAGCAGCCGCAGGAGCCCGCCGACGAGCGCGCTCCTCCTCCAGCACGCGAACAGAACCGCGACGGACAGCAGGAAAAGGAACACCCCCGCGTAAAGCACCGCCTGTGAATGCAATGCGGACACGAGAAGCAGCGCCGCCGCAACCGCGAGGAACCCGCGCACTAGGAAATCGCTCGCGAGCGAGATTCCGAGCACCCGTCCTCCGACGCGCTTCTGCTGCAGCCCCAGGTCCTGCGCCTTCAGCGCGACGAGCACATAACCGGAACGCCCGGGGGTATAGTCGCTCAGCGCCATGCCGCCCATGTGCAGCCAGAAGGCGCGGCCGAATGAAACGCTCTTCCCTGAAAATTTGCCCGCGAGCCAGCGTAGCCTCCACGCGTTGACGAGGTTCAGCGCCAGATAGAGCGCGATTGCCGGAAGAACCCAGAGCCAGTCCACGCCGGTGAACGCCGAGGAGAAATCGAACGAGTTCACGAAGAACAGCGCGAGCGCGGCTGCGACGACTATGTTGAGCGCGACGAGGGGGCGCATGAGAAATGTTTCGGCAAGACGCTTAAATACCTGTTCCCCCAAATTCTTTTTCCCTGCATGATGCATGCCGCCGCACGCATCGGTACGGCAGGATGGCGCGCCTTCTGAAATGACGGCGCGCCGTGCAAGAAAAGGGCCGGTAGATCAACGGTAGATCGCATGCTCCGCAAGCATGAGGCTACGGGTTCGAATCCCGTCCGGTCCATTCCCAACCCGCAGGGGAACCCAGGTTCCCCTTCAGTTCAGGGTTTCTCCAGATTCCCCTCCTCGCCCGCCCTTCTGCGCAATATATTTATGCTACTGGGCGGAAACTATTTGCGTGCAGGGGTAGCAAAGCCTGGTCAAATGCGATGGACTCAAGGTCGTTGACCGGGTAACGCCGGGCTCCGGTGCGTTATCCATTCCCTCAGGGGTTCGAGAGTTCGAATCTCTCCCCCTGCACTTTTTCTTTTTCCCGAAAAAGAAAACCTGCGCTAAAAGAAAAAGGGCG
>JAZDNL010000019.1:0-4270 GCA_043799765.1 Microcaldota archaeon | reverse complement strand
ACGTCCGTCTTCGACGCGCACACGGGCTTTTTGAGCATGAGTTCGCACACCTTCTTTTTCTGCTTCGTGACGAATCCAACCGTAGTCGCGGTGCCAACTCCAAGCACGAGCGGCTCGTTCGGAAGGAAAGACGACGGGAACTTTTCGAGCAAGCGCGAGAGGGGCGTAATCTCAAGCGAGAATACGGAATAAACCGCGGGCGGCTCGTCCTTCGCGGGGAACAGTACGCAGCCGACGAGCACGTCAGCGCCAGTAAGTGAAGGATCAAGAGTCGTCGCCAGCGCAACCAATCCGCCTGGTTTCGCCTCCTCGAGCGCCTCTTCTCCCACGCGCATGCCCACGATTTTAGTAGAAAGCTCCTGGTAGTGCTCCTTGCCCTTGTGCGTGCGGAGCGCGCCCGGAAGAATGCGCACTTCTTCGCCGTTCTTCAGCACCCCGCTGACAATTGAGCCGCCGACGATTCCGCCGTAAAGCTTTTCCAAGTTCGCGCCCGGCTTGTTCACGTCGAACGAACGCGCGACGAGCATGCGCGTTTTCCCCGCCTCGCGGGCAACGGGCTTTATCGTCTCCAAAAGCGCGGAAACGAGCGAGTCAAGGTTGCCCCCGCTGTTCGCGGCAGTCGGGATTATGGGCGCGTTCTCGTACGTCGTGCCCTTCAGGAACTCGCGTATCTGCTTGTAATGCTCCTGCGCCTGCAGGCGCGTCACCAAATCAACCTTGTTCTGCGCAATGACGACGTTCTTTATGCCTGCTGCCTCGAGAATCATCAGATGCTCGATAGTCTGCGGCTGCGGGCACTTCTCGTTAGCGGCTATGACGAACAGGGCGCCGTCCATGATTGACGACGCGGCGATAACGGTCGCCATAAGGGTTTCGTGCCCCGGCGCGTCGAGGAACGCAATCTTGCGAGTTGTCGACGTGGGCGCCCCGCACTTCGGACAGCGCTCTTTCGTCGAGGACACACCGCAGCGGCTGCACTGCTTGAACACGACGTCGGCGTAACCGAGCTTTATCGTGATGCCTCTCTTGAGTTCCTCGCTGTGCGTGTCCGTCCACTTGCCAGTGAGCGCGCTTGTAAGCGTAGTCTTCCCGTGGTCGACGTGCCCGACCACTCCCACGTTGAATTCCGCCTGAGGCATAGGAAAACGGTTATGGGAACAATTATATTAATGCCTTTTGTAAAAGGGTTCGGTGGATAATGTGGGAGCAAGAAAACTTTTGGCGCACTGCTTTGACGCGTACGGCAGGAACTTCAGGCTGATATCGTTCTTCAGCGTGCCGCTGCTCATCGCGTTCCCGCTCGCGCTTCTGCTCCCGAACTACCTAGCCGCAAGCGGGATTTTCCTGCGCTTCGGAAGCATACAATACGACTTGTCGCTCACGGGCGCGCTGTTCATAGTGGGCGTGTTCCTCGTCGCCCTGCTGCTCTTTTCCTTCGCCATCGCGGCGATAAACATCGTCATCAAGCACCAGCGGACGTTCACGCGCATAACGCACAACGAACTGGAGGGAATCGAGGAGGCGACGTTCTCGCTGTTCATCATATTCCTTACCGCGTTCATCCTCACGCTCGTCGCGAACCTGCTCGTGCGCGAGTACTTCCCGGGAAAGGAGATGCTCGGCTCCGCCGCGGCGCTCGTAATATCGCTCTCCGTGCTTTTCGCGCCCCAGGCGGTGGTAATTGACGGGCTGAAGCCGTGGCACGCAATCGCGATGAGCGCGTCCATCATCAGCCGCAGGTTCTACTATTTCGTCTTCTTCCTGTGCTTCGCCTCCGTGCTGCTGCTGGCGAACACGTGGATTTTTCTGGAACTGCGGAACCTCTGGATTATGGCGCCCTACGTATCGCTCGTGATAAACGCGATGATTCTGCTGCCGTTCTTCGAGGTAATGAAGACGCAGATCTACATGAGCAAGTACACGCTGCTGAGATAGGGTAGCAGGAACGGAAGTTATTGCTGCTTAGCGGGTGCGCGGCGGTCGGGAAACGCAACGCGCCTGCCACCCATTACTCTGAAAAAAACAAAAATAAGAAATTAAAAAAACCGGTTACGCGCCCGCGGCCATCTTCCTGACGAGGAACGCGGAGCCTCCCAGCGCGAGAATCGCTATCAGGATCTCGAGCCAGGAACCCGGCGCGAACGCCGTGAAAAGGCCGGTAAGTCCGCCAGCGTTTGCGTTCGGCGAGGCGGTCGGCGTCAACTGCGGAGGAGTCCACGGCGTGTGGTACGTTCCGCGGACAGGTGTTGGCGATGCGACCTTTGCAGTTGCGGTCGGACGCGGGGTTGCGCTTGGCGCGGGCGAGAACGAGCCGGTGCCCGGAGTCGGTATCGGAGTCGGGCCGTACGGTCCGTAGTAGTAATATCCGCCCCCGCCTGGGACGAACGGTATTCCGTTCACTACGCTCACGTTCGCGCCGCAGACGAACCACGAGGTCGAGGCGTTCAGCACGCCTGTCCCGACCACGTTCGCGTACAACACGGTTGTGCTAATGGACTGCGACGGGTTGAGCGACGCGCCTGGAACATCGGTCGTCCAGCTCAGCGTCGGGCAGGTTATCGAGGAGCCGTCCCCGCGGTAGCAGGATGCGTAGAACGACTGGCTTCCGGTCACGACTATCGAGGGCGCGGAAGGCGAGAGCGCGCATGACACCGCGTCGCTGTCGACAACGGTGACGTCGGCGCTGCACGAGAACGCGAGACCCGGCGCGGTTGCGACCACGTGCCTTCCTGTTTCAGGGGTTGTGCCTGCGTGGAGCGTGCTGGACGAAAGCGACTGAAGCGGGTCCATCCATCCGCCCGTGACGTCGGTGCTCCATGCGAGCGCGGGGCAGGAAACGCTTCCGCCAGAACCGGAGCAGGACGCGACGAACAGAACTGTCCCGTTCCTGCCGACGCTGACGTTGGAGGGCGCGAGTGCGCACGACGTCGCGCTGTAGTTTACGACGTTGACGGTCGCGTTGCAGTTGTAGTTGGGAGACGACGCGGCTACGAGCTTCCCGCTCTCAACTGCGCCGCCAGCGGTGAGCGTGCTGCCCGAAGGCGAGCTGAGCGGCGACATGCTTCCGCCGGTGACGCTGGTCGTCCACGACATGTTGTCGCACGCAATCGCGGAACCGCTCGCGTTGTAGCACGAAATCGAGAAGGGCTGCGTTCCGAATATCGGAACGTTCGCGGCAAGCGGATTGAGCACGCAGTACGGCTGCGAGGCGGGCGTGACGTTCACGGACGCGGTGCAGCTGAAGTTGTCATCGAAATCCATTGCGAACACGTACCTATCGCTCTGGACAACGCCGCCCGCGGTGAGCGTGCTGCCGTTATTCGACTGGGTCGGGTTCATGATTCCGCCTGTGACGTCGGTGCTCCAGTCAAGTGCCGGGCACGCGATTGCGGAACCGTACTGGTCGAGGCACGAAACCATGAAGTACTGCGAGCCGCCTGCGGGAACATTCGCCGAACTCGGCAACAGCGAGCACGACGCGGCCTGCGGCAGCGGCGGGACTATGTCAACCGAGGAGTTGCACTCGAAGTATCCGGGAACGGTCGTGTCGTAGTCCGACGCCGCCTTCACGTATTTTCCGTTTTCAGCAATCGTGCCTGCGTAAAGCGTGCTGACTCCGGGCGTCTGGAACGGCGACATGTAGCCGCCGTCAACGTCGGTTGTCCAGAAAAGCATCGGGCACTGAGTCGCATTGCCGCTTGCGCCAAGGCAGGTCGGCGTGAAGTCCTGCGTTCCGCTCACGGGCACGTCGGCGTCCGACGGCGAAAGCGAGCAGGAAACAGCGGGCTCCGGCACGGGCGTGACGTTCACAACAGCGTCGCACTCGAAGCTGACGATTGCCGAGGCGTTGGCTGCCGCCTTGACGTTCCGGTTATTTTCAACAACGCTGCCCGCGGTAAGGGTGCTGCTCGTGTCCGAGGACAGCGGGTTCATGCTTCCGCCGGTTACGTTCGTGGTCCAGTCAAGGGACGGGCACTGAATAACCGCGCCTTTCTTGCTGTAGCACGTAACGGAGAAATCCTGGATTCCGCTTACGGTGACGTTCGCCGAAGAGGGCGAAAGCGCGCACGCAACGGGGACAGGCGGCGTTACGACGTCGACGGCCGCCTTGCAATCAAAAACGGATTCGTGCGCGACTGTTAGCGCTCCGAAGTGGTCCACCTCGTATGAGGCGATCACGTTCCTGTTTAGCTGGAAAATTCCGCCCGCGTCGAGCGTGCTGGAATCGCGCGCCTCCGCCGGGCTCATGCTCCCGCCCTTAACGTTAGTC
>JAZDNL010000017.1:0-2144 GCA_043799765.1 Microcaldota archaeon | reverse complement strand
TTATAATCTCGAAGAACGTGTTTCCCGCGCCGTACGACAATCCCTCGCCGTATCCGTGGGTCAGGAAGTCCGCCGACGTGCTCGTCTGCAAGGCGCTTTGCAGCGACGGGTAATCGCAGGTCCCTGCCGGCGTGAGGCATGTCTTCGGCACCGTCTTGTACTTGTCACTCGTCGCGAAGCCCTTTCCAAGAAGCGCTTCCGCCTGCCCTTTCGCCGCCTTCGCAATTTCCGCCTCGGTATTGTCGTCGTTCACGGTGTTGTCGGCTATAACCAGCGGCTCGCCTGAAACGGAAACCGTCCCGCCGGTGTGTTTCGCCGCGAACCTGTTGAGTATTGAGACGGTAAGCGCAGGCTCGTCAGGATAGCCCGGAAGGCGCGACACGGTCATCAAGTCGGCGGAAGCGAACGAACCGCTGTCGGCAACTGCCGCAAAATCCGGGTCGTAGAGGCGGTCTATCGGAACCTCGTATTCCCAATCCTTCCCTCCCCTGATTTTCGAGGGTATTTCGGCTCCGGCGAACTTTTTCCTGAAAAGCGGGAAAAATCCGCCGAGCACGAGCGGTATCTCCTCCGGCTTCCTGTTATGCTTCGCGGCGATTACGCCCCCCGCACTCGTCGGCGGCGCATTGCCCACGATTATCAGGGTTTTTTTCGGCGCGCCGGCCATCAGCTTCGATTTTATGACCGCTATCCTGTTCTGCCGTATCTGCTCCGCCCAGTCGTTCTTGGAACCCGCAGCGACGAGTTCCGCCTCGGAGGGCATCATCACCGCCGCCTCCGCGAACGGCTTCGAGTCGCCGTCGGAAAGCGCGGCTTCATTGTTCAGGTTCAGGTATTTCACGCGGACGCCCAGCGGCCTCATCGCGGCGGCGGTTTTCACGATTCCGCTTTTTATCGCGCTCCCGACGTCGCCGTTGCTGACGAAAACCATCCCTACGCCGTCGCACCTGGTTTTGAAGCCGAGCTGCACTGGCTTGTCAAGCGCGGTGGTAAGCGCAATCTGGACGTGGTTGTCGGACTCGCACGTCTGGCACGTCGTGTAATACGTTATCGTGAGTTTCTTGTCGATAACCTTCTTCCCCGACGCATCAAGCACGTCCTTGAGTTCCGCCTTGAAGCACGTGTTGTCGAACTTGCTGCCCTTGACGAGGATTGTCGCCTGCGCAACGTCCGGCACCGCCTTCTCCCCGGAAAACTGCCGGGCGAGCGAAATCGTTACGGCGTTGTTCACGGAGTCGAAACCGCCGGGCGGCGAGATGTCCGGGTTGAGCACGATTTGGGCGTCGGCGGCGAAGGCGAGCGGTGCAACCGCCAAAAGCAAAAGCAAGTGCGCTATTTTCATTTCAAAACAACTAGCGCACCATCCTTTAAATAAATATTACTGGGCCCGCGGAGAGTCGGACTCCGGATCTCCAGTGTGTGAGACTGGCGTCTTACCGTTCGACTACGAGCCCTCGGAAAACAGTTTGGGCGGTTGCGAATAAAAACAGTTACTATTCTTTCCTTCTCGCGCTTTTTACGAATCCCGCCTTCGGCTCGTACAGGTCCCCGCCGCGCTTCAAATCGTCGATGATTTTTCCCGCAGTGATGGAGTCTATGCCGAGTTCCCTCGCCCTGCTTTCAAGGGCAGCCTTCTCCACCAAATCGGTTTCGCGCTCCAGTTCGTAGATGAGGTTGAGCACCGTCTTGATTCTGTCCATCTTCTGCGTCTGGTGCTTCTTCGTGTCGCCGACGCTGACCATGTAGGAGTCGAGCCCGCCGGTCTCCTTGTCCGTGTAGATGGCGCGTATGAAGAAGTCCATGAGCCCGATTGCGCGGTCCGCGTCCTCGGGTTCGACGATGTCGCTCATGCGCATGCGCGCGCTCGCCTCGGCGATGCGCACCGCGCCCTCGACGTGCCTCGGAGTCACCGCAACCGTGTTCTGGCCCTTGCCGGTTTTGCGCATCTCCACGTAGAAGTTCTCTATCTTCGCGATGGCGTCGTCCGAGAGCGTCGGGAAGTGGTTGCGGCGCGCGTACGCGATGTACTTGCGCAGGAGGTCCGCGTTTATCGACGGCTTCAGCGGACTGTCCTCGGGCGGCTCCGCCTTCTCGCCGGCGAGCTTGTGCCCCGCGAGTATGTGCCCCGCAATCCTCCTGTCCCT
>JAZDNL010000094.1:0-7299 GCA_043799765.1 Microcaldota archaeon | reverse complement strand
GCCTTCCAAAGCGAGCCGTACTTGTCGCGCAACTGCTGCTCTATCGAGCGTCCGCGGTGCGCCGCATCCGCGACGTCCTCCTCTTCTATGGTTTTCGCGCCGTTCCCTATCGCGCTGTCCCCCGCGAGCCGCACGATGCCGCTGAGTTCGCGGAAGCGCAATGAAAGCGCGTTGTCCGCGTCGTCGAATTCCTTCGCCTTCTTGCGCGCCTCCGCTATCAGGCGCTCTACCGCAGCTGCGGAGGCGTGCGGAATCTTCCCGTCCTTGCGGATTTCCTGCGCCACGAAGCGTGCAACCTTGTCCTCGTTGGAAGGCGTGTCCGGCATAGTTGTCTCCAGAAGCAGTTCGTAGCCGTTGCCCACTATGCGCGAGCGCAGCGGCGGGAGAATCATCTTCAGGTCGTTTATATTCGAAGCAGCGGCGAGCACGAAATCGCACGGCACGGCCTCGACGCGCACCGACGCGCCAGCGCTCTGCGGATTCCTGCCGACTATGGGGAAACGCTTCTCCTGCATCGCCGTCAGCAGAAAGCGCTGGACGTACGCGAGCGCGCTCAACTCGTCGATGAAAAGCACGCCCTGGTGCGCCTCGTGTATCGCGCCGGGAACAACGCGCAGATAGGGCAGCGTCCCGACTTGTGCGTGCCCGCCGTACGGATCGTGCCGCACGTCGCCCAGCAGTTCCGTCTCGCTCGCCCCGGAAGCCGCCACGAACGTCTTCCTGTCCAGCGGCACGATGACGCGGCGCGGCAGCTTGCGTTTTATCGCGTCGATTTTCTCAAGGACCTGCTGGTCGAGAACGCGGATTTTTTCGCCCGAGCGCTCGTATATGACGACTTCCTCGCGCTCGCCGTCCGCGATGCGCGTCGTGTGAATCCTTTCGGTTGCCTGCGGTTTCGCGCCGATGAATATGTTCGGGTACGGGGAATACAGGTCCGTTTTCTCCCGTCCGCAGTTCGGGCACGCGCGCTCCGAATGCCTCGAGGAAGCGCCGCAGAACCTGCACCTGAACCCGAGCCGCTCCGCAACGAAGGAGGGCGCGTCCTCGGGCGCTATCAGCTTGGCGGACTCGGCGGCTTTTACGAGCTTGCGCTCCTTCTCTATCTCCGTCGCGCTGCGCACCTCGATGGTCGGGCGTTCGGGATTTTCGGGATTGTGCAGGACGCTTATCTCCTCGGTGGGCTTCGGCAGCCTGAAAGCGATAGCCTGCGCTATCATGCTCTTGCCGATTCCGGGCGGCCCCACGAGCAGAAGATGGCGGCGCTGGCTGCAGGCAGTCTTGGCAACGCGCACCGCCTCGTCCTGCCCTATGACCTGCTCGAGCGGGTCCTCGGGCACGGGAATGTCGGCGGTGGTTTTGAATTTCACGAGTAAACTTACCCTTCGGAAATTATTAACGCTTCCTCTTGAGCAGCGCGTTCACGAAATCCTTCGCGAGTTCCTGGTTTTTCTGGTGCGCAGGCAGCAGCACGAGGTCGTTTCCGACAACTGTTGCGACGAGGTTGCCCTTTGCGTCGCGCACGTCGACTCGCCTGCTGCGTTTCGGGGGATGCGACGACACGTGCAACCCGAGCGATTTCGCGGCATCCGTTATGTCCGACGCTGCGAGCTTGCGATTGAGATGCACCACCGCCAAGCCCTGCGGCAGGATTCCGGCGTAAGCGACGCGGTTGTGTCTGTGCACCATTTTCATGTATCCCTTCATTTCCTCGCCTCCTTCTTCGATTCCTGGAAAGCCTTGACCGCGCAATACTTGCCGCACATGCTGCATACGTTGCCGCATGCAGGCGGCCGAGACCTGCGATAGCGGACGCAGGCGTCGGTGTCGAAGGAAAGTGCGAATTGTGTTTTCCAATCAAGATTCGCTCTCGCCTTCGACAGCTCGTCGTCCTTCTTCCGTGCATTAGGGATGCCCTTCGCTATGTCCGCGGCGTGCGCCGCAATCCTCGCCGCAATAACCCCTTCGCGAACGTCCTCCTTGTCGGGGAACGAAAGATGTTCGGAAGGCGTGACGTAGCACAAGAAGTCCGCGCCAGCGGCGCCTGCGATTGCGCCGCCTATTGCGGCGGTTATGTGGTCGTGCCCCGCACCCAAGTCCGTGACAAGCGGCCCCAACACGTAGTAAGGCGCGTTCCCGCACACCTTCTTCATGTGCTTCACGTGGGCAGCGATTTTTTGCAATGGCATGTGCCCCGGACCCTCGACAAAAACAGGCACGCGGGCCTTTCTCGCCCTTTTTACAAGCGCGCCGTTGATGCGCAACTCGGCCTCCTGTGCGGCGTCATCGGCGTCCGCAAGCGCGCCGGGGCGCAGTGCGTCGCCGAGGCTCAGCGCCACCCCCTTTTCCTTCAGGATCTCGAGCAAATAATCGAACTCCGCGTAGAACGGGTTTTCCTGCCCCGTTTTCGCCATCCATAGCGCCGTAAGCGCCCCTCCCCTGCTCACCACGCCGATGAGGCGCTTCCTCGCCATGACGGAAGTGCGCCTCGTTATCCCGCAGTGCACGGTCACGAAATCAACGTCCTTGCAGTGGCGCTCAACCGCCTCGAAAAAATCGTCCGCGTCAGGCTCCTTTTTCGCGAACGTGTCGTAAACAGGCACGGTTCCAAGCGGCACGCCGAACCTTCTCAGCTTCGCGCGCAATCCCACGTCAACTACGCTCAAGTCCATCAGCGCGTCGGCGCCGTATTTCACCGCGATTTCCGCCTTCTCCATCTCCTTTTTCAGAGAAGAGAATCCTTCGGAGCAGCCTAGGTTCGCGTTCGTCTTCGTCCGCAGTCCCGCGCCGACGCCGCAGTCCCCGATGGCGACAATCCTTCCTGCCGCAATTCCGTTCCGCAAAAAGCTTTCGCTCACTCCTTCCTTCTTTGCTATTTTTCCTAGTTCCATCTTCTCACTGGAAATGCTGGAATCCCCTGCGCCGCAGGACCTTGCCGTTCATGCGCACGCCCCCCGCCTTCGTGAAAACGCCTATTTCATACAGCCGCGCCCTTTTTTTCGCTTCCGTTATGCTTTTCCGCGGTATCGCCAGCAGCAGTTCGTAGTCCGAGCCGATGCACGCCAAATCAAAGGGAGTTTTATTGAGGCGTTCCGCGACTTCCGCGACGCCTTCGTCAATCGGCACTGCCGTTATTTTCGCTCCGCATTTGCTTTCCTCGCAGATGTTGTAAATCCCGATAAGCAAGCCGTCGCTCAAGTCAGTTGCCGCATTCACGGAGCCGACTATCTTCTGCATCTCGTTGATGCGCACAGGCGGCTTCATGAACTTCCTTTTTACCGCCGAATGCCCGCGGAGTCCCTTCTTCAAAGCGAGCCATCCAGCAGCGCTTGCGCCGAGCTTTCCTGTTACGGCAATTATGTCGCCGGGTCTCGCTCCGTTTCTCGATGCCCTGCGCCTGTCGCCAACCGCAGCCGTGCATAACACCAGCCGCTCGCTTTCATTCACATCCCCGCCTACAACCTGGGTGCCTGCGGCCTTCGCGCAGTTCCTCATGCCCCGCGCTATTTCCGCAATCTCCTTTCTGCCCATTTTCTTTGGAATCGCCCATGACGCGACGACCCCGAGCGGTTTCGCGCCAACCGCCGCCAAGTCGCTAACTGAAGAGCAGACCGCAGTCCATCCCTTATAGTATGGTTTCGTGCCCTTGGGAAAGTCGTCGAAATCCAGCACCATGTCGGTTGTGCAGACGGCGCCGCCCTTCAGCTCCTCCGCGTCCTCGAACGAGGAAGGCGCGCCGAGGCTGCGCTTTATGACGTCGATGATGTCGCGTTCAGAGAGCATATCGCTGCCTGCCGAAGTCGCAAACCTATAAATGCGTTCCCACAGAATTACTGAAAGCGGTTATTAATGCGTTGGTGATGCCTCATGGACGAACTTCCCTCTCTCGGCAAAATCCCCCCGGAATTCTTCCGCAAGATTATCTTCCCGCATCTGGGCGCGAAAGACAAGTCCGTGATAGTCCCACCGACGAACGGAGTTGATTTCGGCGCTTTTGAATGCGGCGGGAAAGTCGTCGCATTGTCCGCGGACCCTTTCTTCATATCGCCCTCGCTCGGTTGGGAACGCGCCGCGTGGTTCGCCGTGCATATCCTTGCGAGCGACGTCGCGGTGAGCGGAATCCCGCCGCGCTATTTCGCGGTTGACCTGAATCTTCCGCCTGAAACATCTGCGGACGTGCTAAAGCGCATCTGGGGCACGGTAGATTCCGAATGCAAAAAACTCGGCATCAACATCGTCACGGGACACACGGCGCGCTACGCAGGTTGCAACTATCCGTTCGTGGGCGGCGGCGTGATGTTCGGAGTTGGTTCGCGCAAGCAACTTGTGGACCGCTCCGCGATGCGTCCGGGCGACGAAATCATCGTGACGAAGGGGCCCGCGATTGAGACAACCGGGCTGATGTCCGTGCAGTTCCCCGAATTCCTCGAGGCGCGCTATGGGAAGCAGTTCGTGAAAAAGGCGCAGTCGGTTTTCTACCAGATGAGCGTCGTGAAGGACGCGGCGGTTGTAGCGCCTTTTGCGACGGCGATGCACGACGCTACGGAATGCGGGGTATGGGGAGGATTGTCCGAGCTCTGCCTGAAATACGGCATGCGCGTCGAGAAGGAGCGGGTGATTGCGCAGGACGCGGTTCTGAAAACGTGCGACTGTTTCGGTATAGACCCGTTCATCGCGATAAGCGAGGGCACGCTGCTCGCCACGGTGAAAAAAGGCGAGGGCGAATCTGCTGTGAAGGCGCTGAAAAAAGCGGGCATTCCCGCGAGCGTTGTCGGAAAAATCGTGAAGGAGCGCGGCTTGTTCGTTGACGGGAAAAGAACGCCGCATCCGGGAACCGACCCGTTCTGGATAAAATTCGAGGAGTATCTGGCGAAGCAGGCGGGCGGAAAGAAGGATGCACTGCTTTTGGAAGTCGACGAGATTGCGACCGCTCTCTGTTCAACGCGCGGCTTTTTAGAAAACATTCCGGAAATCGGCTCCAACCTGGTTTTCGCGAAGGCAGGCGCCCGTTCCCTGAACGACGTTGCCGCAATCGAAGGCAGGATGCGCTGCGGAGTCAGACGAGTGATGCGCGGGAACGCGGCATATGGCGCGTCGCACCACGTCGCGGGCGTGGTAATCGCGCTTTCCAAATATGGCGTTCGCGCGGCGCTCGACATCGCCTATTCCCCGCAACTGCTTGATGCGTTCGTACGTTCGGGCTTGAGCGTCGCCGAGATTTCGCGGCTGGAGGAGCCCGAGAGCGTTTCCTCGGCAGAGGGCGCGTCCATGCCGTGGCTGGCGCTGCAGGCGGTGAAAAAGCACGGCGGCGCGCCCGATGCAATCTATGACAAGGGCGCGTTCGGGAAGGAGGCGACTGTTTTCGTGCTCGGCGCTAATCCGAAGGAAGTGCTTGCGAAAACGCGGCGCTGCTTCAAGACTGCAGGGTATTGAGGAAGTCTTCCGCGAACCCGACTTCCGAGTATTCCTTGCCGAGCATCGACGCCGCCAGCCTCTTGTAGGCGCGTGCGGAGCGCGAGTGCGGGTACGCCAAGACGACGGGTTCCGCGCGCGAGGACGACATGGGAATGCGGTGGTCCTCGGGTATTTTCCCGATTACCTGCGTGCCTTCCAGAAGCGTGTTGATTTCCTCGTCGGAGAGTTCGCCCCTGAAGCGCCCCGTGCGAGTCACGACGACCCCCGCAACCTGCGTGCCGAGGTGCCTCGTCAGCCTTATGGTCTTGTAGGCGTCCGCCATCGCGGGAAGCTCTGGGTTCGTGACGATAACCGCCTTGTCGGCGGACTTGATTATGTCGCTCACTTCGTCGCCGAGGCTCGAGACGCAATCAACGATTACCGTGTCCGTGTGCTTCTTGATGTCGCGGATCGTGTTGCGCAACGCGCGCGACGTGATGTCGCCGTGCGCGTGCAGCTGGATGTTCGCGGGTATAAGGCGCAGCCCCGTTTCCTCGTGCACGTGCGTCGCCTCGTCTATGCTCGCGTCCCCGCGGATGATGTCATTGAGCGTCTTGGCGTGCAGCGGAATCCCGAAATAAATCGCGAGGTTCGGCGTGATGAGGTTGCCCTCGACTATGGTAACGTTGTGCCCGTGCTGCGCGAGCGCGGTTCCGAGGTTGATGACGGTCTGCGTCTTTCCCACACCGCCCTTGCCAGATACGAATACCAGCGACGTGCCCATCTTTGCTCAAACCCCCTTCCTTCTATTATCGCGCGTTTTTCCGCTTAAATACCTTTTCACTCTGCGAGCACTATGCGTAGCGCAGCGGGCCTGCGCGTGACATTGCCGGAACGGATGCCAACTACGTACTCGGCGCCCTTCTGTTCCGCCAGGTCGACGAGGCGCTGCGTGACGATTCCGTCAAGCACGACCGCCCATACGCCGTCGGTTTCGCCGAACGTCTTCATGATTTCGCGGATCATTACCTCGTTCATCGTTCCGCCGGTTTTGTCGAGCAGGCGCGCCTTCAGCGAGCCCTCCAGGTCCTTCAGGCTCTTGCGGAGCATTTCGCCCTTCTCGCGCTCCTCCGGGGTTTCCTCCTTCGGGGGCGCTATGGGCGCGCTTATCTCGATTGTGGATTCGTCCCTTTCGAAGCGGTGCTGGGCGGGCTGGGGGCGCGGTTCCTCGCGGATTCCGCGTTCCGCACGCTCGGCGCGCTCGCTCTTCTCGGGGTACTTTTCAGCGGGCTGCTCGGAGCGCTCCTTCGCAAGGTGCTCGTAGCCGACCACCTGCTCGATCGGAGTCCTGCGGCGCAGGCACTTTATCAGTTCCTTGCGCGCCAGCTCCTCGACCTCCTTTCCCGGAGGCGCGCGGCAGACGTAGTCGATGTCCGTCGCCTCGACGAGCTCCTTGAGGATGATGTCCCCGCCGCGGTCGCCGTCAAGGAATACGGTTATCTCCTTTTCCTTGCCGAGTTCCGCGATTGTTTTCCCGACTTTTGCGCCGCCTATCGCGACGACGTTCTTGATGCCGTTCTTCAGCAGGTTGATCACGTCCGCCCTGCCTTCGACGACTATGATCGCCTCGCTCGAAGCAACCGCGGGTCCCGAGGGAAGCTTGTCCACGCCGTACGTGCCGACGTCCGCCACCTTTGCGTCGTCGCGCACCAAATCGCTGAGCTCCTTGCTCTCGGGAATCTCGTTCACGAGCATCGTGCGGAGCAGCGTCTTAGCGCGGTCGAGCACCTGCTTGCGTTTCAAATTGCGCGTGTCTTCTATCTTTTCAACCGAGATGCGCGCCTCGCACGGCCCGACGCGGTCAACTATTTCCAGCGCCGCGGCGAGAATGCTGGTTTCCACCATGTC
>JAZDNL010000061.1:0-4420 GCA_043799765.1 Microcaldota archaeon | reverse complement strand
AAACAAAGGGAACGTATACGGGGACGATTTTCGTGAGCGTTAACGCGATGGGGAGTTAGAAAGCATTAAAAAGGCGGATGGAGTGTTTTGTTAAAGGACGACGTTGCGAAAAGGTGATTAGATGGACTGGAAAATGATTGGTCTTGCGTTTGCAGTTGTGTGCGCGCTGTTTCTCGTTTCGAACAAGGTGGATTTCGTTTCTGCTTATAACACGTCCCAGTCCTGGGTCACCGTGAACGGCGTCGTTGACGTCACGATAAACTGCACGGCGGTCAACTTCAGTTACCTTGCGCCTGGCGCGGTCAACCAGTCGGCGGCGAGCTGCTACCCGATGAACGTGTCGATTAACGCGAACACGAACACCCCGACGACAATCGCGGTCAACGGCTCCGACCTCGACTCTGCCGGAACCGCGCTCACCGCAAGGAACATCACCTACACGAACGGAACTTCCGCGCCAGCCGATACCACCTATAAGACGGAACTCAACGCAACGTCCACCTCGGGCTCCGACAACGCCGGGGAGCCGTTTGACGACTGGGTGAACATAGTTGCCGGCGGGGCAACCCGCTACGCCTACTGGTGGATAACAGTTCCCGCCGCGCAGACAAAGGGAACCTATACGGGAACGATATACGTCAAGGTGTCCGACACCGGCTGAGGGCAAAATAATGAAAGCGTTGCCGCTCCTCGTAGTCGTGGCGTTGCTTGTTTTTTCCGCGCCTGTGCGCGCCGAAGACGGGCTGTATAATTTCGGAACGATGCAGGCGGGGAATTCGATATTCGTCGAGCCCGGCGGAAGCGCGACGGCGACGATATACGTCTTCAACGTACACGGCAACCGCGCAACCCACGTCCTGGCAGGCGTTTCCGAATTTCCAGGCCCCGGCATGACCGTGGAGTTCGTCCCTCCGACGAGGAATGCCACCTACAACGTTTCCGGGCAGATAATACAGAGCGAGGAGAACCTCGTGGCAGAGCCGGTGGCAATAAACACGCTTCCCAAGCAGATACCCGAAACAGTTCCCGAAGGCATCGAATACATCACGATGGGCGGCGTGGTGGGCTTCGTGCCCGCCAAGGTGCTCCTGATAAACGTCACGGCGGACAAGAGCCTTCCGCTCTGGAAGGAATACCCGCTCAAGGTCACGCTGCTCGCGAACTGGTTCGACCTGCGCGCAACCGGGCCGGTAAGCGTCGGGCAGGCAAGGGACTTCTCGTTCACCGTAAATACCGTCACGACGGAGTACGAGGAAACCAAGGTGTCGGAAACCGCGCCTGCGGAACCGCCGGACGTGTGGTTCCTCGCAACCATCGGGATGGCGGTTCTCGTAATCGCGCTGCTCGCTTACACGCTTTTGCGCAGGAAAAAGCGTTAATAAGCACGGAACGGTTTTGGTTTTATGCTCGGTAGGACAGCCGCAATCATGCTCGTTCTCCTGGCAGTCGGGGCAGCTGCGATAGAAAGCAGCGCCTCCACCAGCGTCGAGGTTGCCGAGAACGCGCAAGTTTCGCTCACCGCGCTTGGCGTCTCGCCTACCCAGGTGAACCTGGGAGGAAGCGTTGATTTTTCGCTCACAGCCCAAAACGTCGGAAACCTGCAGACTACGCTGCAGGCGAACATAACGATAAACAATTCGGCCGGCGCCGAGGTGGGAAACATCACCTTCGCTTCGGTTGTGATGTCGCCGGGGGAGGTCGTGATTCTTTCCTCGTCGTGGAGCACGGCTGGTTTGCCCGTGGGGACGTACACGGCTACTGCCGAGGGCTTGTACGACGGCATCCCGACGAACACGATTGCAGCAGATTTTTCAGTTGTTTCGCCGGTTTCGCCCGGAGGGGGCGGGACGGTGCCCAACCCGAGCGCAAGCCCGGCGCCGAAACCGGAACTGCCGAAGCAGCTGCCTGAAAAAATCTCGCCCGAGGTTTCGGGCGAAATCACCTTCGGGAAGAAGGTGGTGCTCAAGGAGGTGCTCGCAGGGGACAGCGGAATCGAATCCTTCAGGATAAGGAACGCGGGGGAACGGACCGAAACAATAAGCGTGACGGTGTCCGGCGTTCCCGACGGCTTCCTTTCGGTCCAGCAGGACCATGTCGTGATTCTGCCGAACAAGAACGCGGTTGTCAACATCGGGTTTTCAATCCCGAAGAACGCGCTTCTCGGCGACTATCTCGTGAAGATATCGGCTGACGGCGACGATAACGCGTACGCGGTTGATTACATGGTCCTCCGCGTGAAAACCGCGGTTGGCAGGACCGCGCCGATTACGCTGAAGACGGTTTCACTTGACGAGCTCGACAAGACGACGAGCGTCCGGCTGACGGTCAGGAACCAGCTCGGCAAAAACGTTGAGATACTGCGCCTGTTCGACGAGATTCCAGCCGAACTTGCGAAAAGCCCCAACCAGGTGACGTTTTCCGACAAGGTGGGCGCGATTTCTTCGCCGAAGCCGCTCACGTTCGGCTGGGAACTGGATGACATTGCGCCCGGGGATTCCATCACCGTCGCGTACGTCGTGCACAACATTCTCGGCGAGTATTCCGCTTACGTCGACTGGCCTGTCAAACAAATGGTGTTGAGCCGCGAAAACGCGGGGAGCCTGCTGAGAATACAGGAGCTTACCACCCCCCTGATGAAGGCGGGCGAACCCTCGACGGTAACCGCGCTCCTTTTCTACGGCGGAATGGAGCCGACGACAATCACCGCGATGCTCGAGGTTCCGCCGTCCGGCTTCACCGTGGCGCCCCGTTACCTGGAGATAATACTCGCGCCAAGGAGCCTGACGCGGGTTTCCTTCGAGGTGACGTCCGATTATTTCGGAACCGAAGGGACGCACATCGCAACGCTGTCTGTGCAGTCGCCGGATTTTTCGGTTAAGCAGACCACCCTCCTGATAGTGGGCGCGCCGTCCGCACCGTTCGACATCCGCGTCATTGCGTTCCTTTTGGCTGCAGTTGCGCTGGCGCTCGTCGCGTACTGGTGGCGCGCTAAAAAGCGCGGCGAGGGCGCGCGCGCCTCCGTGATTGACGAGCGCGACGGCTATTTGAAGCAGGTGCGCGACGGCGTGCTCGGAAACGATTGATTCTATGATTGAGCTCACGAAAAACGAGAAGGCTGTACTGCGGCTGCTTCTGGACAACTGCAGGATTTCCGACACCGCGACGGCGAAGAAGCTCGGGATATCCCCGCAGGCCGCCGGAAAGATACGGAAGGGGCTGGAGAAAAAGGGGGTAATACGCGGGTGCGTATGCGAGCTGGATTTCGAGGCGATGGGCATAACCACGTTCGCCATCGTATACGCTAAGATAGTGCCGGACAAGGATTTGCAGACGCGGGTGACGTGGCAGAAGAAAACCGAGGCTGAGGGAATCATCAGGCAGTCGCCCAACCTGCTCATGCTCGCGGAGCCCATAGGCAGCGAATACAACTACATCGCGCTTTTCGGCTTCAGGAGCCAGACGGAGATGGAGGCGTTCATACAGGAGGCGAGGCGCGTTTACGCGGGCATACTCGAGGACCGGAAGATAGACACGTTCTCGGCGCGCAGCCTCTCCAAGTTCGACAGGACGCCGATATTCCGCGCGATGCTGGAGGATGCGAAACCCCGCAACCCGCCCCTGCAGCCCCTTGCAAAGATACGCAGGATAATTAAGTTTAAACAAACGGCAAAAAGGGTTCAAAAAAAATAAAATAAACGCGCCTTTTTTAAAACCTCCCGCCTGCAACCGTTTAGTCGGCTTTTTAAATAAAGACTCATTTCTGTTTGAATATGGCGTCCCGTGAAAGCGGAGGGCGAACAATAGGCATCGTCTCCGGCAGGGGAGGCGTTGGCAAGAGCGTCCTAGCTGTCAATCTCAGCGCAGTTCTCACGAGGCGGGGTGTCAAGAACATAATCATCGACGCCGACCTCAGCAACCCTTCCATAGGGCTGCATCTCGGGCTTCCTTACAGTGCCGTCGGTTTGCAGGATGTGCTCTGCGGGCAGAGGCACTTCCGCGACGCGATTCTCGTGCATCCCTCCACCGGCATACGGGTTCTTCCCGCATCGCTGAAATACACGCGCGGCGCCTCTCTAAAGAATCTCGCCCGCGTCGTCTCCGAGGTGGGCAGGGCGTATGAATTCACGATAGTCGACTCGCCGCCGGGCTTGATGGAGGACGTGCTGCACATCCTGGACGCCTGCGACGAAATCGTAGTTGTCACCACACCCGATGTGCCTGGCGTGAGCAGCGCAACCAAGATCATATCACTGTGCACGAAGAGCAGGAGGCGCGTGCGCGGCGTCGTCGTCAACCGCTGCACCGGCGCGCCGTTCGAGCTCACCGTCCGCGAGATAGAGTCCATGACCGAGTCGCCCGTTCTCGTGCGCATCCCCGAGGACAGGACTATTCCCGCGAGCATCTCCATGCGCGTGCCCGC
>JAZDNL010000037.1:0-36443 GCA_043799765.1 Microcaldota archaeon | reverse complement strand
GCGAGAACCTTGGACACGGAGTCCTCGGTGACCTTCTGTCCTGCGGAGTGCAGGAGCAAAGCCGCGTATACGTCTTTCATCATGATCCCTCCTTGGTTGCCTCGCCTGCAGCGGCAGGCGCAGCTTCTGCAGCAGGTGCCGCCGCTTCAGCAGCAGGCATCTTTTCCGTTGCAGGTTTCTTGCTCTCTATAAGTTTTTGTATGGCGTTCGCCTCGCGGGCGGCCTTCTGGATTATCAGCGGCGCGCTCGTCTCGTTCCAGATTTCGGCGAACACGCAGAGGTTGATCGCGCTGCGGTAGCAGTCCGCGATGCCCTGCACGAACGCCTCCTCGTCTATGTTGAGCGCCGCGCCCTCGTAAATCGTGCCGTTGTCGTAAACGGAAATGACGTCTATCCCGATTTCGAACGGCTCGATTCCGAGCTTCATGAGTATTTTCGCAACCGGCTCGCTGATCGGCTCGCCCTTCTTCGCCACCAGTGCGTCCTTCGCAATCGTTACCTTCGTGCCTGAGATGCGAGCGTCGATTTTCGCCTGCTTCAGCTCCGTGAGCACGGGACCGGGGGCGAGGCTCGTTTCGCCTGCGGGCACGGTTATGTCGGAAGGCGCGATTGCGCCGGGTTTCGCAAAAGTCTTGCTCTTGCTGCGCTTGAACAGCGCGTACAACTTAAACGCATCCAAGTCGGAAACGATGATTACTGCGCCGTTGCAGAACTTCTCCTCAAGCGGCTTCAGTTCGGCGCGTCCGCTCTCTTCGAGCGCCCTCTTAAGCAAAGTCTGGCGCGCGAATTCAATCGTTACGTCCTTGCGCGTCTGCTTCTTTATCGAAAGATAGTGCTTCGCCGGAAGGCTGGCGATCGTGGCGATCGCTACCGTCTTGTGGCGCGCCAAATCCTTCTTTATGCGCGCGACGGATTCCACTTTTTCCTTCTTCGTCGGCATGTTATCACAATAGTCTCGCGGGCTTGCCCATGGTTGTTTTGATGAAAACGCTCTTGATGTTGTGCTCGGGCACCTTCTTTTCAATGGCTTCGAAAATCGTCAGCACGTTCTCCGCTATTTCCGCAGTCGGCATGTTCTCGTTTCCGACGATGCAGCTCACCGCGGGAAGGTACTTGCCCTTGCTCTTGATGTTGATTGTCCTGCGCGTGCGCTCAACTACTTCCTTCAAATCGGCGTTCGGCATAACCGGCTTCGGGAGGCGTCCTTTCGCTCCCAAAAACTGTCCGAGCGCCTTTCCAATCGGAACCATGAGCGACGGAGCTGCGAGCCCGTTGTAGTCCAGAAGCTGCTTCTGCTTCTTCTTGTCCGAAGCGTAAACTGGAATCTCGTCCGCCATGATGATCAGGTCGGCGACTTCGCGCGCCTTCGTCATGATTGTTGCGTCGGCATAAATCGCGATTTTCGCCTTTCTCGGCGGGTGCGGGAGAACTATGTCCAGATTGAGCCTGTTCTCCGCCTTGTTGAAGTCCACGTCCTTGAATCCGACGGCGAGGTCCACGCTTTGAGTGAATTTGCGCTTGCCCTTGCCTTCGCTAAGGGCGGCGTCTATTGCCTTCGTAATGTGTTCCTTCGTTATCGGCATGTCTGTCAATCCCCTCCTGCGCGGCGAATTTCGCCGGCAGTTCTGCGGGATAAGCAGGAACTATATTCCTGTCGAAACGGATTTAAAAGCGTTTCGTCAGGACTTTCCCATGCCGAACTATTGGCAAAACGCAAAACGCGTGCTGCTTGCGCAGGGCAATATCGGCTGCCGCGGACTGCGTTCTTACAACAAGTATCTGGGCATCAACCTCCTGAAACAAGTGACGCGGGCATACTCCGAATGGGAACGTCGCGGGCGGCCTGGGGGAGTTTTCCGCATTCTTGAGATAGGCGCCGGCGAAGGAGTGGTTGCCAAAAAGATAGATTCCCTTCTCAAGAAGCGGAACGCCGCCTTCGAGATAATACCGCTCAACCTTTCCGTAGAGGATTTCAACGGGACGAGGGTCGGTTCGGCGGTGACTGCGGACTGCCTGTCCCTTCCTTTCAGGAACGATTCGATAAATTTCGTCATAAGCGTTGGAACCGCGCCTTACATCAGGGATCGGCCATGGCTGCTCCGCGAGGTAAACCGGGTTCTTTCTCCGATAGGCGGCGAAGCCCACGTGAATCTTTTTCGGCACTCGCAGAAGGAAACGGACCTTGTTTACGAAGAAGACGGGCCGAAGCCGCTGGCCAAGTGGCTAGGCAGGCGCGGGTTCAAGACAAGGAAGCATTCCGTTTCATTCCAAAAAATGAAGGAGACGCCGCTCCCGACCGCAGTTTCGATTTCGACCGTCTTTCACCGCGGCGTGCCGCTGCCTAAAGTAAATTATGTGAGCCTGCACCGGTAGGGCCCGACGCGGGCGCCATAGCCGCCTCAGTCCATGAAATCGCGGGCGGTCGGCGCTATCTTTCCAAATGTATATATTGTGCGCTTTCGCGTTTTAATTATGGGCAAGGAAAAACTAATGCCGCGAATGCCGTCATTATTGTCGCGGATGCCGGCGTTTATGGAGCTGGAAAAGCTTGAGGCTAGCCATAACGACGCGCTGTTGGCTTTGCTTCCTAAAGGATTGAGAACGGAATCCATCCCAGTAAAACTCGCATTTTGGCAGTCCTTGAAGGAACGCATCACGCCCTCTTTCGGCGTTCTCATCCCCACCCGGCCCAGGTTTGTCGCCTATGCCCATGAGCACGGGAAACCCGTACCTGGAGAAACGGAAACGGGTTTCGGTTATGCCGAAGTGTTTCTGAATTTATCGGATCTGCATCTGAGACGGATGTCGAAAAAACACCGCACAGAACTCCAGGGCATTGCCGACAAATTCGGCGTAGACTTTTCCTTCTACAAGGCGGTTCGCCAAATCCGCGTCAGAGTTTCCGTTCCCGAGGACGAAATCAAGGAAAGCCAGCGCATAAGCCGCCAAACCACCGTTTCCGTCATGCCAGGCGTCATTATAGGTATCAAAGGTCCGGGAAACTTCCTGTCCCCGAGCCATCCCGCGGTCAGGAATCTGGCGCAAGCAGTAACCGAGATGTATATACTAAGGCTTCCCGCGGCGAAAGGGAAATAGTTTTCCTCAGTCCATGAAATCGCGGGCGGTCGGAACCATCTCGGACTCGCCCTTGCGCTTGCGGATGCTCGCGATTGTCGTCGCCTGCAGCGATCCCGGCAGCTTCTCGTACCCGAGGAACTCGTAATACCACGCCGCGCGTCCCTGCGTCGCGCCGCGGATGTCGTTCGCGAACCCGAACATGGTTGCAACCGGAACGTTCGCCGTCACGTTGGACGCGCCCAAATCCTGCTGGATGTCGGTAACCTGTCCGCGCCGGGCGTTAATCTGGTTGATGACGTTGCTCAGGTAATCGGTGGGCGCAGTGACGACGAGCTTCTGCTTGGGTTCGAGCAGTGCGGGCTTCGCCTGCAGCATGCTCGCGAATATCGGCCGCTTAATCGCGGGGATAATCTGCGAGGGTCCGCGGTGCGCGGGGTCCACGTGGATGGTGGCGTCGTTCAGGCGCACGACCACGCCGATGCAGGACTCCTTCGCCTGCGGCCCGGCCTTCATCGCGTCCTTGTACGCCTCCGTGAGAAGCTCGCGGATGTCCTGCAGGCCCTGGACTCCCTTGGTGGAGTCGATGAACGCGTTGCTGCCGTACATGCAGATTACCTTCTTCGCGTCGTCGCGCTCCATTCCTGCTTTTATCAGGCGCTCGATGAGGTCCTTGCCCTTTGTCTTGTCGTCGATTTCGCCTTCGTTTATCGCCTTCACGACTGTTTCGGGCAGCGGCTCCACCTGTATCTTGAACTTGTTGTGCTTGTTCGGGGATTTTCCCTCGACCTCGGGGCCTTCCGCGCCGATGGTTTCGTGATACACGACAATCGGAGGCGACGTCTCTATGGCAACGCCGCGCTCGTGCGATATCTTGTACTCGATGATTTCGAGATGCAGCTCTCCCATTCCGGAAAGCAAATGTTCGCCAGTTTCCTGGTTGATTTCAACGCGGACCGTCGGGTCTTCCTTCGCTATCTTACGAAGGGCGTCAATCAGCTTTACCAGGTCGCGCGGGTTCTTCGCCTCGATGCTCTTTGTGACGACGGGTTCGGAGTGGTGCTTGATCTTCTCGAAAGGCACCATCTCGCCTTCCGAAAGCGTTTCGCCAGCGTAAACGTCCTTCAAACCTACGAGCGCGATGATGTTCCCGGCAGTCGCAAATTCGACAGGCACGCGGTCGGGCCCCATGTAAATGGCGACGCCCTGGATCTTCTCAGTCTTGTACTGAGAGCCCATGTACACGTCCATTCCCTTGCGGGCGGTGCCCGAATAAATTCTTCCGATTGCGACTTCGCCGGCGTGCTCATCCACCTGGATGGCGGTTACCATGAACGTGACTTTTGCATTGGGGTCGCAGTTCACCATGCCCTGCCCGTGCTCGCTTTTGATGTCGCCCTGCCAGATGACGGGGATGCGGTATCTCTGCGACGTGTTGGGCGAAGGAAGGTGCTTGATTGCCATCTCGAGAATTACCTCGTCGACAGGCGCCTTCTTCTGCAGCTCCGTGTGGTTGCCCTCGGCGCAGAACTTGTAGATGTCGCCGAACGTGATGCCCGTTTCCTTCATGCGCGGGTAGCTGATCGCCCACTTGTGGAAGCCCGTCCCGAAAGCGACGTTGCCCTTCTCCACCTTTATCATCCAGTCTTCCTTGAACTCGGGAGGGCCGTACGTTTCGATGAGATGGTTTACGCTCGTTATGATTTTGATGAACCTGTCCTGCATGCCCTTGGCGTCGAGCTTCAGCTCGTTTATCAGGCGGTCTATCTTGTTGATGAAAAGAACGGGGCGCACCTTCTCCTTGAGCGCCTGCCTGAGAACTGTTTCAGTTTGGGGCATCACCGCCTCGACGCTGTCGACTACGAGGATGACTCCGTCTACGGCGCGCATGGCACGGGTTACGTGCCCTCCGAAGTCCACGTGCCCCGGAGTGTCGATAAGGTTGATGAGGTATTCCTGGCCGTCGTAGGTGAATCCGAGCGAGATGTTCGCCGCCTTGATGGTGATTCCGCGCGCCTGTTCCTGCTCGTCGTAATCCAGCACGCGCTGCTCTCCCGCGAGCTCCTTCGAAATAAGTCCTGCGCGCGCGACGAGCGAGTCGCTGAGCGTCGTCTTTCCATGGTCGACGTGCGCGACGATTCCGATGTTGCGTATGCTGTCGCGGTTCGCCATCAGGCGGACAACGTCATCGACTACGACTTCCTTTCGTGCCATTAAAATTACCTCGCGGACCTCGAGATGCGCTCCATCTCGTTCTTGCGCTTAATCGCGTAACTCGTCTGGTCGTTCATGCCAGCGAGCATGAGCTCGTTCGCCAGCGCCTCAGCCAGCGTCGTCTTGCTGTTGAAGGCGCTCATGATTGCCGCCAGCGCGACATTACGAAGAGCCAGGTCAAGCCGCCTCTGCGCGCTGATGTCAACCGCAACCTGGTAGGACACGCCTCCGAAGCGGACGCGGGTTATGTCCTCACTAGGCGCGCTGTTCTCGAGCGCGTCGACGAGCAACTGGAGCGGGTTTTTCCCGGTCTTCTTCTCGATTGCCGTGAACGCGTCCCGGATTACCTTCAGCACCTTCAGCTTCTTTCCCTGCAGCCGTCCGTGCGTGCGGATGACGCGTCCTCCCACTTTCTCGCCGGTTCCTCCGCGCATCAGCTTGTTTGCGAGGCGTTCGACTATGTTCACCTTGCCCTTCGCGAACTGCTTGTTCCCGTGGCGCGCGAACGTGTGCGGGATTTCGAGCGGCTTCAGCGATATGTTCTGGGCAAGGCTGATGTCGTTCACCTTGACGTCGTACGAGTATTTGCCGAACAGCTTGGTTTCAATCATCTCTCATTACCTCTTCGGCTTCTCCTTCCTGCCGGTTCTAAGTTCCTCGAGCGAGACGCCGTTCACCGCGACCACGCGGTAGCGGACGCCGGGGATGGAGCCCATCTGCCCGCGCTGCGAGCCGCCCAATCCCTCTATCGTAACCTCGTCGTGCTCGTCTATCTTCGTAATCGCCTTGTCCCTCGGCACGTGCGCGCTCACCTTCTTGCCGTTCTTCAGGAGCTGCACGCGCACGCACTTGATGATGCCGGAGTGCGGTTGCTTCTGCTCCTTGCCTTCCTTCTTCAGCACGATGCCCTTCGCCTGCGGCGCGCCTTCGAGGGGGTCGTACTTCTCCTTGATCTTGAGAGCCTTGCGCTTCCACGGCTTCTTGAGCCACCTGTGCTTCTTGCGCTTCAGTTTGAGAATCCTTCCTGCGAATTCGCCCCGTGCCATCCTAGACCACCCTCAGCTCGCTGTCGAACAGGCGCTTGAGGAGCATGCGCGCGCGATTCACGCGCTTCCCTCCGCGGCCTATGGCGAGCCCCTTGTCCTTGTCCGCCACCTTTATCGTGACGGTTCCGTTAGCGTTGTCGAGCTTCTCTATCATCGCGGGCCTGAAGAGGTTGCCCACGAACTCGCCGATTTCGTCGGAGTTCTCGACTACCTCAACCTCGCGCCCGAAAACGCGGTGCAGGCGCTCTATGTTCGCGCCGTGCTTGCCTATCGCGCGGCCGAGATCGCCCTTCTGGACCACGAACACGACCGAGTCCGTGGCGATTACCACGTCCTCGGCGCGCGCGCCTGTGTTCTGCTCGAACATGTTCATTATTTGGAGTTCCTCGTTCGTCAGCGTTCTCGCCGTCACTTCTTCTTCACCGCCTGCATGATCTCGGAATTGCCCGCGTTCAGCACCGCCATCGCGCTGACCGTGAAGGGCCTTCCGCAGACGACACCCAGCTCGATGCTCGTGCCCGGATAATCGAGTATCGGCACGCCAGCCAGCTCGCCGTAGCGCTTGAGCTCCTGCGCGGTGTTGGCGGGGCAGTTCGCGGCGAGGATAACGAGCTTCGGCTCGCCTGTGAGCAGAAGCTTCTTCGTCCTGTCCGCGCCCAGCTCCACCTTGCCGGAGTCGACGCACAACCGTATGCTCTTGTCTACTTCTATGCCTGCCATATGCAATACCTTTGAATCCTAATGGATCTCAAACCGCTGACCGGTTTACTCCCCACTTTTACGTCAAGCGTAAAATGAGTGGAGGATATATGGGAAATCGGCGTTTAAAAAGATTGCGAATAGACGTTGTCGCGCTTGCCCAGCCGCAGGAACGTTATAGCCCTTCCCTCCACCTTGAAGACAATCCGGTATTCCATGAATCTCTCGCTGAAACGGAATGCGTCGCCGCAGAGGTTCTTGGAAAGAAGCGGAGCTTCCATTATCCTCGCTATGCGCTTTTCCGCCACCTCCCTAGCGTGCCTGTCGAGTTTTCGCAGCGACTCGGCAAAGCTTTTCGTGAAAATCGCTTCGTAGTCGGACACGTTTTCCCCCAAACGCAGCACGCGGCGTGCGCCCTTAAACCGCCGCCGGCATCCCTTCCAGTATGCTTTATATAGTGGTTTGTATGCTATTTATTGTGATTTTATGAACATGAACGTGAAACTTGTCGGAATTCCCGAACAGATAATGGCCGGAGCGGTCAAAGCGGGAATCGCCAAGACGAAAACTGACGCAATAATGCTCGGTCTGCTGGAGCTCGACAACCGGTACAAGCTTCTGGAACAGATGGAGGACGAGGAGGATCTGCGCGAGGCGAAACGCATCGAGCGCGACATCGCACTCGGCAAGGAAAAGACAATTTCCGCCAAGGAGTTCGAGAAGCGGACCGGAATGAAAATATCCAAAAAGCGTTGAGTTATCGTTTCTCCGCCCGTTCCCACATGAAGTCGAAGTATCCGCGATACGCCTCCGCGGCGTCGGCGTTGTCTATCAGTATCGCCTCCGGGGTTTCGGTCCACACGATTATCGCTATCTTGTTGCCGAAAACGTTGGTAACGACGGGAGATTCGGTTTCCAGAGGAACGAAGCGCACGTCCCGCAACGCCTCTTTTTCCACCATCCTTCCTTTTCGCACTATGCGCCTCGTCCTTATCCCCCGCTTCGCCATCTGAGCCTTGAATTTCGCCGCGAACTCCGGCATGCGCTCGTCCAGCTGGTTTTCCGAGCCGAACACGCGGCTTTCCTTCCGCGTGTCCAGCACCATTCTCAGGACTGTTTTGACGCCCTTCATGCCTTTGTAGAGCCGCACGTTGTTCTGGAGTTTTGCTGCGGAGTATTCGCGTTCCAATTCGGGCATTATTTCCGCTATTACCTCGAGCTTTCCCTCCAGATATTCGCGTATGTTCTTCGGGTGAGCTGCCTGGAACCACTTCACCTTCCCTATGGTGACGTAGGACGCCAGCCCCTTCTCCATCAGCCCCTTCAGCGAATTGTAGGTGGAGGTGCGGTCTATGGCCGCTTCCTTGGAGACGCGGCCGGCTTTCGAGGAGCCGAGCTTAACGAGCGCGAGGTAAACCTTCGCCTCGTTGCGCGACAACCCTCCGGCTTTCATCAGCGTTTCTTCTTTCATGTGTTGTAAGTATTTTTACAACAAACCAATATATCCCTTTCCGTTGAGAGGGTTCGGGGTGGTGGAATGATGCAGGCGCAACTGGAAATGCTGAAAAGCACGGAGGGACGCTTCAAGAAGATAAACGGCGACGAGTTCGTGGCAATCGACAAGGTGAACGACGCGCTGTACTGGGGCGCGCTCGAGTACTTCCATGAACACGGCTTTACGTGGATGGACGTGCCCACCATAACGCGCATAACCGGCGCCTGCGAGAACGTTGACACGCTTTACAGCCTTCAGCATTTCGGAAGGCAGGCGTACCTCGCGCAAACCGGGCAGCTCTATCTGGAGGCGAAGATTCCGCGCCACAAAAAGGTTTGGACTGTTATTACGAGCTCCCGCGCCGAGGCAACCGCGGACGAGCGCCACCTGAACCAGTTCCAGCTTCTCGAGTTCGAGCATCAGGGCGATTTCGAGAGCATGCTTATGAACGTGGAAGGCACGGTGAAAGCGATGCTGAAGAGCGCGCTGAAAAACGCCCGTCCCGAGCTTGAATTCCTCGGACGCGACATCCCAGAATTGGAAACGTACCTCTCGCCTTTCAACCGCATGACCTACACCGCTGCCGTGGAAATGCTCGCCGACACGCACTTCCAGATCGCGTGGGGCGACGACCTCAAAAGGCAGCACGAACTCTTCCTCGTGCAGGCGCTCGGAGGGAAGCCGCTCTTCATAACGCACTTTCCCACTGCGATTAAATTCTTCAACATGCGGCAGAACCGCGAGAACCCGCTGGTCGTGAACAGCGCGGACTTGATAATGCCGTACGGCGGCGAAGCCGTAGGAAGCGCGGAGCGCGAAAATGACTACGAACTTCTTTACAAACGCCTTCTCGAAAGCCCGATGTACGACATCCTCAGCAAGCGCGGCGTTTCAATAGACGAATTCGGCGACTATCTGGACGTCGTGAAACAAAACCCGATTCTCCATTCGGGGTGCGGCATCGGATTTTCGAGAATCTCGCAAAGCGCGATGGGGCTTGATGACATCCGGCAGTGCACGAGCTATCCGTTGAATGCCGAAACGCTTTACTAATTAGCGTATGTAGCGCGTCGCGTCCAACCGCGTCTGGTCCGCGTCAACCGCCTGCGCAGGCGCCGGAGCCTGCTGCGCCGCGCGCGCCTGCTGCTCCATTTTAGTGAGTTCCGCTTCGGCCTTCGCGGCGCGCTTCTCAAGAAGTTTCGTGTCGAATTTCTGCCCCGTGTAGCGCGCGAGCAGTTCCACGAGCGCCTTAGCCCCGTGCCCGTCGATATTGTGCCCGTTAGTTTCTACGAGCAAACAAGCCCCGCGCATTCCGTAGCCGCGCGCAAGGGCGGGAAGAAGCCCCGCCATGCCTACTATCGGGATAATCTTGTCGAACGCCTTGGTTGCGCCCGCCTTCTTCATCTCCTCGTTGAATTTCTTGCTCGTGCCCGCGCAGTATATCGCGCGCCTGTCCTCGGCTTTGCTGACCGCGTAGCCGGCCATCGCGATGACGTCCTTCCCGCCCAAATCGCCGAAGAGCGAAAGGATGCGCGCCGAAACCTCGTACTGCCCCTCCACCGTAATGGGCTGCAAGTCGCCGCGGAGGAAAACGTAGTCGCGCTTTCCGAGGCGTTTCGCGTAAAATTTCATCGTGAACGGCTTGAGCGCACCGCTCTTCATCGCCAGCACCTGGTTCGGGAAGTGCGGGGAATAAAGCGTGGCGAAGTGCTCCGCCTTGGTCGTGCCGACGAGATGGTCAACAGCCATTTTCCCGACGAACCCGATTCCGGGAAGCCCCGCGATTAGCACGGGGTCCTTCAGCCTGACTTTTTTGCGCGTTATCCGCGACTCGCTTCTCATGAAAGCACTTCTATGATGCGGCAATTAATGACCGCCCTGCCTCCTTTAGGCTCCGCTACCAGGTTGCCGCACTTCTCGCAGTAGACGGCTGTTTTCGAATCCCCGTAAACGACCATGTCCTCTCCGCAGTCGCAGCGGACGCGCAGGAATTTGCTCATTCAATCACCGGTTTACTTAGCTGTTTCCGCCTTTTTCTTCATGCGGCCGCTTATCACGCGCTCGTGCCTCTTCTTGCACACCAAGCACTCAAGCATCATCTTGTTGCGTATGCCCTGCTTCTTCACCTTGGCCTTGCCCTTGACCTTTCCGTGGTAGCCCTCGAGCTTGCGTTCGTGCTTCCGCGTTCCCCACGCGAGCTTTCTGCCGGGCTTGTACTTGCTGGTGCTGATCTTCACCTTGTGGTCAGTGTGCTTGCGGCACTTCGGGCAGTACGCCTTTATCTGTTTCGGTACTATCATTTCAAATCTCCTCCGCGAGCGCCCGCTTCAGCAGAAGCGAGCCCGCGTCTTCAGGAACATCGAGAATTTCGCCCTTTCGGAACGGGCCGAGCCCGCTTCCATCCTGCGAGGCGAATGCGGGTATGTCCGCGCAAGCGCGAAGCCTGCGTTTCCTTTCAATCGGACTGCAGTCCGCGCATTCCCCGAATTTCTGCATTATATTGACTGCGTCCGTATAAAACCCTTTTTCTTCAGAGGCGAGCCCGTCGCCGTCAATCGCGTTTTTCTGCGAGTCGCGCAGCGCCTTCAGCGTTATCTTGTTCAGCCGCAGCCACGACAGCTCCTTCAGCGCGCGCGCCATGTCGTCGAACGCCTTTATTCCCGGCGCGTCGTTCGCTCCCGCCCTAAGCTTGCGCAGGTGCTCGCGGTACGACGAGTAAAACGCGTCGTCCAACTGCTGCAAGCCGCTGCCCTTGCGCTCCTCGAGAAGGACGCGCCTCAGCGCGTCGTAGCTGACTTCCATAAGACGTTCCCGCATCTTCTTCGGCGTCGCGCCTTTTATGCGTTGCGTTTTAAATAGGCGCGCTCCCGCATATTTTCATGGCAATGAAACGTGTCAAGCCGTCTGCGGTGCGTGAACTGTCCTCGCAAAAATGGATAGCTGTCGCCCGCCTCTTCTCCGAGAAAAGACTTGGAAGAAAGCCCGGCTTGCGGGAGCAGGGACTGCTGGACGCGTTTGACTGGTTTCCAACGAACAAGACAGGGCGCGCCATGATCGCGCAACTGTTCTCCGGCGAGCCCGGAGGCGCGCCGCCCGGCTATTTCAGCCCCAAGGAGCTGTCCGTTTCGGCGATGAAAATTGAGGATGCGCTCGACATGCTCGCCGCGAAGCGGGAAAGCGTCCGGGTGCCGCTTTCAGGCACCAACCTCGAATCTGCCGCGCGGCTGCAGGATGATTCGATTCACATCGATTTCAAAAGCCGCATCAACATGGTGCCTACTGCGATGCGCCTCAAGAATGAATTCAAAGGAGGCCTCGTCTATCCCGTGATAGACAAAAAAAAGGGAACGGGGCTGATACTGGTATGGCCCGTTGCCGGCCGTGTCGGGGGTCCTCCGCTTATGATATCCCACGGCGACATTGTTGCCCCAGTCCACTATAGGAGCGAACTGCTGAGGGCATTATTGTGCGCGGTGCATCCCCTTTGAGGCGCGCCGACGTTTAACTAATTACGCGAGCGCAGCGTATCCCTTCAGGAGCAAAAGCATCGCAGCAGGCTCGGGCAAATCGAGGGCAACGCCTTCCTTGACCTCGAACGTCCTGCCCATCATTTCAAACGACGCGGTTTTGTTGGGTTTGACGCGCACCATGGTTTTTTCGGGGAAGGCGAGCGCATCCTTCAGCGGATCGAATGAGCGGAGATCGCATTTCTTGGCAACCAATCCCGTCCCTCCGTGTATGGTTTCCGGAAGCCTGATGAGCCTGGCGGTGTCCAGCGTAACCTGCTTGTCCAGCACGAGGGCGTGCTTCTGCTTCGCCGCGGCAAGCGCCTTCTCCCATATCTTCTCCGTGCCCTTGACCGCGCCGTAGTTTCCGCGCCGCAGGTTTTCGAGTGCGAGCTTCCTTTTCTCTTCTTCAATAGAGGACGCCTTCAACGCGACAACAGCTTCGTCGTAAAGCTTCTTCCCCCAGCCGCGCGCCTTCTCCCCCGGGCCGGTTATCAGCTTGGATATGCCCTTCTTCCTTTCCTCGTAGAACTCCCTCGCGTCGCCGAGGATTTCCTCCTCGACGAGAAGTTCGCCGCGGGGTTCCGAAGCATACTCGACTAGTTCCCGACGTGCATCTGAACCCAGCTGCCTGACTGCTTCCGAATCCACGTGCAGGTGGTAGCCCTTGCTGCCCGAGAAGTTGGCGGTTATTTCCGAGTGGGAAAAGCCGAAGTCGCCGAGCAGATATTCCTCAAGAAGTTGTAGCGCGTCCTGCCTTGCCGCATCCAAACACACTGGGCATATTATTCCGTTGTGTTCGTGCTCGCCCACTCTCGGCTTGTCTATGTCGAAAGCGAGTTCCGCGCCGAGAAAGCCCTTGCGCTGCATGGGGCGGGCGTCGGGAATCTGGTAATAGGCGACGGAATAGGACGCGTAAAGCGGCGATTCGCGGCGCAGGAATTCCTTCAACTCCCTGGGGGACGGGAAGGATTTGTGCCTCTGGTCTATCTTGGAGTTCCATCCGAACCCGAATTCGCGCTTCGCCACGTCGTGCGGCGGATTTTCGAAGCGCGAATAGAACCACGCAATCCGTTCGCGCACGTAATTGTCAGTCATCGGGGCTTCCACCTGCATTTTTCGCAAAGCCCGGCAGGCGCGAGGTTGTTGTCCTGCATGCGCCTGCACGAAAAACGGACGTTGGGATGGCGGTAAACCCATTCCGCCACGTCGCGCGCCTCCCGCGCCGAAAAGGGATGGGAGCCGTGGGCGCACCGTCCGGAATAGTCCTCCATTATTTCAAGCGCCGCCTCCTTCGAAACCCCGTCGCGGACGCAAGCAATGGCGAGCGCCATTGCGCCGTAATAGCGCGAACCCTCGGGCTCCCCTTTCAGAAGGACCTGCACGCACGGAAGCTCCAGATTCTTTCCGCGCGCCGCGACGTGCGACGGCTTAGGCAGCTTCTTCCGCAACTCCTCAGCGATTTCGAGCACGCGCTTGGGTATGAGGTCGCGGCGGGCGTTCCTGAAGTCGAGTATTTTTTTCCGAACCGCGTTTCGCACCAACGAGCGCAATTCGTCGGCGTCGACGGAGACGAATCCCTTTTCAAGCGCCGCGCCGGAAAGCGAGCCTCCGCCTTTCAGGTATTCGGGAAGCGGGATTCTGCCATGCGAGAAGGAAGGGAAGAAATCGCGCGCAACCTCCGCGACATCCTCATCCCGGATTGTTTTCGCCATGGAATCGGCGAACTTCCCGTACGCCCAGCCGTCGTCGAGCGCATGCAGGAGCAATCGGGAGAGAGCGTATGTTTTCGTGGAAGGGACGTGCGTTCTTCCGGCCAGCGCGTCCATCAGGAACGCGGCGGCGCGCTCTATGTCGTCCTCCTTCAGCTCGCCCCCCACGCTTCCCGACGCGGAAAGAAACGGATACTTCGGTGATTCCGCCTGCATCTTCCTTCAACCCACCTAAAGCTTTTCGTATTCGAATGAGAAGTCCGTCGCGCCGGTATTCGTCCAGTTGAGCTCGAATTTCTTCTGAGTTGCGCCGGACGTGGTTGCCGGGATGTCCCTGGCGACTATAGTGTTCCTCGCTATGGCGATGTCGCCGTTCTTTATGCCGATTGAAACAATGACCACGGGAATCGGAGCCGTGCCCCTGTTGGCGATGTCGCACTGCCCCCTGACGTAAAGCGTGCTGTTGATTCCGTAGGCGGGCTCTATCGGTTTAGCGCCGAAAAGCCCGAGGAACTGCGGCGAGCCGAGATAGTTGTCGTCGAGCTTGCAAGAGACATCGCCCGCGCTTCCGCGGCCGAACACGAACCAGAGGAGCACGAGGATTACGAGCCCGAGTATGATGTAGCGCGTGTTCTCCCCGCCCGGCTTGGTTGCGCCTACTGCCGCGCCTGCAGTTTTCGCACCGAGTTCGGCCCAGCCTTTCGGGGATTTCATCCTGTCTATGGTTTCCGAGGTGGCTTCGTCCCAGCCCTTCTGGCGCGTCGGTATCTCATCGAGCCCCATCGGCGCGCCCATAGCCGCGTCCACCTCTATCTTGTAGGTGTCGTCGCTGACGTTCACCCAAACCCGATAAAAGGGAACGTAAATCTTGTTCAGCGCCGAAACCGAAATCATGTCCTTCGTGATTCCGCCCACGTGCGCGGCTATCTTCATGGCGGCGGTGTCCTTCGCCTCGTGCTGCGAGACGCTTGTGCTTTCCACCTCGGCGCCCTCCTGCGCGGTTTTAGAGCGCTTTATCGGGCGGTCGAGGATAATCGGCACCAAGTCGTTGAGTTCTCCCGAAAAGGCGTTGAGCGCCGTGCGCCCGGTCGGCGTCGGACCCTGCCCGCCCGTGACCACGTCGAACGAAAAAGTCCAGAACGGCGTGTACACGAGCTTGATGTCCGCAACCTCGTGCTTCTTCCAGCCCTTCTGCGCAAGCGACTTCTGTATGATGGAGAGCGCCGCCTCGGGCGTCAGTTTCGCTTCGAGCGCCTGCGCGTCGAGTATCACGAATTCCTTTCGGCAAGGGCGATTTTAAACCCTTGCTCCCTTCTTTTCCCATGAAGCGGCTCGCGAAGGAATTGCTGTCGCTGAAAGGGAAAACCGCGATTTACCCCCACTCGATTGCAGACGTCGACGCGCTCGCGGGAGCTTTGGTGATGCGGGAGTTGCTCGCGAAGAAGGGCGTGAAGGCGTCCGTTCATTTGGTGGACACGGCGAACAGACAAGCCCGCCAAGTCCTTGAAGCGTTGCACATCCCTCTGCCCTCCGCTTCTCCCGCGGACGCCGACAACGTCATCCTCGTGGACGTGAGCAACCCCGACCTGCTCGGGGGGTTGCGTTTGGAGGGGAAACGCGTCGTCGCCATAGACCATCACTTCCATTCCAACCATGTGCGCGGTTACGTCCACGTCGAGCGAGGGGCAGCCAGCACGTGCGAAGCCATATTCCTGCTCGCCAAGGAGATGAAGATGCAGCTAAATCCGAAGCAGTCCTCCCTTCTTCTGGCGGGCATCCTTTCCGACACCGCCTTTTTCGCAGGCGCGAACGCCGCCACGTTCCCGATTGTCGCGGAACTGCTGAAGAAGGCCGACTACGCGAAAACAGCCGCCTTTGTTCGCGAGGAGCCGGACTTGTCGCAGAAGATCGCGGTCCTGAAGGCGATGCAGAGGGCGCAGTTCGAAAAAGCTGGGAACGGCATGGTTGCGTGGAGCAACGCCGGTTCGTTCGAGTTGGGCGCTGCTTTGGCGCTGACCGATGCCGGCGCTGACTTCGCTTTCGTCGCCAACCCGAAGGACGGGCGGATTTCGGGTGCGAAAAGACCGTCAGCCAAGGGGAATGTCGGGAAAATAATGGAAAAGGCGGGGCGCTCCTTTGCCGGGAGCGGCGGCGGGCACGAGGCGGTTGGCGGGGCAAGGGGGAAGCCCGAGAAAACGTCTGCAGCGCTGGCGGAGTGCATCAGGCTCTCCAAGTTGTTACTACTCACCAATAGCAAGATATATTAACTTCTTCTGTGAGTATATATACTCTAGGGTGGGGTGCAGGGCATGGTCGCAATAGACAAAAAGAAAAAGGTTATCCGCAAGTGGCTGTTTCAGTGCGCCTACTGGCGCGTATGCGAGTCCTGCGCGCTCAAGGACGACTGCCAGAAGGAGATGAAAACCCAGGGAATTGCCAAGGACTGGATTGACGAACAAATCACCATCGCCAAGAACGGCGGGGACGACGGCAGCGGCGACACCGGACCGAAGAAGCTGGCGCACATGACCCGCGCCGGCATCGTGCACAAGAAGCGCTAGTTTTCAGAGAGCCAGTATCGCGACGCTACAGACGGCCAGCAGCATCGCCACCGCCTGAGTGGGCGTGAACGTTTCGCCCAGGAATTTCACGGATGCCAGCGCAAGCACGATGGTGCCCAAGCTCAGCACCGCGCTGACGAGCGCCACGTTGCCCGTATTGAGCGAGGCGATTACCAGGAAGTAGCCCAGCACCGAGCATATGACCGCCGCTGCGAGCCAAGTGAGCAGCGCGGGCGGCGCGTTCGGGAAAACGAGGAAGTAGATTGCCGCGCCGCATCCGAGCGCTATGAGCGCTATCGGCACGGTCTTGTTCTCCAGCGTGTTCGCGAAATTGAAGTCCTTCGCGAGTATCTTGAAGGCGAAGTTCCCTCCTGCCAGAAGAAGCATCGCGCCGAGCGCGTAGAGCAGCCAGCTTTCCATACGCTCAAAACAACGCAGGCGTGTTTTAAATCGCCTTCCTTCGTCAAAAGACGTAGGGACGATTGACGTTTGGCGAAAGGGTTTTATTGTTTCGGAAGCCCTAATCCTGTCTATGCTTCTGGAAAACATAGACTCCCCTAGCGACTTGAAGCGGCTTTCGGCGGCGGAGCTGCCGAAGCTTGCCGCCGAGATAAGGGAGACCATAATCAAGACGGTGTCCGTCACCGGCGGGCACCTCGCGCCGAATCTCGGCGTTGTCGAGCTCACCATAGCCATGCACTACGTCTTCAACTCGCCCCGCGATAAATTCGTCTGGGACGTCGGGCACCAGTGCTACGTGCACAAGCTCCTCACGGGAAGGCGGGAACGCTTCGGCACGATACGGCAGCACAAGGGCATCAGCGGGTTCCCCAAGATGTGCGAGAGCGAGCACGACGTTTTCGGCACGGGGCACGCGTCCACGTCCATATCCGCGGCGCTCGGCATAGCGCAGGCGCGCGACATGAAAGGCGAGAACTACAAGGTTCTTGCGGTGATAGGCGACGGCGCAATGACCGGCGGGATGTCCTTCGAGGCGCTGAACCAGGCGGGGCACCGCGGAACCGACCTGATCGTAATCCTGAACGACAACTTCATGTCCATATCGCCGAACGTCGGCGCGATGTCGTTCTACACCAACCGGCTCGCGAAAAAAGTGCCGAACTGGCCCGTGTACAACCGCGTGCGGCAGGACATCTACTACATGCTGTCCCAGATTCCTCCTGAGCAGAAGGAATTGGTGGACACCGTGCGCCGCTTGAGGGAAGCCGCGCTTACGGTTCTGACGAGCGGCCTGGTTTTCGAGGAACTGGGCTTCACGTACGTCGGGCCGATTGACGGGCACGACATCGCGAAACTCATAGAAACGTTTGAAATGATAAAGAAGATGCGCGGCCCCGTGCTGCTTCACGTCATCACGCAGAAGGGCAAGGGATGCGAATACGCCGAGGACGACCTGCCGCGCTTCCACGGCTGCGCCCCTTTTGATCCCGAAAGCGGCAAGCCCGTCAAGGCAAAGGGCAAGCCCGCGTTCCAGGACGTGTTCGGCGAGACGCTAGTAGAGCTCGTAAGGCAGGACAAGAAAATAGTGGGCATAACCGCCGCGATGCCGTCGGGAACGGGGACCATAAAACTCGCGGAAGCGTTCCCCGAGAACTTCTTCGACGTGGGAATCGCGGAGCAGCACGCCGTTACGTTCGCGGCGGGAATGGCTTCAAACGGCCTGCACCCAGTTGTGGCGGTGTATTCCTCGTTCCTCCAGCGCGCCTACGACCAGCTGATACACGACGTCTGTCTGCAAAACCTTCCCGTAACGTTCGCAATCGACAGGGCGGGAATAGTCGGCGACGACGGGCCGACGCATCACGGGGTTTTCGACATCTCATTCCTGCGTTCGGTTCCGAACTTGGTGATAATGTCGGCGTCAAACGAGCCGCAGCTGCAGGACATGCTTTACACCGCCGTCAAGCACAACGGCCCCGTTGTGGTGCGCTACCCGCGCGGTTCCGGGCCGGGCTTGCCGCTGAAGAAGGAGTTCAAGGAAATGCCTTTCGGAAAGGCCCACCTGATGAAAGATGGAAATGACGCCGTGTTGATCGGAGTGGGAGTAATGGCGAACGTTTGCCTCGAGGCGGCAAAAGAGTCGAAACGTTCCGTCGCCGTAATAGATCCGCAGTACATCAAGCCGCTAGACGAAACGCTCATCCTGGAATACGCGAAAAAGACGGGGCACGTGCTCACTGTCGAGGACGGCGTTCTTGCGGGCGGATTCGGGAGCGAGATTCTCGAGCTGCTTGCGCGCCAGGGAATCGCAGCGAAGGTGCACTGCCTCGGCTATCCCGACGAGTTCATCGAGCACGGCGCGCCGGACATCCTCCTCGCGCAGTATGGTCTGAACAAGGAAGGGGTTCTCAAGGGAATCGAAAGGTTGTGCGGAAAATGAAGCGCTTGTGCGTTCTCGGTTCAACGGGCTCCATCGGCACCCAGACGCTGGACGTCGCCAGCCGCTTCCCTGAAAAATTTAAAATAGTCGGACTTAGTGCCGGCGGGAACGTCGAACTTATTGAAAAACAGGCGAAGCAGTTTAAACCCAAGGCGGTTTGCGTTTCAAAGGAGGAGGATGCGAAAAAGCTGCGCTCCAAGCTTCCGTCAATTGAAATCCTCCACGGCGAGGACGGCTTGCGCGCGCTGGCGACGATGGACGGCTGCGATACCGTCGTCACCGCGATTGTCGGCGCAGCCGGGCTGAAGCCAACAGTCGCCGCAATCAAGGCGAAGAAAAACGTCGCGCTCGCGAACAAGGAGACGCTGGTCGCAGGCGGAAGCGTCGTGATGCCTCTCGTTAAGAAGGAGGACGTCACGCTCATGCCGATAGACAGCGAGCACTCCGCGATTTTCCAGTGCCTACACGGCGAGAACTGGAAGGCAATAGCGCGCATCATAATCACGGCGTCGGGAGGCTCGTTCCGCGGCTGGACGCTTGAGCAGATGGAGAAGGCAACGCCCGAACAGGCGCTCAAGCACCCAAACTGGGCGATGGGCGGGAAAATCACGATTGATTCCGCGACGCTGATGAACAAGGGGTTGGAAGTGATAGAAGCGCACTGGCTTTACGGCGTGCCTTACGGAAAAATCGAGGCGGTAATCCATCCGCAGAGCGTGATTCATTCGCTCGTGGAGTTCGAGGACACGTCGGTGATGGCACAACTTGGTTTGCCGGACATGCGCCTGCCGATCCAGTACGCGCTTTCCTATCCCGAACGCCTGCCGAACCCCTCGTTGAAGCGGCTGAACCTGGCGGAAGTCGGCTCCCTTACGTTCAAGAAAATCGACGAGGAGCGGTTCCCGTGCTTCCGAATTGCGCTGAACGCGGGCGAAAAGGGCGGAACCGTTCCCGCGGTGATGAACGCGGCGAACGAAATCGCGGTTTTTGCTTTCCTGAACAAGAAAATCGGTTTCATGGACATTCCGGGAACCGTAAGCAGGGTAGTTGCCGCGCACCGCGCGGTTTCGTCGCCGTCGCTGGAGGAGATACTCGCGGCGGACGCGTGGGCGAGAAAAGAGGCTGAAAAACATGTTTCCAAGGCGTAAATCCAGGCAGGTGCACGCGGGTTCCGTGAAAATCGGCGGCGGTGCGCCCGTAGTTGTGCAGAGCATGTGCAACACCGATACGCGCGACGCGAAGAAAACGCTGGAGCAGATAAGCGCCCTCGCCGAACGGGGATGCGAACTCGTTCGCGTCGCCATACCCGATGAAAAGGCGGCGGACGCAGTCAAGCTCATCACCAGGGATTCGCCCATTCCCGTCTGCTCGGACATCCATTTCGACTACAAGCTCGCGCTCAAGTGCATCGACAACGGCGTTTCGAAGCTGCGCATCAACCCCGGAAACATAGGCGGAGAGGAAAAGGTGCGCGCCGTCGTAAAGGCGGCGAAAAACGCGCACATCCCGATGCGCATCGGCGTCAACGCGGGTTCGCTTGAGCCGAAGCTGCTGCAGAAGTACGGGCATCCGACGCCCGAAGCCGCTGTTGAAAGCGCGTTAGGGCACGTGAAAATCCTGGAGTCCTTGGATTTCCATGACATAGTGATATCGCTTAAGTTCAGTGATGTCCCGCGTACCGTTGCCGCGTACCGCCTCATGGCCAAGCAGTGCGATTACCCTCTTCATCTGGGCGTCACGGAAGCAGGCACGGTTCTCGGCGGGAGCATCAAGTCGTCAATGGCGCTCGGAGCCCTGCTGATGGAAGGAATCGGCGACACGATACGCGTTTCCCTTACGGCGTCGCCTCTGGAAGAGGTGCGCGTCGGATACGAAATACTCAAGGACCTGGGCATGCGCGAGCGCGGGCCGATAATGACGTCCTGCCCCACGTGCGGGCGCACGGAAATCAACCTCATAAAAATCGCCGAGGAAGTCGAGGGAAGGCTGCAGGCGTACAAGGAACCGTTCCACGTCGCGGTGATGGGCTGCGTGGTAAACGGCCCCGGCGAGGCACGCGAAGCCGACGTCGGAGTCGCAGGCGGACGCGGAGTAGGCGTGATATTCCGGAAGGGGCAGGTGGTACGCAAGGTTCCCGAAAAAGAAATCGTCGGCGCGCTGTTCGATGAAATCGACGCGATGCTGAAGGAGAGGCGAAAGGCATGAAGGTAGTCGCGATTATTGCCGCGTCCGGAAAGGCGAAGCGGCTCGGGGGAATCAGCAAACAGCTGTTCCCGCTTCTCGGCAAGCCCGTTTCAGCGCACGCGATGCAGGCGTTCGAGGACAACCCGCTCGTCACGGACATCATAATAGTCTGCGGGGAGGAGCGCATGCCCGACTTCCAGTCGATGGCGAAGGACTTCGGCTTCAAGAAGGTGCGCGCCGTAGTAGCCGGCGGGCAGGAGCGCCAGGATTCGGTTTACAACGGCCTGAAGGCGTGCCCGCCCTGCGATATCGTCGCAATCCACAACGGCGCGAACCCGCTCGTTACGCAGAAGGAGATTACGGAGTGCATAAACGCCGCGAAGGAGACGGGCGCCGCCGTGGTAGGGACGCGCGTGAAGGAAACGGTGAAGCGCGTCGGCGCCGACATGCTCGTCCAGGAAACGCCGGTGCGCGCCGCGCTCTGGGCGATCCAGACGCCGCAGTGCATCAGGTACGACGTCGCGTTGAAGGCGTTCGAAAAGGCGCTTGCGGAGAAGTTTTACGGCACCGACGACGCGCAGCTGGTCGAGCGCATAGGCGTGCCCGTGAAAATCGTCGAGGGGAGCTACGAGAACATCAAGATTACCACGCTCGAGGACATCGTTTTCGCCGAGGACGTTTTGCGGAGGAGGATGACGAAGACGCGCCTGACGTACGACGACGCGATGCGGATGCTTAAGCATTATCTGGGCGAGAACCCGACGCGCTACAAGCACGATCTCGAAGTCGCGCGCGTCGCGGCGGAAACCGCGCTCAAGCTCAAGGAGAACCTTTCCAAGGGCAAATACTCGCAGGCGTCGCTCGTGAAGCGCATAGAGCTTCTCGACGTCGAGGAATTGCGCATCGCGGCGCTGCTTCACGACATCGGTTACGCAGAACCGCTGAACAAGGCGGGCGTGCACGCGGTTGACGCCGCTGTTTTCCTGCGGGCGAAAAACGAGGAAGGCGTCGCGCGCGTCGTGCTTTCGCACAACGCCGCGTTCGAAGAGGCGAAGCTGCGCGGCACGGACCTGTCGCAGTACGGGTTCGCGCCGCAGGATTTGCTGCCGTCGTCGCTCGCCGCGGAGATACTCACGTACGCGGACCTGTGCGTCGGGCAGGGCGGCGTGGTGATGGGGCTGGACGAGCGCTTCGCGGACATCCAGTCGCGCCTTAAGCCGCAGAACCCGATGCTCGCGAGGGCGTGCGAGCTTGCGGAGAACAGGTTGCGCGAGATTTATGCGCGCGTAAAAACGCTTTTGCAGGTGATTTGATGGAATTTCGCATCGGGTTGGGGCACGATTCGCATGCCTTTGAAAAAGGAAGGAAGTGCGTGCTCGGCGGAGTTGCGTTCGAAGGCATCGAAGGATTCAAGGCGAACTCCGACGGCGACGTGGTCCTTCACGCGCTGTGCAACGCCCTGACGTCGGCGGTTGGCGGACGCTCCCTTTCCTCCTACGCCGACGCCATGTGCAAGGCAGGCGTAAAAGACAGCCGCGAATACGTAAAGGTCGCGCTGAAAAAAGTGAAGGACGCGGGCTACGGCGTCGCGAACGTCGCAATCTCGATAGAATGCGCGAAGCCGAAAATAGAACCTTCCTTCGAGAAGATGCAGGCGTCGCTTTCGAAAATACTGGGCATCCCCGCGGATAAAATCGGCATAACCGCGACTACGGGGGAAACGCTGTCCGCCTTCGGAAAGGGCGAGGGCGTGATGGCGTACGCGGTAGCGCTCGTTTATAAAAATTAGGCGACCGTTTCGTACGCGCCCGCAACCCTTTTGTCGAATATCCCGAATACCGTAGGCCCCGCGCCGCTTACGAGGCTGCCGAGCGCGCCCTTTTCAAGAAGGCGCTTCTTCGCCGCCGCGCACGCGGGGAACGCCTTCAGGACGACGTCCTCGAGTGAGTTTCCGAGCAGCGCGGCGATTTCTTTCGCCGTTCCGTGCTCCACCGCGTAAGCCATTCGGTCCGCGTCGTAGTGCTTTTTCTTCGCAATCCCGTCGTATTCCGAATAAACCCAGGCGGTTTTCTTTTCAGGCAGCTTCACCTTCGGCGTTTCGAGCACTACGTAGAAGCGCGCCTTCGGCCTGAGCTTCGTCAGGTTGAATTCCCTGCCCCTCGCGAGGCACGCGCCGCCCTCGAGGAAGAAGCAGACGTCCGAACCAACCTGGCGCCCGATTTCCTTCATTTCCTCTTTCGTAAGCTCGGTGCCGTACAGCCTGTTGAGCCCGCGTATCACCGCGGCGGCGTCGGAGCTTCCGCCGCCCAATCCCGCGGCAGTCGGTATGCGCTTGGTTATCGAGATTTTCGCGCCGCCTATCACCTCAGTCTTGTCGAAAAAGAGTTTCGCGGCTTTTTCCGCGATGTTATTCTTTGAAACCTCGACGCACCAGACGCACGTCCTCTGCGATTTTTCCACGACGACGTCGTCATGGAGGGATATCTCCTGAAAGACCGCGTCCACCTGGTGGAAGCCGCCCTTCACGGCGCCAGCGTCGAGAAGGAGATTGACCTTCGCATCGGCGCGCTCAGTAACTTTCAAGCCTCTTCACCACTTCGTCGATGACGAAGTCGGGCGTGCTCGCGCCAGCAGCCACGCCGACGGTTCTCGCGCCCCTGAACCATTCCTTCTTCAGTTCCCTGGCGGTTTCGATGTGGTAGGTGGGCGCGATGCGCTCGGCGATTTGCGCCAGCCGCCGCGTGTTCCCGCTGTTCCTGCCGCCAACCACGACGATGACGTCCACCTTTTTCGCGAACCCCTTCACCGCCTCCTGCCTTTCGCCGGTGGCGCTGCATATCGTGTTGAAGACGCGAAGCTCCTTCGTCTTGTTGAAAAGTATCGGGATGATTTTGCCGACAACCGCCTGCTCCTGCGTGGTTTGCACGACCACGCCCATCTTCCCGCACATGGGCAGCTTCTCCGCCTCCTCGGTTGTTTCGATGACCGTGGCTTCTTTCGCGTGCCCCTTGATTCCCCGCACCTCGGGGTGGTCCTTCTCGCCGATTATGACTATGGCATAGCCCTCGTCGTGCAGCATGCGCGCGTAGTCCTGCGCCTTTTTCACGAAGGGGCACGTCGCGTCAACGATTTCGATGCCCTTGCTTTCAAGCGCCTTGTAATCTTCAGGGGGAATGCCGTGCGCGCGTATTATCACCGTTCCCTTGCGCGCCTCCCTTATCTCGTTTATCTCCTTGACGCCCATATGCTCGAGACGCTCGATTGCCTGCGGATTATGCACAACAGGGCCGAGCGTGTGCACGGGCCCCTTCCCCCTTGACGCCTCCTCGGACAGCTTCAC
Organism: Microcaldota archaeon; assembly: GCA_043799765.1. Lineage (GTDB taxonomy): Archaea > Micrarchaeota > Micrarchaeia > Norongarragalinales > Norongarragalinaceae > Norongarragalina. Next base: position 12,210 of record JAZDNL010000037.1, on the reverse strand, counting down.
GGCGCGCTTTACGCCGAAGCAGAAGCCCGCCTTGCTGGCGCGGATAACCTTCATCAGACATCCCTCTCTATGACGTAATCGATAAGCGCGCGGAGCGACTCCTTCGCCGCTCCCTGGCGCGCGTCCGCGAAGCTTTTCTCGAAGCCGAGCTTCGCCTCCTCGGCGAGTTCGCGGGCGGTTCGGCGCGCGTAATCCACGCTCCCGCATTTCTTCATGAGCGCAAGAACCTTCTTCACTTCCGCCGCGGTTTTCTTCTGCCGGGGCTTGTTCATGATGCGCAGCACTTCCTTCCTTTCCTTGTAGCTGCAATGCTCCATCAAATGTATCAGAAGAAGCGTGCGCTTGCCCTCGTAGATGTCGCCGCCGATTTCCTTCCCGTATTTCTTCCCGCCGACGGCGTTCAGCAGGTCGTCCTGAATCTGGAACGCGACGCCCCATTTGATTCCCCACGAGTCGAAATTGCTTTTCAACCCGCCGCGCCCCGCGCATATCGCGCCGAGCCGCAGCGGCGCGACGACGGTGTAATAGCCAGCCTTCTCCCCAGCCATCTCAAAATAATCCTTCTCGTCGATGTCCCATTCCTTTTCCTTGACCCAGAACATCTCGCGCATCTGCCCTTCCGTTGTCCTATTGCAGAGGCCGACGAACTCCTCAAGGATTTCCAGCGCTTTTTCATCGCCCAGCACGCCGCGGTTCGCCATCAGCGTCTCCCACACCTTCACGAACGTCGCGTCCCCTGCGTTTATCGCGTACGGAATGCCGTAAATGAGGTGCAGGCACGGCTTCCCCCTGCGTTGAAGGCTCTCGTCCTCTATGTCATCGTGAACAAGGAAGAAGTTCTGCAGAAGCTCGAGCGCTACGGCTGTCGGGACCGCCTGCTCCTGCTTCCCCCAAAAAGCCTCGCACGAAAGCATGCACAGCGCGGGCCGCAGCCTTTTTCCGCCCCGCAGGTTGTAGTCCCACAGCATGTCGCGATAATCCTTCTTCCAGCCCGAACCCTCGCGTTTCGGCAGGAAAAGCGGCAGGCTGGCGTCTATCACCTTGGATTTCTGCTGCAGCACCGACAAAACGTCCATGGCTAAAACACCGCGCCAGCATTAAAAAGCGCTTGCTCTTCAGCAGAATTCCCTTATGAAATACTCGTGGACGCGGCTGTCGGCGACGAGTTCGGGATGGAACGCGGTTGCGAAAAGGTTCCCCTGCCTTGCCGCGACTATGAATTTCCCGTACCTGCCGAGCGGCGTGCACCCGTCCCACACCTTTACGGCGGCAGGCGCGCGTATGAACGCGCAAGGGAACTTTCCGATTCCCTCGATGTCCACGTCCGCCTCGAAAGATTCCCGCTGCCTGCCGAACGCGTTGCGCTCAACCTCCATGTCCATGAGCCCGAGCAGCTTTTGCCCGCTCCCAAGAGCGCCGCCTTTTTTCGCGAGCAGTATCATTCCCGCGCACGTCCCGTAGATGGGAAAACCTTCCCTGGCGAGCTCCCGCACGCGTTCGAACATTCCCGACGCCTGCATCAGTTTTCCGATTGCAGTTGATTCACCGCCCGGAATGATGAGCCCGTCCAGGCCGTCGAGTTCGTCAAGCCGCCTCACCCTTTTTCCGGCCGCCCCCGCCCTTGCAAGTGCGCCGACGTGCTCGGAAATCGCGCCCTGGAGCCCGAGAACGCCTATTGTCTTCCTCACGAGAATCAGTTGCTCCTGTCCTGCATGCGCTCCGCTTCCGGAATGTCGCCCATCCCCTTCATCGGCACTCCCGCGTTCCGCGACGCCTTCAGCACCTCCTTGGGTTTGTCGTACTCGCGCGTCGCTTGTACAATCGCCTTTGCGAGCGTTTCGGGCTTCGACGACTTGAATATGCCCGAGCCGACGAACACGCCGTCAACCCCGAGCTGCATCATAAGCGACGCGTCCGCCGGGGTCGCTATGCCGCCTGCGGCGAAATTCACTACTGGCAGCCGTGCCAGCGCCGCGGTTTCCCTGACAAGCGCAACAGGCACGCGGTATTCGCGCGCCTTTGCGGCGAAATCCGCGCCGCGCAGTCCCGCAATCTCCGCGCTAACCTGCCGCACATGCTTAACAGCTTCGGCGACGTTGCCCGTTCCGGGTTCGCCTTTGGTGCGTATCATCGCCGCGCCCTCGCCTATCCTGCGCAGCGCCTCTCCCAGGTTGCGGCAGCCGCAGACGAACGGAACGGTGAATTTCTTTTTGTCTATGTGCCTGCTGTCCGCCGGGGTGAGCACCTCGGACTCGTCTATCATGTCAACCCCGATTTCCTGCAGCACCTGCGCCTCGGCGAAATGCCCTATCCTGCACTTCGCCATAACCGGAATAGTAACCGCGGCCATGATTTCCTCTATGCGCTCGGGATACGCCATCCGCGCCACTCCTCCGAGAGCGCGTATGTCCGCCGGAATCGCGTGGAGCGCCATAACCGCCACGGCGCCGGCTTTTTCCGCGATTCGCGCCTGCTTGGGGCTGACCACGTCCATTATGACGCCGCCTTTCTGCATCGACGCGAACCCCCTTTTCAGACGCTCGCTGCCCGTCTTCATTCGCATGCCGTCATCCCCACAACTAGCAATACTGCTTCGCCGTTTGCATTAATAAAATTGCGCGTCACGCGCCGACGAGAAGCGCCATCGCTTTCGCCGCCTTCCGCGGGTCGTCGTAGTTGGGCACGCCGTTCTCGCTCAGCAGGCGAATCGCGGCTTTGCTGTATTTCCCGCCCATGAAAACGCACACGATGGGTTTCTTCGGGTATTTTTTCCGCATGCGCAGCACGGTCCGCGCGTCCTCCTCCGCTTCGGTCATGGTCTGGAGCGTCTGAATCACGATTGCCGCCTTCACGCCGTCGTCCGCCAGAAGGATATTCAGCGCCGCTTCGTACCTTTTCGCAGTAGCGTCGCCCACCAAATCAAGGGGGTTGCGCCGCGAATACGCGGGATGCATGAGCTTCGTAGCATCGAGTTTGCTAAGCGTCGCCTCCTTCAGTTCCGCGAGCTTCACTCCGAATTCCTCGCAATAGTCCGCGCAAAGCACTCCCGCGCCCCCGCCGTTCGTGACTACCGCGACGGCATTGCCCGCGGCTCTCGGCTGTTCGCTGGCGGCTTTCGCCAACCCGAACAGTTCCTCCAGGCTTTCGACGACAACGGCGCCGCTCTGGCGCATCGCCGCCTCGAAGACGGCGTACGAGCCCGCGAGCGCGCCTGTGTGGGAGGAAACAGCCTTCGCGCCCTCGCCGCGCCTTCCGCCCTTAAGCACGAGCACCGCCTTACCGCGGGCCACCGCGGTTTTCACCGCGGTCATCAGCTTGTGCCCATTCCTCACGCCTTCGAGATAAAGCGCAATCGCCTTTGTTTCCCCGTCGCGGCCGAACCATTCCGTCAAATCCGCCTCGTCAATGTCCGCCTTGTTTCCGAGGCTCACGATGGCGCTGAAAGCGTACATCTCCTCCAGCGCCCAGTCGATGATGCTGTCCGCGAGCGCGCCGGATTGCGTTACAAAGGCCGTTCCTCCTGCGCGAGGCATGCTTAAGCCGAATGAAGCGTTGAGCGATTTCGACGGCCGGATGACGCCGAGGCAGTTCGGGCCGAGCAACCGCATGCCTCCGCGCTTCGCGATTGCCGCAATTTCCTCCTGAAGCGTCGCGTCCCCTGTTTCGGCGAAACCGGCCGAAACAACAACCGCCGCCTTCACCTTTTTCTCCGCGCAGTCCCTCAGCACCGCCGGAACCACCTTGGCAGGCACGCAGATTACCGCCAAATCAACAGTGCCCGAAATATCCTTAACGTCCGCGTAGCATCTTGTGCCGAGTATTTTTTCCGCGTTCGGGTTTACCGCGTAAACCTTCCCGCCGAAAGGCTTGGCATATTCCGATGGCAGGACGCAGCCCTTCAGCAGCCCCTGAAGCACGCCGTACCCGACGCTCTTCGGGTCGCGCGACGCGCCTATCACCGCGACGCTCTTCGGTTCCAGCAGTGCGTCGAGCCCGCTCATACGATTATCCTCGCGTCCACTATCGCGGCTTCGCGCGTGTCTGCAATAACCGGGTTGAAATCCAGCTCCTTTACCTGCGGTTCGCCGAGCATCAGCCGCGACGTCCCGATCAGCAGCTTCACTACGCAGTCCTCGCACGCCTTCCGTCCGCGGAACCCCTTTTCCGAGAAGAACGCATTCGCCTTGGTTTCCGCAAGCATTTCCAGCGCGTCCTTGCGCGAAAGCGGCGCCGCCCGCATCGCCACGTCGCCGTACAATTCCGCCATGATTCCGCCGGAGCCGAAAAGCACGATTGCGCCGAAAGCGGGGTCGCGCTTCCCGCCTATGATGAGTTCCACGCCCTGCCTCTGCTCCTGCATCAGGAAGCAGTCGACTTCCATTCCGCGGGCGTTGCGCGACAGCTTGTCCATCGCAACGCTTATCTCGTCAAGGGAGTCGAGGTTGAGCGCAATCAGCCGCTTCTCCGTCTTGTGCATCACTCCGGGACCGAGAACCTTGACTACGAAAGGAGGCTTGAGCTTCCGTGCGATGTCCTTGGCCTCGTCGAGGGTGGTGAAGCATCTGCCCGCCACGAGCGGCATCCCGTACTTTTTGGCGAGCCGCCTCGCGTCCTCGTAGTCGAGAAGCATACGCTAAGCACTCGGCAATCATTAAAAAACGTTCCCGTCCTTGTTTTCGTGAATGAAACTCTGCTTCCTCGGCGCGTGCAACGAGGTGGGAAAGAGCTGCTTCTGGCTCCAGACCGGCGAGGCGCGCCTGTTTCTCGACGTAGGCATCCGCATCCACGACGGGAATCTGGCGCCTAATCTTGAGCAGCACAAGGTGGATGCGGCGATAGTGACGCACGCGCACATGGACCATTCCGGCGCTTTGCCTGCGCTATACAAGCATCACGACGTCCCCGCGTTCATGACGTTCCCGACGATTCCGGTTATGAATCTCCTGCTCGCGGATTCCGAGAAAGTCGCGTTGCAGAACAAGACGCCGCTTCCGTACGGCAGCCAGCACGTCAAGCGCATGAACAAGCGCCTCACCGCGCTTTCCTACGATTCCGACTACCAGTTCTTCGACGGCACGACGCTGCGCTTCCTTGACGCAGGGCACATACTCGGCAGCGCGCAGGCGCTCATACGGAACAAGAAGACGCTTCTCTACACGGGCGACTTCAAGACGACGCCGACGCGCATGCACCTGGGCGCAAAGCCGCCTGACGAGGACGTTGACGTGCTCGTGACGGAAAGCACCTACGCCCAGCGCATACATCCGCCGCGCGAGGAGCTGGAAAAATCCTTTTGCGACGCAGTGAACGACGCCCTCGCCGAAAATCTAACAGTGCTCGTTCCCTGCTTCGCCGTAGGCAGGACGCAGGAAATCCTGCAGGTTCTCGCGGCGAAAACCCGCGCTCCGATTTATCTCGACGGCATGGGCAAAACTGTTTCCCAGATAGCCTGCGACTTCCCGTCATACTGCCGCAACCAGAAGGCGCTTTTCTCCGCGATGGAGCGCGCGAACCTCGTCGAGGACCGCGAGACAAGAAGGCGCATCTCGAAGAAGCCGTGCGTCATCGTCACCACGGCGGGAATGCTCGACGGCGGGCCCGCGCTCTCGTACATGCGCGAGCTGAACGCAACTGGGAAAGGCGTCGTGTTCCTTACGGGCTACCAGGTTGCCGGAACCAACGGCAGGATGCTCGAAGAGCAGAAGAAAATCCGCGACCACGGCAGGAAAATCGACATCTCGCTCCCGGTCAGGCATTTCGATTTCAGCGCGCATGCGGGAGCTGATGATTTGCTCGAGTACGCGCGCCGCGTCAATCCCGATAAAGTATACTGCATCCACGGAGACAAAGGAGTTTGCGACGCGCTCGCGGAGCAATTAACCGAGGAAGAGGGCTTCGACGCCATCGCTCCAGAACAGGACAAGACGTACGAGGTTTGAGCATGTCGATGCGCTCATGGGACGCCGCCTATGAACGCGGCGCGTTGGCGTGGCGCGGCACCACGAACTTCCAGCCGAAGCCCGCGATAAAAAAAGGAAGCCGCGTTCTCGAGCTAGGATGCGGAAACGGAAAAAACCTGAGCGCGCTGTTCGGAAAAGGCTGGAATATTTACGCCGTCGATTTTTCGCCCGAAGCGGTAAGGCAGTCCGCCGAACTATGCCGAAAACGCGGCGAGAAATGCTTCGTCTCGGTCCAGGACGTCCGTTCCTTGCTTTTCCGCGATTCCTTTTTCAATGCCGTGATTTGCTTTCATGTAATGGGGCACCTGCGCAAGGCGGACCGCGCGAAAGCCGTCTCCGAAATCCGCCGCGTCCTGAGGAAAAACGGGCTCCTTTTCCTCCGCGTCTTCGGCACCGCGGATTTTCGCAACGGCAAAGGCAGGAAAGTCGGCGACTGTTTCGTGAGAAAGGGCATTCCCACGCATTATTTTTCAGAAGCGGAAGTAACGGCGCTCTTTCGCGGTTGGCGGCGCGTGTCGTTCGCCTCGGAAAAATGGAGCGTCGCTTACGGCGGAAAATCACTTCCCCGCGAGCGCATCAACGCCGTATTCAGGAAATAGCGCGGCCGTGCGCCTTTTCTTCCACGGTTCCACCGAACGTGCGGCGCGCCATCTCCGACACGCGCCTGCAGTCGAACGGCTTGCACGAGAACACGTCGATGAAAGCGGCGCGCTTGCGCGGGTATGTGTGCACGGAAACGTGGCTTTCGGCTATCATGACGAACCCGCTTATGCCGTAGTCCGTGCCGGTCCCGACGCGCTTAACCGCGGGCTTCGTTATCGCGCGCATGCCCAGCGCCTTGGGCACGTCCTTGAGGAATTTCGAGACGGTTTTCTCGGAGTCCAGCTTCCGTACGTCGCCATCGCGCAGGTCGAGCATCAGGTGCGTGCCGCGCACTGGCGGGTGCGGGTTTGCGATTTTCTTCGAGGCAAAAGCCCCCGCCTGGTAGCCGATGTCGAAAGAAAGCACGGCGAGGATGTAGGATGCGTCGCGTGAAATCGCGGAAATTATGAGCGCGGCGACGTCCAGCAGGATGCGGTAGCGGGCTATTTTCTTCGCAACTCCGCTTTTCAGCGCGCCGTAGTCCGCCAAGTCGTTAAGTTTTTCGTCGAGCGCAGCGGCGGAAGCGAGGAAGAGGAAGATTGCGGTGTCGGGCGTCCTGGTGCCGAGCATCAGCGCCGCCACTATGAAAGCGCCGACAGCCAGCTGGTGCTCCTTGGAATCTATCTTGCCGGTTACGAGGACGGCTACGAGTATCGCCCAAAAAACAGTCGCGAACTGCGGCGAAAGCGTCGTCAGGAAGCCGCCGAGGCCGCCGTATACGATTGCCGTAGCGTAAGCCGCGTTCCTTCCGAACCACAGCTGCTCGTCAACCTGGCCGTCAGTAAGCTTCGCTAGGAATCCCGACAGCAGCGCGGCGGCGTATCCGAGCATCAGCACCCGTTCCTGAAAAGCTCGCTTACGGATATGTTGCGCTGGTTGTGCTCAATTGCCAGCGCGATCAGCGGCGCGAGCGAGACGACTTCGATTTTCCTGCAGGTGCGCGCCTGGGCGCTGAGCGGAATCGAATCCGTCACGATGAGCTTCTTGATTTTGGAGTTCTGTATGCGCGCAATCGCGTCATCAGAGAGCACGGCGTGCGTGCAGTAGGCATAGACCTCCTTCGTGCCGTTGGCGACGAGCGCATCTGCGGCGTTCGCGAGCGAGCCTGCGGTGTCGACTATGTCGTCGTAAAGCAGCGCGGTTTTAAGCGCCGTGTAGCCCACGACGTGCGTCACCTGCGACTTGTTAGGACCCGGCCGGGTCTTGTGTATTATCGCAAGCGAAGTGCCCAGCGCGTTCGCGAACTCCTGCGCCCTTTTCGCTCCGCCTGCATCGGGGGACACGACGATGACGTCCTTCATGTTGCCGAAATGCTTGCGCGCGTGCTGCACCATCAGCGGCCGCGCGGTCAGGTTGTCAACCGGAATCTGGAAGAACCCCTGGATCTGCCCGCTGTGCAGATCGACGGAAAGCACGTCGTCCGCCCCGGCTTTCTCAATGAGGTTCGCTACGAGCCGCGCGCTTATGGGTTCGCGGGGACTCGCCTTCTTGTCCTGCCTGCCGTACCCGTAGTAGGGAATCACGGCGGTCACGCGCGAAACAGTGGCGCGCTTCAACGCGTCCGTTATAACGAGAAGTTCCATCAGGTTGTCGTTCACGGGTCCGCACGTCGATTGGACGATGAACGCGTGCTTTCCGCGCACGCTCTCCCTGATGTCCACCCAGACCTCGCCGTCCGCGAAACGCTTCGTAACCGCTTCGGCTGGCTTAGTATGCAGTTCCTTCGCAATCGCCTTCGCCAACTCAGGCGTGGCGTTTCCGTGAAAAATCCGCAATTCCTTGAGAGCGTCCAACCCCTTCACCCCACCATGCACAGGATTTCGTAAATGAACTTCGCGCCGGGATACGCCTCCCTGGCGCTCCCGGGCAGCAGCTCCGTCCCGTCCAACCCGATTACGCGCCGCGTTTTTAAAACGGTTTGCAGTAGCCCGATGGCGTCGCTATAGCGCACGCCATCCGGTTCGGGCATGCCTGTCGGGAAATCCTCGAGGCCGTCGAAATCAATCGAAACGTATACGTTTTTGCGCAGCCCTTTCGCCACTTCCTTCGCGTCGAAGCGCGGACCGAAAACGCGAACCCCTGCTTTCTTCGCTTCCCTCATTTCATCCGCTCCCCACGAGCGGCAGCCCACAACCGTGACGGGCGCGATTTCGTGCAACCGGCGCAGCGTGCATGCGTGCGAGAATTTGCTCCCCTCGAACTCGTCGCGGAAGTCGAGGTGCGCGTCAAGCGCAAGAACGGAGAAGTCGCGCTGCTTGTAAGCGGAGAGTGCCCCGTAAGCAATGGTATGTTCCCCTCCGAGCAGCACCGGCACTTTCTTTGCCGCCAGTACGTCGCCCACCACCTGCGTGATGCGGCGCATGGTTTCCTTGGCGTCCGCCCTGCACGGCTCCAGTTCGTCAGTCGTGAAGATGCCGCCGCATTTCTTCTCCTCCATGAAACGCGACGCCGATATCATCAGATGGGGCGCGTCGCGAGTTCCCGCATTGAACGAGCACGTGGAGTCGTAAGGCACGGGAACGACTACGAACTTAGCGCTGCGGAAGTCGTTCTCCTGCCCCGCGAAGTTGTACGGCGGAAGCGAATGAAGCAGTTTCAATTCAATACCCGCCCATCAGCGACGCCATGATCGCCTTCTGGATGTGCAGGCGGTTTTCAGCTTGGTCCCAGACAACCGAATGCTTCCCGTCGATTACGTCGTTCGTGATTTCGTCGCCGCGGTGCGCTGGAAGGCAGTGCATCACGATGTGATCCGGCTTCGCGTGCTTCAGCAGTTCCGCGTTGAGTTGGAACGGCCGCAAATCCGCGAGGCGTTTCTCCTTCTCGGATTCCTGGCCCATGCTCGTCCAGACGTCGGTGTGGACCACGTCGGCGTCCTTCACCCCTTCGACTGGGTCGTGTACAACGCTGATTTTGCCCTTCACCTGCTTCCTTGCTTTCGCGAGGAAGTCGGCGGACGGCTTGTACTCGGGTTTGTCCGGGCAGACGGCGACTACGTCCGCGCCCATCGTGCCGAACCCGAGAATCGTGGAGTTGCTCATGTTAAAAGCACAGTCGCCTACAAACGCAACCTTAAGTCCGTTGAGTTTGCCCTTGTGCTCAACCACGGTCAGCATGTCGCCGAGCGACTGGCACGGGTGCTCGAAATCAGTCAATCCGTTGATTATCGGAACCGTCGAGTGTTTCGCGAGTTCCTCCGCGTCGCCGTGCTTGTAAAGCCTAACCATGACGCCGTCCACGAACCTGCTCAGCGTGCGTGCGGTGTCCGCGATGCTTTCACCGCGCCCGAGCTGGCTGGTCTTGATGTCCAGGAAAATCGCATGCCCGCCGAGCTGCGTCATCCCCACTTCGAAGGAAACGCGCGTTCGCGTCGAGCTCTTCTCGAACAGCATCGCGAGCGTCTTCTGGCCGAGAATCGGCTTCACCTTCTTCGCCTTGATATTTCGTGCGAGTTCTATGTAATGCTCCATTTCAGTCGCTGGAACGCCCATCAAACCCAGCAGATGTTTCACCATTTCAGTCAGCCTCCAAAAGTTTGTTCAGGAACGTTTTGTGGTCGTGCGCCTTCACGTAGGCGGAAGCAAGGAGAACGCCGTCAGCCCCGAGTTTTTTCGCGGTGGCGACATCTTCGGCATTACTCACACCCGCGCCCACGAGGGCAAGAACCCCTTTCGTTTTCCGTATCGCGGAAATGCATTTCTTCGCCGCTTCCGGACGAGTCGTAACCGAAACCCCGCTTCCGATTAAATCGGGAGGCTCGAACGCAACCGCGTCGGGCTTCATCTTCGCCGCCCTGCCGCATTCCTTCGCAGTCGAGGCGCAGACAATCACGTAAAGCCCCGCTTTTTTCGCGGCAATAACGTATTCTTCCAGTTGCTTGAGTTTCTTTTCCGAATGATTCAGGAGCGTGCCGTATGCGCCGGCTTTCCTCACCGCTTCGGCGGGAATACTTCCCGTAAACGCTCCCTCGGCGTTGGAATCGCAATGCTGTGCTAGGACGCGAAATTTGTCGAACTGCGGAAGCTCGTGGCAGACGCGCTGCGTATCGAGCAGCGAAGGACAGACGAATACGGGCTTGTTCCAGAGCGACGCACTTTCGCGGGCGATGCGCGCAAGAAGGAGCGCGTGCTCCCCGCCGCTCTCCGCATATGCCTTAAAATTCAGGACTATCACGAGAATCCCCTTGATTACTTCCCCTCCCGCTTTTTTAAAACCCACTGGAAGCCACGCCTCCCCTGTTTTTTAACGCGCGCCGACGAAAAGGATGCATGGAGCTCCAAGAGCAGCTGCAGAAGCTCGGCTATGCGTCGCTCAATCCGCTTCAGGAACAGGCGGTAGCCGAGGGTCTGCTCACGGAGGAGCGCGTCGTGGTGAGCGCTCCGACTGCTTCCGGCAAGACACTGCTCGCATTACTTTCCGTGCTAGCGCCGAGAATGAAGAAGAAGGCGGTCTACGTTGTCCCCCTGCGCGCCTTGGCTTCCGAGAAGCACACGGAATTCAAGCAAACCTTAGAACCCTTCGGTTTCAGCGTCGGCATAAGCACCGGCGACTTGGACTCTTCCTCCGAGCAGTTGGCCGCCTATGACGTCATCGTCGTCACGAGCGAGAAAATGGACTCGCTGCTGAGGCACGGCGCGCCGTGGATTAAGGACGTCGGGCTCGCGGTGGTCGACGAGGTGCACGTGCTGAATGATTCGTCGCGCGGCGCGACGCTTGAAATAGTAATCACGAAGCTTCTGGGTTTGGGCTGCAAACTCCTATGCCTGAGCGCGACGATTCCGAACGCGCACGAAATAGCTGCGTGGCTTGACGCCAAGCTCATATTCAGCACCTACCGCCCCACGCCGTTGAAGCTCGGCGTCTGCGACGGGGAATTCGTGCGTTTCGAAGGCGCGAAAATCAAGGCGGACGGCGAGCACGCGCTTGTCAAACTTGCGCTTTCCGAAAAACAGGGTGCGCAGGCGCTTGTTTTCGTTTACACGCGGCGCAACGCGGAGACGCTTGCCGACCAATTGCGGAAGACGACAAAGGCGTTTTTGTCGGTAGAGGAAAAGAAGGAATGCGAAGAGCTGGCGGAAAAGGCGCTGAAGGCGCTGGGGCAGCCGACGTCGCAGTGCCATGCGCTCGCCGACTGTCTGAAGGACGGGGTTGCTTTCCATCACGCGGGCATCTGCACCCGTCAGCGCGAACTGATCGAACGCGGTTTCAAGAAGGACAGGTGCGTAAAGGCGATTGTCTGCACTACGACGCTCGCGATGGGAATCGACTATCCCGCGTCGTGGGTCATTGTGCGCGACTTGAAGAGATTCAACGGCGCGTTTTCCGAGTTCATTCCCTGCCTCGAAGTCGCCCAGATGACAGGGCGAGCGGGGCGTCCGAGATACGACGACAAAGGAATCGGCGTTCTGTGCTGCGCGCCGAAGGACCGCGAGGAAGTGATTGACCGATACGTGTTCGGCAAGCCCGAGGACATCTTTTCCAAGTTGTCTTCGGAACCTGTCCTGCGCTCCCACTGCCTCGGGCTCATCTCGTCCTCGGACTGCAACGACTTCCCCTCGCTCTTCGGCTTTTTTGAAAGGACGTTCTACGCGCACCAGTACGGCGACAT
>JAZDNL010000008.1:0-6254 GCA_043799765.1 Microcaldota archaeon | reverse complement strand
CAGGACTCCATGCTCGCGGCGGACCTGAAAGCCGCGGTTAAGGAGGTTGCGGGCACGTGCCTGAGCCTCGGCGCGACGATAGACGGCAAGAATCCCCGCGAATTCATAGCGGACGTCGCCGCGGGGAAGTACGACGCCAAGATAAAGTAATTTAAGCGCCGTCCCCCATTTTTCTTCATGCCAAGGAAGCGCCAGCCTAGTGAAGAGAAGTCCGTTCCGATTTTCGGCAAGTCGTCGATGAAGCCGCCGAAGGCGTCGGATAAGGTCAAGGCGCTGCTTCCTTATTTTCCGCTGCATCTTCCAGGCAGGAACAAGAAGGCGCTGGTTTCCCACCTGCAGACGCTGATTAAAAGCGGCTATTCGCAGGAGGAGCTGCGGATGTTCGGCAGCATGTTGTACGGCGGTGTTTTCGGGAACATAGCGATGTCCCCTGAAACGTTTCACGACGTTCTCGGAGTATCCGCGCTTCCGGGCGAATCGCGCTTTCCTTCCGAAGGCGCGGTTAATTGGATAGTTTCCCACGCGGATGACGTGCGCAGCGAGCAACTGGCGTTCAAGGGCAGGGTGATGCGGCTTTGGGAGCCGCAGAAATCGGAGGCGGAACGCATACGCCGAATAAGCAACGCCCCCGTGGGAAGCGTTCTCCTTAGCGATGCGGTGACGCATCTTTTCAAGAAGAAGCTCGCCGAGCACGGTTTCCCGACGCGCGGAAGCGCCGCGGAGTACTTCGGCAAGTATCCGATGCTCCTGCTGTTCCACCTGCGCGTGACGCCGTCATACGCCGCGAAGGTGAAGGAAACGGTTTTCTTCCACGCAACCCCCGCCAATCCGTTTTCGGGGCAGCTGCATGTCCATTTCACGAAGCAGAAGCTCGAAGCGATCCAAAACGCGTTCGCCGCAGGCTATCCCTACATGAACGGCGCGTTCCCGAAAATCCGCGTTACGGGCAGTCGTCAATCAGGTACGACGTGAACGCGTCCACGACCTCGGTGCCGCTCTTCCACGGGTTGTTCACCTCGTACGGCTGGGAAACCCAGTAGTCTATCTTGTACGTCCAGTTGTAGCATTCTATCGATGCGTCGGTGTCCGTGCTGATGGCGCTGACGCGGTTCACGCTCTTACTGATGCGCTTGCTGCGGTTGCTCGCCGCGCCGTATTCGGTGACGAGGTGGTCGTACGCGCCCCATGCGTTGACATCCGAAAGCAGGAGCGTTATCTTCACCGTTAGCGGAACTGAGTAGTCCTGGATGGCGAATCTGGTCCCAGGCGGCTGCCCTTCGTCCAGGCGTATGGTGCGGTTGAACGCCTTGTATGCGTCAGCCTCTATCTTCGCCTTCATCGTTTCTATGCTTACTATCGACGGAGTGGGCGTCGGAACAATAGTCGGTTCGGCTGTGGCAGTCGCGGTCGGAACCTCTGTTGGCGTCGGAGTTGGAGCAATCGTGGGAACCGCCGTAGGAACCGGCGTCGGGACAACGGTAGCGGTCGCGGTCGGGACCGCCGTGGGCGTCGGCGTAGCCGCTGGCGGCTGCGAGACGCAACCGAACAGCAGGAATCCTGCGAAAAGCAAAGCGAGAACCTTCTTCATGAAACCACCTTCCACATCATTTAAAGCCCGCTTCTTTTAAACTTATTACTTATGCGCTCTTTCCAAAGCACCGTTCTATTCGACGAGTCCCTCGCACGGGACAACCGCGAGCTGCTGGCGGCCTCAAAGGAACGCGGGCAGGTGTTCGAGATGCCCATACGCCCGCTGCTGCACGCATCTCCGCAGTCCAGGCCGAAGATGATGGCGGCGTACCGTTCGTTCCTGTCGGCGTGCGTGAAACGCCGCATTCCGTTCGTTTTTACAAACAGGGCGGAGGACGCGCTGGACGTGAAATCCAGTCGCGAGATAATCGCGATTGCCCAGTTCCTCGGCTTGACGCGGGAGCAGGCGCAGGCGGCGGTGGAAAAGGGGATTTCGAAATGAAGAACGTTCTGTTTGTCACGGGAAACAAGGGCAAGGCGGAGGAAGTTCGGAAACTGCTCGCGCCCCTTTCCGTAGCAGTCGAGGAGGCGGAGCTCGACGAGATAAAGTCGCTGAGCCACGAGGCGGCGCTGAAGAGCAAGGCACTTCACGCGTTCGCGCTTTTCAAGAAGCCGCTTCTAGTTGAGGACACGTGCCTGTTCCTTGACGCGTTTCCGAATTTCCCCGGAACATATAGCAAGTTCATGGCGAGGACAATAGGACTTGAGGGAATGCTGCGCCTTTTGGAAGGAAAAAAGAGGGGCGCGGCTTTCGTTACGCTCGTCGCCTTCGTCAACGAAGGCGGGATGCGCGTTTTCAAGGGCGAGTGCCGCGGCGAAATCACGAAAAAAATAATTCCGCCGGTGCCCGAAGGATTGGCGTACGACGCGGTTTTCGTTCCAACCGGCGAAAAGAGGACGTTCTCCAAGATGACGAAAGAAGAAAAGGCGCGCTTCTCCCACAGGGCGAAGGCGTTCGAGTCGTTCAGGAAGTGGTACGTTGATTCGTGAAAAGAAGCGCTGGCTGCTGCTGCGTTTCGACGGGCAGGAACTGTCGGAAGCGGACTGCCGCCGCGCCTGCAATGACGCCGTGCTTTCCTTCCTCGGCGAATCGGGCGCATCCAAGGCGAACTTCAAAATCGCGGGCTATCGCAACGGCACGGCGTTGGTGTCCTGCTCATTGGCGTCGCTCGAACAGGTAATCGCCGCGCTGGCGCTGAAGCGCTTTCACGAAGGCAAGGGAATCGCAATCCGCCTCATCTTGATAAGCGGCTCCGCTAAGGTCCTGAAAGATAAAAACAAAATCAGATAAGCGAAATCAGCCGCCTTCGTCGTCCTCTGAGAAGTCGTCCTCGTCCTCGGACCAGTCGTTATCCTCGTCGAAGTCCTCTTCGTCCTCCCAGTCTTCGTCGCCCTTCTTTTTCTTCTTCATGGGGTTACACCGCCTTTTCAAAGGCGTTTATTTAGTGAGAGAAGCCCCTTTTAAACCCGTTGTTTGCCCTTTTAAGCGGCGCGTCCCGCAGTTGAGCGCTTTGCAAGGGTTTTCAGCGCCTCGCGCCAATCAACCGAATCGCTTTTCGCGTCGAGCAGGCGTTTTGCCGCAGGGAGGCGCGTGCAGTCCACCTGCGTGACGTGCCTGTAATGCTTTTCCGCGTTCACGAGGCAGTAGTCGAGCGCCTCGCAAAGCAGGTTGTCCAGGAGTTTCTGTTTGGGGTAGCGGCGCTCAGCGAGCCTTTTCTCGAGAACAAGGGGGTTGCAGCGGAGTACGACGCACCGTTCGCACGGAAGGGGGAATTCGCATAGGAGGTGGCTTTCGGCGATTACGTTGCCGTCGCGCATCAGCGGCCTAAGGACGCGCTGCAGCTTTTTGATGTCAACCGTGCCCTCGTCGTCCAGATAGAGCTTGTGCTGGGAGATTATTTTCTTGACATCGACGTATTCCGCGCCTTCCTGTTCGGCGAGCTTTTTCGCAAGGAACGTTTTTCCTGTTCCCGGCGTCCCCGTTATCACAAGCCGCATTAGCTCACTTCAGGCGTATCGTGTCGAGGTCCATCGGCGCCCTGGTTTCTATGTGCATCATGCGGTTGAGCGTGCGCGCCAAGTCCTCCGGCTTGTTTTCGTCGCCGTGCATCGTCAGGATGCGCGACGGCTTCGGCCTGAGGTTGCGTACGTACGCGAGAAGCTGCGAACGGTCGCTGTGCCCCGAGAACCCGTCGATGGTGTAAACGCCGAGGTTGATTTTGAGCGCGTCCACCTTGTGGCGCTCGTTCAGCATCGGCACCTCCTTTTCGCCGTTCTGGATCTTGCGCCCGAGCGACATCGCGCTCTGGTAGCCTACGAAAACAAGCGCGTTGCGCGCGTCGCCTGCCATCATCTTCAGGAATTCAACCGACGTTCCGCCGGAAAGCATGCCGGAAGGCGCGAGTATGACGCAGGGCTCGTCGTTCTCGGCGATGTCCTTGCGGTCCTTCGAGACGACGTGCTTGAACATCTCCTTGTCGAACGGCGAATCGTTCTGCAGGATGCGGCGCTGCACGTTGCGCCTCAGGTATTCGGGGTAAATCGTGTGTATCGCCGACGCCTCCTTGCTCATGCCGTCGATGTAAACCGTGACGTTCTCGTCCTTCATGTGCGACTCGAGCGCGAGCATGATTTCCTGGGCGCGCCCTACGGCGAAAACGGGAATCAGCACCTTTCCGCGCTGTTCTATGGTTTTGCGGATCGCCTGCATCAGCCGCGCCTCCGCGTCGTCGAGCCTCGGCTGCATATCATCGCGTCCTCCGTACGTGCTTTCCATGAGCAGCGTCTCGATGCGCGGGAAGTACGTGTCGGCCGCGTCGAACAGGTTCGTGCGCCCGAACTTGATATCCCCGGTGTAAACGATGTTGTGCATCCCCTCGCCGACGTGGATGTGGACGCTGCTGCTGCCGAGGATGTGCCCGGCGTTGTGGAACGTAAAGCGGATTTCCGGCGTGACGTCGGTGACCTCGCCGTAGTCGCGCGTGATGACGTGGTTGAGCTCCTTCTTTATCTCGCGCTCGCCGAAAGGCGCGTTCCCCTCGCCCTCGCTGTTCATCACGTTGATGCAGTCCTGCTGCAGAAGAACCATCAAGTCGCGCGTCGGAGGGGTGCAGTACGTCGGGCCCTCGTAGCCGTAAGCGTAAAGATAGGGGACGAAGCCGCAGTGGTCCAGGTGGGCGTGCGATATAATGACCGCATCGAGCTGTTCGAGCGCGAGGTTCATCGCGTTCAGGTACGGGTACGCGCGCTGCTTGTCGCTCGTATCGGCGTTTATGCCGCAATCAACGAGGACGTTGCTGTGCGGCGTCTGCAGCAGCATGCACGAGCGCCCGACTTCCTTGAAGCCGCCGAGCGCGGTAATCTTTATCCAGTCGCACGTGCCCTCGGAGATGAACATCTTCTTGCCCAATCCGAGCAGGAACTTCTTGCGCTCCTCCGAGTTCGCCAGCAGCGCGCCCCTTATTGCGCGGGAAACCTCGCTCGGGTTCGTCGGCGCGCGGAGCACGCGGGGCGACCATCCCGTGTTAAGTATGATGCTTTTCAGCACCGAGCCGCCCTTTCCGATCGCGAGCCCGGGCTTCAGCGCCTCGATAATGACCTCGTTGAACACGGGGTCGAAGCGCAACTGCTCGACGCCTGCTTCGGGAGGGATGAGCGTCTTTATGATTACGAGCGCCTTTTCCGCGGGCGTGAGCGATGCGGCGTCAACCCGCACGAGGACCTTCTTGCGCACCTTTCCGGCAAGCTTCGTTATGAGGTTCTCGTCGCCGTAGAACGCGGAGATGTTGCGCACGTAGACCACTACCTGCGGTCCCTCCACCTCTATCTTGGTCAAGCCGCATTCTGGAGGCAAAACTTCCTCAACTGCCGCCTGCAATTCCTTGGCGTTTAATACAGTCACTAATAACTACCTTATTCGTTTGTCCTGGTTTTCAGTCGCCTTTCAGCGCGTTTCGATGAGCGCCTCGACTTCCTGCTTCGAGAAGCGCTTCAATCCCGCGCCGGTTATCGCGATGACGTCAATTCCTTCGCCCGTCGCGTTGTCCCTCTTCATCGCGGAGCTTATCGCCTTTGCTGCCAGCTTCGCCGCCGCCTGCTGGTCCATGCCGTCGCGGAACCCGTCGTCGAGTATTCCGTACGCCACGACGCTTCCGGAGCCGGTTGAGACGTACTTGTCCGGCAGCAGCCCTCCTGCGAGGTCGATATCAAAAAGACGCGGTTTTTCGTCGTATCCCGCGACTATGAGCTGGACGAGGTAGGGGTAGTATTTGCTCCCCTGCAGCACGTTCGCGAGCAGCGTCGCGGCTCCCTCAACTGAGAGCGGCTCGCCGCGCGTGTACTTGTAGAGCTCGAGTTCCGCCTTGAGCATGCGGACGAGCGACTGCGCGTCGCCGACGCCGCCTGCCATGGTGACCACCATCTTGTCTGCCACGGGGTGGATTTTCTCCACTTCCTTCGCGGCGATGAATGTGCCCATCGTGGCCCTCTTATCCGCGGCAACAACGACGCCCTTGTCGAAGGTTATGCCTACTGTCGTGGTGCCCTTCAGAAACTCCTTCTGGTCGCTCATACTCTCAAACCCCCTTTGAAGACGCAAAAAATACGGCTATCCCTAAAACTCGCAAAAAACGGATTGCCGTACGTATATGGCACGCAAAAGTATTTAATCGTTGCGTTATTGCCCTTTTCATGAAAAAAGACGACTTGAAAAAGCTGATTTGGTC
>JAZDNL010000006.1:0-17656 GCA_043799765.1 Microcaldota archaeon | reverse complement strand
ATCTAATCCGATTTGCTCCCCTAGCCTTCGTCCCTCACCGTCGGACGTGTTTTGGCATGGCGCCTTCGCCACTGGCGGTCCTGCAAGGATTACAGGATTTTACTCCTCCCCCTACAGTACCCCATGCCTCCCCCACTCCCGAGCCCGTTAGTATTTCCTGCACGCCTTCAGGTTAAGCCTGAAGATTTCACAGGAAACTTGACGAGCCGGCTACGGGCGCTTTAAGCTCAATATTCGTGGATACCACTTGTGCTACCTGTGTTACCGCGGCGGCTGGCACAGGATTTACCCACCACTTATTCAACGAGCGTGTCGGGCTCGCTAAAAGCCGTCCGTTAGGACGGCACTCGGACTACCCCCGTCACGCTTTCGCGCATTGCGGAAGTTTCGCGCCTGCTGCACCCCGTAGGGCTCGGGCCCTTGTCTCAGTGCCCGTCTCGGGGCTCCTACTCCCATAGCCCCTACCGATAATAGGTTTGGTGAGCCGTTACCTCACCAACAGCCTGATCGGCCGCAGTCCCATCTTAAGGCAGCAACGCTGCGTTTCGCGCGCTGTTTAAACCAGGAATCATTCCAGATTTCCTGACCTATCGGGGTTTCACCTCAGTTTCCCGAGGGTATCCCCGTCCTTAAGGTAGGTTGACTACGTGTTACTGAGCCATCCGCCGTGACTCATGCCGAGTCACAAAACTTGCATGGCTTAGGCGCAATCCGATAGCAGTATCCTCCAGCAGGATCAACTGGTGTTCTCGCGCCTACCACCGGTAGACGCGAGGAGTCGCAAGAACGACCCTTATCACTTTCGGACCTGTTGTCGCAAGCCGAATTCAAGATTCGGATGCCCATGCCTGCACGCAGTGGAAAAAGGGCGCAGTTCATCGCTGAAAAGCTCTAGCGCGCCGGGACTGCAGCAGAAGACGCCTTGAATTTACAAAGCGCAGACACATATCTTCGCGAAATACGCTTATAAAGCTAATGTTCAGTTTTTAAAAGAAAAGGCGCAAACCCGAAGAAAGCCAGAAGAGGAGGGAAAATGCCCAGAATCCTAAATGGAGGAAGCGGCGACCGTCTTTTGCAGTAGTTTCCGCCCGCTACTTAAAGCCACATGTTGTGGTTGAAAACCGCCTCCACCACAATTCCCGTAGTTTAAAAAGCACCGCGTGCGCTTTTATATCGTGCCTAAAGCTACTGCGCGCTGCATCCACGCGTTTCTCGGCGAGCCGTACAAGCTGCTGGTCAGCCATCCCGAAGGGAAGCTCAGGATTTTTGACGGCGCTAGATACAGCGCGACGGGTTCGTCGCAAATGCTAGTGTATCTCGCGAACGTGGGATTGGCCGGCAAAGCGAGGAAGGTCAGGGTTCCCATAAAGGCGATTGTCGACAACAGAAACAGAAGCGTCACGCTCACTGCCGGCTCGCGCAAGGGAAAGGAATTTCTAGGCACGCTGTTTAAGGAACTGAAGGATATCAAGGGTGATTGAATGCCGAAGAAAGCTGCCAAGAAAATAGAGAAGATTCTGGGAAGGGTTGCCGTCGGATTTTCTGAAAAAGGCGTGCACATAAAAACGGGGAAGCACGGGAAGCACGTGCACAAGGAAATCGTCGCGGGAATGAAACGCCACGGCGCGACGTTCAAGGACGTCGACGTGGAGCTGGAAGCGAACCAGGTTATGCTTCGTCCGAAAAACGTCCACGGTTACACGTTCCTCGGAAAGCTTCTGGAAGAGCTGGAATCATGAGGCGCGCGACAGAAGCAGGAACACGCGCCTTTTTTTTGGATTATCCGCGTTCTCGGTAATCACGGCTGTTTTCAAGCCCGCGTGCTTGAAGCAGCGCGCCGCGTACATCAAGTCCTCCTCGCTCTTGGGGTAGAACTGCACAACCGCTTTTCCCTTCACGGAAAGAACGCGCCTGAACTCTCTCGCGACTGAAGGCATCCCTTCGGGCTTCACCCACTGCAGAGCCGAGATGGAAATTATTGCGTCAAAGGAACGCGCAGGAAACGGAATCTTGCGCAAGTCGCCGACCTTCACGTCGAACTTCTTTTTCTTCGCCTCCGCTATCATCTCGGGCGAAATGTCAAAACCTCGGATTCTCTTGTAGCCCGCCTCGCGCAATACCTCGAGAGAAAAGCCGTTTCCGCAGCCCGCGTCGAGAATGCGGGAATTAAGGGGCGGAAGGAGAAGCATCAGGCTGCGCATCGTCAGTTCGCGCTGAATGCGCCGCAGGGCATTGCTTCCCGCATAACCGCGCCCCTCTTCGGCATAATATTTTACTGCGTCGCTTACCGTTTCCTCGGGGCGTTCCCGCTTGACGCGCCATCCTTTCAAAGCAAAACCACGTCCTCGAAACGCACGCCGTACTTCCCGCCAACGTAAATGCCGGGTTCTATCGTGAACGCCATGCCCTTGCGCAGCTTTGTTTTTTCGAGGCGAGTCGCGCCTTCGTGCACGTCCAAACCGATTTGGTGCCCGAGGCTCAAGCCAACCGCGGAGAAGGAGACGTTCTTGAAGCCGTGCTCGTAGAGGACGCGTAGCGCAGTGTCGCGAAGTTCGGAACCAATGATGCCTGCTTTTGCTTTTTTGGTTGCGGTTGCCTTCGCCTCTTTTACCGCGGAGACTGCGTCCCGCAGTTCATTATTCCTGCCGTCGTAAACGGTCGTGGAATAATCCCCGCAATATCCCATCGCACGCACGCCTACGTCTATGATAATGCAATCGCCCTTGCGCAGCCGGTACTGCGTCGGCTTTCCGTGCGGAACAGCCGCTCTTTCGTTCGCGAGAACGATGGGTTCAAAAGCCGAAAGGGAGAAGCCGCGCGAACGTGCCTTGTATTCGAGGACGCCTGCGACCTCATTTTCCGTCCTTCCGTAAATCCCGTCAGACAACGCCTCGTCCACGCACTGCTTGGTGACGTCCTGGGCGAACCTTAGAGTTGCCTGCTCGTCCGCATCCTTTATTTCGCGCATTGCGAGCAGTTGCTTCACGAACGAAACATGCGTCGCCTTCTCAACGTAAAAAGCGGCGAACGCCATGTCCGAATGCATGTCCACGCCGAGTTTTTTGACGCGATGTTTTTTGGCGAAATCAGTCAGCTGTTTTTTGAAGTGCCTCATCTCGAAGCAATCAAAGCCGGCGACTTCCTGCTTCGGGTGGCTAAAACAAAAGGCGCCGTCGGGCATTACTAACAGGGCCTTCGGGGGCGTCGAGTCTCCCGAGTAATAGAACGTGTTGGCGTCGAACGCGTCGCGGCTGCCCATAAGAAGGCAATCCAGACCAGCCGCTGCGACTTTGCGCTGAAGACGCTTCAGGCGCGCCGTTCCATTACTCATAGTCATCGAAATTGAGTATTATTTCCCTTATCAGGTCCTTCGTCTCCTTCAGGTCCGAGAGCGAAATCATCTCGTTCTGCGAGTGGATATAACGGGAAGGGACGCAGATGCTCGCTACGAGCAGTCCCTCGCGCAGGTACTGCATGCGCGAGGCGTCGGTTGCGCCCTTGTCGATAACGTCGAACTGCATCTTGATTTTCTTGCGCTTCGCCAGATGCTCTATCCAGTCGACGAGCTTCTTCGTCATCATCAGCCCGCGTCCGCCGGACTCGATAACCCCGAGCGACGGCCCGCCGTTGAAGTGCACGGGCACGTTGTCCTCGGAAACGTCGGGAGAGCCCGAGGCGAGGGAAACGTCCGTCGCTATGGCCAAATCGGGCTGGATTCCGAACGCACAGACGCTCGCGCCCCACAATCCCGTTTCCTCGCGCACGCTGCCGACGAGGTAAAGCTCGCATCCGGGATTCTTTATCTCGTGCGCCAGCTCGACGAGTATCGCGCAGCCCGCGCGGTTGTCGAACGCCTTCCCGACTACCTTGTCGCCGTTAAGCTCCTCGAACTTGGACGCGAAAGAGATGAGCGTTCCGGGGCGGATGCCCAGCTCTTCTACGGCTTTCTTGTCCTTGGCGCCGATGTCGATGTACATCGCGTCGGATTCCTGCATTTTCTTGAGCTCCTCATCCTTCATCAGGTGCGGGGGCTTCATGCCGATGATGCCCGTGATTTTCTTGCCTTTTGCGTGAAGAATGATGCGCGACGAGCCGAGTATGCCGTCGTAGATGCCGCCGACCTTTATGAATTTTATGAAGCCCTCCTTCGTGATGCCCGACACCGCCATGTCTATCTCGTCCATGTGCGCGACGACCATCACCTTCTTTCCCTTGCCTTTCTTCGCGATGACGTTGCCCAGCGTGTCCCTGCGCACGTCGAACCCGTGCTTCCTGAACTCGCGCGAAAGGAATTCCGCAACCTCCTCCTCGTCGCCCGTCGGCGCGCTCAGCTCGCTCAATTGCTTAAGAAGTTCCTTCATTCGAACACCACCCAAACGTTTTTATTGCCGCATTACAAAAAAGAAGTCGCGCTTTTTAAACAAGGAGGTTTTCTCATGAAAATAAGCGAACTTACGCAGGGAACGGGCAACGTCGAGATAGAGGCAGAAGTCGTCGGCATAGAGGACACGCGCGAGATAAACAAGATGGGCCGCAACCTCCGCGTCGCGAACGCGACCATCCGCGACGACTCCGGCACGATAACGCTCGTTCTGTGGAACGACGCCATCGAAAAGGTGCGCGAAGGTTCCAAGATAAAGATAACGAACGGCTACGTGAACACGTGGCAGGACAAGCTGCAGCTCACGCTCGGCAAGTTCGGGAAGATGGAAGTCCTGTAACTATTTCAGGGAGATTGCAGCCACGGGGCAGTTTTCCGCCGCGCGCTTGCAATCGCACTTTTCGCAAGTGCCTACGACGTGCGACTTCCCGTCCGAACCCATCTTGAAAGTGCCGGGGCACAGGGCGGCGCACGCGCCGCAGCCTATGCACTTGTTCGCGTCAACGGAAGGTTTCATAAAAATACAGATAAATGCGCGCGTTAATAACTTTTGGCGTAAAGCCCCGTCGTCTAGCGGTCAAGGATATGGGCCTCTGAAGCCTAGGACGGCAGTTCGAATCTGCCCGGGGCTATTTTATATTCTTTTCAAGTTCGCGTATTTTCGCCGACAGCTCCTCTTCCTCCGCCGTGAGCTTCTTCTGGGTACGCCGCTTGGAATCCAGGGCATCGCTGAAGGTGCCCAGGGCGTCCATGATTGAAACGCGCTCCTCATTGTAGGGCCTCATCTTCAAAAGTACGCCGTCCGCACCGCTGCCACTGCGCATTGCCCTGGCGTGCCTGCCCTTCATGCGCTCCAGCACCCCGATGACGTAGTCGGCGCGCGAAACCAGCCATGCCGCTTCATCCGGGGTTATGGCGTGCTGCGTCGGCATTCCCTTGCTTGCCGGTTCCTCCTTAAGGGCGCGCAATCCGCGGATTATGTCCTTGATTCGGTCTTTCCGAATGGGACCTGGGGGGTGGTCTATGCGCTCGAGAACCTTTCTCAGATAGTGCTGGGTCACGCCGTACTTTGCGCATAACTGCCTGTGGGTATACACGCCCGGGGGAACGTCCACGAAAACTACTTGTCGGGCGGGATTTTTAACGCTGGCGGAAGGTTTTTTACGCGGCGCGTCCAAGCCATTGCGTGATGAACAGAGGTATTTCCGAGAGCCAAAAGCTCGATGACGTGAAGAGAGTCAACTGAAAAGATTTATATTCCTCTCCCGAATTCTTGTTGCGATGGCGAACAAGGAGCTCATCGACTACGTGAAGAAATGCGCCGATGACGGCTTCGGCGAGGCGGCGATACGCAAGGCGTGCGCCGACGCAGGCTGGAAGGACGATGAGGTTTCCGAAGCGTTCAGAATAATAAAGGGCGGCGGGGAAAAGAAGGAGGAGGGCGCCGCGGCTGTTTCTTCCCCTGGCGCGTCCAAAGCGGACTTCCTTTCGCAAATCAAGGCGAAGCTCCCGAAATGGAACTGGGCGGTCTGGGGCGCGGTTGCGCTCGTTCTCATAGTCGTGCTGCTGCTCGCATACGCCTTCACGAGCTGCACGCAGTACCCCGCGGAAACCGGGCTGCTTCCGATTGAAGGCCCGAAGTGCTGGATAATAAGGTGAGCCATTGGGAGCCCACCCATCCTTCCAAAGTGCGGGAACCCCTTCCTGGAAAAAATACGCCCCGTTCCTGATAGTGCTGGGGCTCGTTTTTCTCATTTCAATAGCGAACTTCGTGATAGTCGAGAACAAGCAGGTCGGCGACGCGGTTCTCGAAACGGCGTGCACGTCGCTCTACGTTGATTGCAGCGGTCCGACTAGCACGACGACGAAGATGATACACGTCATGCTCGGGCTCACGACGATGCTCGTCATAGTGTTTCTCGCCTCGGAATGGGTGAATTCGTTCGTAAGGAACGAGATGGGTGGTGGAAAAATGGCAAGGAAAATCGCTTCGATGCGCAATCACATGATAATATGCGGGTACGGGACGCTCGGCAGGACCATCGCTTCCGTGTTGGAAAACAAGAAGGTGCCCTACGTCGTCATAGATGTGGATAAGAGGGTATGCGACTCGCTCGCCGAGCAGGGCATCCCCTGCATCGAGGGCGACGCGCTCGACGTCTCCATTCTTCAGAAAGCGGGAGTGCGCAATGCAAAGAGGGTCGTCGCCGCCCTGAACAGCGACAGCGCCAACGTGTTCCTGACGCTTACGGTCAGGGACCTAGCGCCGTCCGCCGAGATAGCGACGCGAGCCTACACCGAGGACGCCGTTAGCAAACTGCACCGCGCCGGCGCGGACGTAATCGTGATGCCCGACGTAATCGGCGGAATGGAGATGGCGCGCGAAATCCTCAATCTCAAGGAGAGTTTCGTCCAGAAGCTGCTGAGCGTGCAGCGCAAAAGAAGCTAGAGAATCCTTCCGACGTTCACGCCGCTCGCCTCGAGCTTTTCCAGTTCCGAGCGGGTGGCGCGCACGTGCTCCTGTATGAAGCGTATCTGCTCCGGCGATATGTGCTTGAACCTGCCCTGCGCACGCAGGTAGTTGTCCACGGGTTCGAGATTCGGCTTCGCGGACATCGAGAATTTCCCGCCTTCTATTTCGAACAGGTTCCAGAGCCCGCAGTTCACCGCCATGCGCGACACCTCCACCATCTTCTCGGTGGGGATGCGCCATCCGAGCGTGCAGGGCGCGTGGACCACTATGAGGCGGAAGCCATTCATCTGCTTCGCCTTGAGCAGCTTCTTTTCTAGATCAGGAAGGAACGAAACCGACGCCGTAGCGACGTACGGTATGCCGTGCGCCGCCGCGATGAACGCGATGTCTTTTTTCCATTCGTGCTTGCCGCCTGACTCGAAGGGCGACGTGGTTGTTTCAGAGGCGAACGGCGTGGCGCCGGAACGCTGGACGCCCGTGTTCGCGTACGTTTCGTTGTCGTAGCAGATGTAAATCATGTCCTCGTTGCGCTCCATCGCGCCGCTGAGCGCGGCGAACCCGATGTCGTAGGTGGAGCCGTCGCCGGCTATCACGGTGACGATGCCCTTGCGCCCCAGCTTCTTGAAGGCGCGCGACACGCCCGACGCAACTGCGGCAGGGTTGGCGAACACGCTGTGGACGTACGGCACCGCCCACGTGCTGGTCGGGAACTGGGTGCTGACGATTTCCATGCAGCCAGTCCCGTTTACGATTACGGCGTCCCTGCCCAGCGTGTTCAGTATCCAGCGCATGCACAGCGAGCATCCGCAGCCCGAGCAGGCGGTATGCCCTTTGAGGAACAGGTCTTCGGCCATCACAACCACGCGTCCCCCTTGAATTCAAGCGTTTTCCTGATTTCGTGCACGGGCACGTCTTTTCCGCCCAAGCCGCAGACAACGGAGACGACGGGCTTGTCGCAGCGCAGCGACGCCCTTACGTCCATCGCGAGCACCCCGCCTGCGCCGGCGCTCACGTCCTTTTCAAGCACGATGACGCGCTTCGCCCTGGCGAGCGCCTTGGCGACGAGTTCCGTCGGGAACGGACGCATGCACTTTACGCGCAAAAGCCCGACCTTCTTCTTCTCGGCGCGCATTTCATCGACGGCGACCTCGGTGTTCTCCGCAAGCGAGGACATCGTGACGAAAACCGTTTCTGCGCCGTCCAGCCTGTAATGCTCGACGAGCGCGTGCTGGGGCCGCCTGAATTTTTTCGCGAACTCTGCCGCAACCTCGGCTATGGTTTTCGCCGAGGCAACCAGGTCGCGGTGCTGCTTCTCGCGCATTCCCTGGTAGTATTTCGGCGAGGCGTACCAGCCGAACGTCATCGGCTTTTCCGTGTCAAGCGACATCTTCGGCCTGAAAGCAGGCAGGAACGCGTCAACCTCGCTCTGCTCCGGAATGTCCACCTCGGAAACCTCGTGTGTGAGGTAGTAGCCCTCGAAGCACACCATAACTGGAATCTCGGTTTTTTCCGCGATCTTGTAAGCCTGAATCAGCGTGTCAACGGCTTCCTGGTTGTTCTTGCAGTAAAGCTGAATCCAGCCCGCGTCCCTCTGCGCGATTGCATCCTGCCAGTCGTTCCAGATATTCAGAGGAGCGCCGACGGCGCGGTTCGCCACCACCATGACAATCGGGAGGCGCATCCCCGAGGCGTTGAATAGCACCTCGTGCATGTAAAGCAAGCCTTGGGACGAAGTCGCCGTGAAGGTGCGTGCGCCCGCGACGCTTGCGCCTATGAGGGCGCTCATCGCCGAGTGCTCGGACTCAACTGTTATGAATTCGTAGCCGCATCCTGGCGGCATGCGCGAAAGCTCCTCGGGTATG
The DNA here is from genome assembly GCA_043799765.1 of Microcaldota archaeon. Lineage (GTDB taxonomy): Archaea > Micrarchaeota > Micrarchaeia > Norongarragalinales > Norongarragalinaceae > Norongarragalina. Next base: position 8,940 of record JAZDNL010000006.1, on the reverse strand, counting down.
TGCGTGCTCGGGGTTATGGGATAGGCGGCGATGACGCTGGGGCGACAGCGCATCGCGACGTGCGCTACTGCTATGCTGCCTTCCAGCATCCGTTTCATTTCTTCAGCCCAGCAGGTTCGGCGGGAACATCAGGCACAGCATGCCCGCCGTCCCGATTGCGAGGAACACCAATCCCAAATAGAACAGGTTCTTCTTCCACTGTTTCGACAGGTCGAAGCCCATCTTGTCCAGATGCGCCGCGGAACTCGCCAGCACGACTCCGACCGCCATGGAGCCGACTGTTGCCCAGAACGGCGCCCAGTAAATCGGCCCGCCGCGAACTACGCCGTCCGCCACCTGTATCAGCCACGTGCTCACGAGCACGAGGATGAGCCCGCCGACGATGCCCATCATCGAGGACGACCAGAATTTCTCAGCCCTCTTCTTGTCGAGGATGCCGAGCAGCCGCGCGTTCCACGCGTACGTCGCGATGAACGCGCAGGGCATAAGCACCAGCATTCCCAACCAAAGCCACCAGAACATATCCATCCCACACGCCTCCTACTTTTCGTCCTCCATTTTTATGGCTTTAACGGGGCATTCGTTCGCGCAGATTCCGCAGCCCTTGCAATTCTCGTAGTCCACCTTGGCCTTCTTGTTCTTGCCGACCTTGATTGTTCCGTCGGGGCAGTCGCGTTCGCACACGTAGCATCCGATGCATTTCTTCTCGTCAACAATCGGCTTCCGCGCACGCCACCCGCCCGTCTTGTTGTCCGTCCCCGGCCTGATTCCCTGAGCCACGACATTATTAAAATCCGGCGTTATTAAAAGTAGCGGGTGGGAGCATGGAACTGAAAGCCGAACGCATAACGATTCCCGAGGGCTGCAACGTCATCCTCGGGCAGACGCACTTCATAAAGAGCGCCGACGACCTGTACGAGTGCATCGCGGAACAGGCGCCTTCCGCGAAGTTCGGCGTGGCGTTTTCGGAAGCATCCGGAAAGCGCCTTGTGCGCATAGAGGGAAACGACGACGAAATGAAGAAGGGAGCGACGAAAATCGCCCTCCAACTCGCATGCGGGCACGTCTTCGTGGTTCTCATGCGCGAAGCCTTTCCCATAAGCGTCCTGAATGCGCTGAAGGAAACCGCGGAAGTGTGCAGCGTATTCTGCGCAACGGCAAATCCGCTGGAGGCAATCGTCGCGGAAACGGAAAACGGGCGCGGAATAATGGGCGTTATCGACGGCGCAACTCCGCTGGGCGTTGAAACGGAAACCGACAGGCGGGAGCGGAAGGAACTGCTTAAAAGGTTCGGCTACAAATCCTGATTGGCATGAACGACAACGAACGCGCGGTTCTGAAGGTGCTGGCGGGGAAGTCATCGCTCGAACTGGCGGGCATATGCAAAGCGACTAGCCTGAGTAATACGACCATTATGAGCATTCTGAGTTCGCTTGAAGACAAGGGATTTATCAAAACTACGCGAACCAAAAAATCCAATTATAGCCTGACGCCAGAGGGCGAAGTTTACGCGAAAAGAGGCACTCCCGAAAGCAGGCTGTATAGGCTGGTGCTGACTCAGACAGTAAATATAGACGCCGTGCCGTCGGCGGCAGTAACTCCCGCTGAAAAGGGCATCGCGCTGCAATGGGCGAAGCGCAACGGATGGATAGAGATAAAGAATGGAAAAATCGAACCCAAAGTCAGAAATGCGCCTGAAAGCATGGTCGACAAAGCCCTGAAAAAGACGCCGTCCGCACTTAGCGCAACGGAAGCCAAGGAATTAATATCGCGGGGACTTGCTTCTGAAAAAATCATTACGTACGTCATATCGGACATAACACTTTCTGGCGAAAAAGAATTGCGCAACGAAGTTCGCGAGTCCAGCCGCCTGACGCCGCAGATGCTGAAGGATGGTTCCTGGGAGAAGGCGAAATTCAAGGAGTACGACGTGCGCACGATGTTTTCGGAAGAGACGTACATCGGCACGAAGCAGCCGTACCGCGAGTTCCTTAACCAGATAAAGCTGAAGCTCGTCGGAATGGGCTTTAAAGAAGATCACGGCCCGCTCGTAGAGCTGGAATTCTGGAACATGGACGCGCTGTTCATGGCGCAGGACCACCCCGCGCGGGAGATACACGATGTCTTCGTCGTTGAGGATCCCAGCCGCGGCGAAATCCTCGACAAGACGCTTCTGAAAAAGGTCCAGCAGGCGCACGAAAAGGGACTTCGCGGCTCGAAAGGCTGGCGCTACAAGTGGGACCCCGAGGTTGCGGCCCGGCTGGTGATGCGTTCGCAAACCACGAGCGTGAGCGCGCGGCATCTCGCGAAAAAAATCGCGCCTCCAGTCCGCATGTTCTGCATCGGGCGCGTCTTCCGTCCCGACGAAATCGACTGGAAGCACTTCATCGAATTCAACCAGTGCGAGGGCATAGTCGCCGACGAAAACATGACGTTCCGCGAACTTCTCGGATACCTCCGCGATTTCGCAATCGAGGTTTTCGGCGCCGAAGACGTGCGCTTCGCTCCAGGGTATTTCCCGTTCACGGAGCCGAGCGTGGAGCTTTACGCGAAGATTCCGGGCCGCGGCTGGGCGGAGGTCGGCGGCGCGGGGATGTTCCGCCCCGAGATGCTGGAAGCGCTCGGAATAGGCGTTCCCGTCCTTGCGTGGGGGCTCGGAATAGACCGCCTCGCGATGATAAAGCTCGAGGCAAAGGACATACGCGACTTGTTCACGCACGACCTTGAAAAGCTGAGATAAAATGGGCGCGCAGGACCTCAAGGAAGTCCTCGTGAAGCACGAAACCTCGTTCAACGAGCTGCGCGGCGTGCTCGCGGTCGACGCGTTCAACACGCTCTACCAGTTTCTCACAATCATACGCCAGCCCGACGGCACGCCGCTGATGGATTCCAAGGGAAGAATCACCTCCCATCTCAGCGGCATGCTCTACCGCACGTCCAGCCTGCTCGAAAAAGGCGTGAAGCCCGTTTTCGTATTCGACGGCGAGCCGTCGCCGCTCAAGAGGAAGACGATTGCGGAAAGGGCGGAAAGGAAGCAGGAGGCGGAAGAGCTGCTTAAGAAAGCGAGGGAGGAGGGCAGGATCGAGGACGCGGGCATTCTCGCGCAGCGGACGGCGCGCCTGACGAAGGACATGGTCGCCGAGAGCAAGGAGCTGCTGGACGCGCTCGGCGTCCCGCACGTCGACGCTCCCTCGGAAGGAGAGGCGCAGTGCGCGGTCATGGCGGCGAAAGGAGTTGTTTCTGCAGCCGCTTCCCAGGATTTCGACAGCCTGCTGTTCGGCGCCCCTGTTTTGGTGCGCAACCTGACGGTGGCGGGAAAAAGGAAACTGCCGCGAAGGAATATTTTCGTCGACGTCGTGCCGGAGAGATACGTCCTGGAGGAATGCACGAAAACGCTCGGCATCACGCGCGAGAAGATGGTGTGGATGGCGATGCTGATGGGCACCGACTTCAATGCGGGCGTTTTCGGAATAGGCCCCAAGAAGGCGCTGAAGCTCGTGAAGGAGCACGGCACGCTTGAGGCGGTGGCGAAAGCCGCGAAAGCTGAAACCGCCGAATTCGAGCCCGTCCTGCATTTGTTCATGAAGCCGCCGTCGCGCGATGTCACGAAGAAGGAACTCGTTTTCAAGGAGCCCGACAGGGAGCGCGTCGTGGCAATCATGTGCACGGAGCACGACTTCGACGAGACGCGCGTGCGCAACGCGATGGCGCGCGCCTTCCACGAGCCCGACGACGAGAAGCAGGGCACTCTGCGCGGCTGGTGCTAAGCACTTCCTGCACTAAAAGCTAACAAGTAACGAGATAGTCGAGGATATTCTGCAGCAGGACGGTGCTGTTCGTCTGCTCGAGCGGGTAGGAAACGTACAGGACGCGGCCCGCATAGCGCGTCTCGAAAATCCCGGGATATTCCTTGCCGCCAACCTTGAGCACCGCGAGCTTGGAAACCGCCTCCGGGTTTTCCGAAACAACCGCGAACTCCGTCACGGGGAGGTCGAATTCCTTCATCAGGCCGCGCATTACCATGTGATCGATGTTCACCGTTTCAAGCTCGACGTCCTTCTGCCCCGTCTTCGTCTCGATGTAGCGCGCCATCAGCACCTTTTCGAGGATGCCGAACCCGCGCCTCGTCGTTGAATTCGTCAGAATGTCGTAGTAGTAGTGCTCGTTCACGGGCGTCTCGCCGCGCGCCTTCATCTCCGCGACCATCTGCTCGTCCAGATCGCGCGCCTTCTGAAGCTCGAACTCGTCCACGTAGTAGCTCGTTGCGGAGTCGCCTATCCATATCATGGAGCCCCCTGCGTTGAGATACGACTCAAGCGCCTTCGCCTGCGTGATGGATACGTTCTTCATCCGCTCTATGATTACCAAATCGTATCCCTTGAGCAGGCCGAAGCTCATCTGCGACTCGGGAAAAGGCTCGATGTAGGCGTTGTACGACCGTGCGTGCGTCAGCATGCCCTGCAGCGTCTGGGGGTCGCCTATGCCAGTGTCCCCTGAAATCAAAGCGATGCGCGAGTGCGAGCGCATGATGGTGTTGCAGTAGATTTCGCACCAGTTGCCGGGCACCTGCGAGCAGTGGACCCACTGGAATTTCGTGAGAACCACGAGAAGAACGACGACTAGGATTATTACGACGATTATGTGCGGCAGCTCCTTCTCCAGCTCCTTTGCCCCGCTCGCCATGAAGGAAGTTGCGCGCGATACATTTAAAGCATTTGTTTTGTTAGTTGGAGTTATGCTGGTCGGGGGGAAGCCGTACAGGACGGCGTGGTGGGAAAAAGGAAGCGTGAAACTGATAGAGCAGAATCTGCTCCCGTTCTCCTTCCGCATCGCGTCATACAAAACGTTCCGCGAAACTGCGGCGGCAATCACGAACATGACGGTGCGCGGCGCGCCCGCCATAGGCGCAACTGCTGGCTTCGGGATGGCGCAGGCGGTGCTTTCCGGAAAAAGGAAGGAAGGCGCGCGGATCATAAAGGCGACAAGGCCCACCGCGGTCGACTTGTTCCATGCGGTCGACAGGGTTGCCGCCGCGGACGACGCCTTGGAAGAGGCGCAGCTGATTGCCGATGAAAACGCCGAGGCGTGCGAGCGCATCGGCGAACTCGGCGAGAAACTGTGCGGCGCGAGGGTTTTGACCCACTGCAACGCGGGATGGCTGGCTTGCGTAGACTGGGGGACCGCACTGGCGCCGATTTACGCCAGAAAGCGGAAAGGAAAGCGCGTCTTTGTTTACGTTGATGAAACGCGTCCTCGTTCCCAGGGGGCGCGGCTTACTGCTTGGGAACTTCGGAATGATGGCGTTTCCCACGCCATAATCGCGGACAACGCTGCTGCTTATTTCATGAAACGCGGCGAAATCGACTGCGTCTTCGTGGGCGCGGACAGGATTGCCGCAAACGGCGACTTCGCGAACAAAATCGGGACGCTGGAAAAGGCGATATGCGCGAAGGAGTTCGGAATCCCGTTTTATGTCTGTGCGCCCGAAACCACAATCGACAGGAAATGCAAAAACGGCGGACACATTAAAATCGAAGAACGCAACGAGGACGAAGTACTGTTCCAGCGCGGCTTGTGCGATGACGGAAAAATAAGGCGCGTGCGCGTCTGCTCCCCGCTTTCACGCGCCCGCAATCCCGCCTTCGACGTAACTCCCGCGAAACTCGTCACGGCGTACGTCACCGAACGAGGCGTCTTCCGTTCCGCGCATTTTAAATAGCCAAACGCGCAAAGTAATCGCATGTCACAGGACAAGATACAGGCGCCGAGCAGCTCGACCGGGCTCATGCGCTTCTACGACGTCACCTCGAGCAACATACTGCTGGAACCGAAGTCGGTGCTGGTTTTCGCGGTCGCGTTCATCGTGCTCGAGATGATTCTGCACGTCATAAAGGTATAGGTCACCTTACGATCGCGTAGTAGCCCTTCCTTTTCTCGAAGATTTCGCCCTCTTCCTTCAGTATCGAGAGCGCGGCGACGCACGCATCGGAGGGCATCTTCGTCGCGACGCACGTCTGCCCCAGCGTCAGCTCGCCCTTGAGTAGCGCCTTCTGCACCTTCTCCCCCGCCTCGGCGAGGAACGCTCGCGTAGCGATGTAGTATTTCTTGTCGAACCCGCGCACGCCCAACACGGAATGCCCTTTCACCTGCGGCTCAAGCTCTTTTGAAAGGCGCTTCGCTTCGAGTTCTGTTTCAACGACGAGGAAGCCGGTTTTTTCAAGAGCCGCGAGTTGCGGATTCTGTTCAGGGGCAGTCGTCGCCTGAGCCGTCAACGCGCCCGCAGGCAGCTTCGACGCGAGTTCCTTCTTCCCCACGAGCGCGAAAGTTCCCTTCTGGATTTCGAAAAACTCGTAGTCGTCGCCCTCCTGCACTCCTGCTGTTTTGCGCAGGGACTCGGGCAGGGCTATCGCAAGGACGTCGCCGTGCTTGAAGAAACGCATCCTATCCCCCAAGGAAAAGAAAGGCGGAGATGTTTAAAGGGGTTTGCTATTGCAGGGAAAGCAAATGCCGGTATTGCCAGCTTCGTTCCTTTGGGACGGCGCTAGCGGCATAATTGGCGGCATGAACTGCATGGCCGGCAACGTGGCTGGTTGCGGCGGCGTGCCCGGCGGCACGGGCAACTGCGCGGGCTGCACTATCTTTGGCATCGCGGGCAGCTGCGTGGCTGGCAAGTGCGGCGGAACGGGCCTCGCTTACGGAAAGCTCGCCGCGCGCCCATGCGCGCGCTGCTTCTATGGCTTTCCTAGGCCGATCGTCCTTCGGATACTTCTCCTCAAAATGCGATAGTACGTGCTCCGCACAGTCAGCAGCCCAAATTGCTAGTGTCCTGTGGCCCGTCTTGGCCGCAAGCTCGGCTATCTTCTTCTTAATGTCACCGTCGCGAGTTTCCATTTCATTCTGCCGGGGGCTTGCTCTCCGAGAAAACCTGCGCCTCGAAGCTGTATATCTTCGCCCGCGGGTCCTTCCAGTAGCCGGGAGCGAGCCCCGCCTTGCCGCTCAGGTTCTCCAGAAATTGTTTCGCGTCCCATTTCCATTCAACAGGCACCTGCGGAAGCAGCAATCCCGAGTAGGGGCCCATCTGGATGATCAGGCCGTCCCGTCCGATTTTGATTTTTTTGGGAAGGTCGTCGCGCTTTGCCTTCATCTCTTCCGGCGGGGTAAGCACGCTCACTTCCACGATTACGTGCCGCATTTCCTCCGCGTCTACTGGCGGGAAACGCGGATCGCCGAACGCGGCGCTCACCGCCGCCTCGCAAACCGCCTCGCCCAGAGGCTTCACGGGATAGGGAAAGCCGATGCAGCCGCGCAGTTCGTGCGACGGATAAGAATGAAGGGAAACGAAAACGCCCCTTTTCTCGGAAAATTCCGCGCTGCGAATTACTTTGCGGCTCTCGGCGTATTCGGAAATTGCTTTTCTCGCGAGTAAAATCAGCTTGCGTCCGTCGGCTTGCGTCAAAACAGCCCGCATGTAATATACTCGCCTTCGGCGAATTTAAAGCTTGCTTCGCACGCACCGCCGGAAAAAGGCATAAAAACCTCGCCGGAGTTAATTCTGGAAAAGGGGGGTCTTGGTATGAGGAATTTCGTTGAGGGTAACGCATACACATTCGACGACGTGCTGCTTCTTCCGAACGAATCGAACGTGCTGCCGAAGGACGCCAACGTGCGCACGCGGCTCACGAAGAAAATTCCGCTGAACATCCCCCTCCTGAGTTCCGCGATGGACACCGTCACCGAAAGCGCCATGGCGATTGCGCTGGCGCACGCGGGCGGCATCGGCGTCATCCACCGCAACCTCTCGCCGCAGGAGCAGGCGCGAGAAGTGGAGAAGGTGAAGAAGTCGGCGAACTGGATTATTTCCAACCCCATTACCGTCGGGCCGAACGACCCGATTGACAAGGCGCTCCAGATGAACAAGGAGCTGGGCATAAGCGGCTTCCCCGTAATCGAGGGCGACAAGCTCGTCGGAATCATAACGAACAGGGACTGGCGGCTTCACAGCGACGGAAAGCGCCCCGTGCGCGACGCGATGACGAAGAATGTCATCACCGCAACGCCGAATATTTCCGTGCATGAGGCGAAGAAGCTCATGCACGAGCACCGGGTTGAGAAGCTGCCCGTCGTGGACAGGAACAAGCGCCTCATCGGGCTAATCACGTTCCGCGACATCGAGAAGAACGAGCGCTTCCCCGACGCGTGCAAGGACGCCGAGGGGCAGCTTCGCGTCGGGGCGGCGATTGGGACGAACGACATCGAGCGCGTCGGCGCGCTCGTGGGCGCGGGAGTTGACTTCGTCGTAGTTGATACGGCTCACGGGCACTCGCGCGGCGTAATAGACGCGGTGAAGCTCATAAAGAAGGAGTTTTCGGGATTGCAGGTCATAGCAGGCAACGTCGTGACGCCGGAAGCGACCAAGGCGCTCATATCGGCAGGCGCGGATGCGGTTAAAGTCGGCGTCGGCCCCGGCGCGATATGCACGTCGCGCGTCGTCGCGGGAGTCGGAATGCCGCAACTCTCCGCTGTTTATGAATGCGCACACGCAGCAGGCGATGTGCCCGTTATTGCGGACGGAGGGATACGCTACTCGGGAGACATCGCGAAGGCGCTCGCGGCTGGCGCATCGTGCGTCATGATAGGCTCGCTTTTCGCGGGAACCGACGAGGCGCCCACCCGCACGATATTCGTGAACGGCAGGAAGTACAAGGCGTACCGCGGCATGGGCTCGGTTGCGGCGATGGAAAGCGGCTCCAAGGGACGCTACTTCCAGGAACATCTCAAGGACCGCGGAAAACTCGTGCCTGAAGGCGTCGAGGGGCTCGTCCCCTACCGCGGCCGCGTTTCCGAAGTCGTATACCAGCTCGTCGGCGGGGTGAAATCCTCGATGGGATACTGCGGCGCGGCGACTATTCCCGACCTGCAGAAGAAGGCGCGCTTCGTGGC
>JAZDNL010000002.1:0-2306 GCA_043799765.1 Microcaldota archaeon | reverse complement strand
AGAATGCTACAACTGGACGTACAAGATAGACTACTGGGTTTCCCAGCCGTACGAGGTGAACAACCCGTGGAAGAGCGGCACCGAGGTCGTGGACGCGTTCACGTCGTACCTGATTGACGACTGCCCGTAACGTCTTTTAAGCCTAGCGCGCAGGAATAGGTTATGGCAAAGCCGACCCGCAGGATTCCGTCGGAAAGCGACGTTCCTTTGGACTTCCACAAGCAGGAGCACGATGCGAAGCTAGCAAAGGCAAAGGCGGAGCTGGAGGCGACGCCGTACGCGATGCGCCTCGTGGATATGGGACTGCTCGGCAAAGGCAGTGATGAATTCACCAAGATAAGGGACGCGATCGCCACGATGCGCTATTACGGCATGGACGACGAAAATCTTGAAAGGATGCTGGGCTGCCTAGGAGAGGGGCAATTCCATTTCGACAAGCTGTGGGGAAGGAACCTTTTGAAGAAAGAGGACATTTTCGGAAAATTCTATGAACGCAGCGGCATCAGCAGGGTGAGGGTGGAGGAAGCGGTGCGGGAGCTTACGGAAGCCCTCAGAACCGCGCACGAGCGCAGGTTCAGGGGCCTAAAGGGTGCGAACCCCACGGCTTACTTCGGCATAAGGGAAGCACTACTGAACAGGATACGCGAGTATGATCTCCAAAAACACCCGGATGACATCAAAATCGACGCAAGGATGAAGGGAAAATACATCGACTTGTTGGAGCAAAACGAATCAAACTACCACCACCTTGCGTTCCTGTTGGGGATAACTTTCCGGGACGCATATCACAACTCGGGCGCCATCATGAAAGAAATACACTTGAAAAAGGGAAGGTTCTGGCATCCCGACTTGTACTGGGCGCTGACTACTCTGACGCACGAAATAGAAGAAAAAGAAAAGAAAAAAACAACTACTTGATTTTGGCGTCGTACTTCCCCGCGGCGACGTCCGCTATGAATTCGCGGGGATTCTTGCCGTCTATCGTCGCGCCGAGGCTCAGGCACGTGCCCGCAACCTCCTTAACCGCGGCTTTCAGGTCCGCCGCGAGCATGGAGTCCTGTTTCACGCGCGCGATCTTGACGCACTGCTCCGCCGTGAGGTCGCCGATGCTTTTCTTGCCCTTCACTCCGGCTTCCTCCTTCACGGGCGCGTGGAGGCCGAGCTCCTTCTTGATGAGCCCGCTGACTGGCGGCGTGCCAACTGAAATCTCGAACGTCCTGGTTGCCTTGTCAACTATGACCTTCACGGGAACAGTCATGCCCGCGAAATCCTTCGTCTTCTCGTTTATCGCCGCGATTACGTTGCCTATGTTGACGCCGGTAGGCCCGAGCGCCGGGCCGAGAGGCACGCCTGCGCTTGCCTTTCCGCCTTCAACCATCGCGGGTATCGTCATCTTTGCCATTTAAACCAACCTCTAGAAGCTGCCGAATTATTTGTGAAAGGGCGGAAATAAAACCCTTTCTTTAACGTTTCTTCCTGCTCATGGCGTAGAACGCCACCGCTCCGGTCAGCACGACGAGCAGCAGGCTCATTTCAGGAACCGGCTTCACGAGCACGCCGTTCTTGAACACGCACTGCGCGCGGACGTCGTAGGCGGGCGAATACGCCTGTATCGTGTAGTCGCCGCCCTGCGCCGTGTCAATTACGACGCGGTGCAAGCCGGACGCGCACGAGATGAACGTCGCCTTGCCCGGTATGGAACCGTTGATTGTGACAGTGGTGGCAAGCGAGTTGTCGCACGCCGCCTTGCCCGAGGCAAGCAGCGACGCGGTGAATTCCGCAGTCGGGGCGCTCAGCGTCTGGGGGCAGTCGAGCGACAGCATGGTGGCGCTCGGACGGTTGCGCGGAGTGGTCGGCCCCGCAGTAGGTATCGGCGTGGACGTCGCCCTGGGCGTCGGAGAGCCAGCGCCTGCGCCTAGATGCACGTTGCCCGCGCCCCAGATGTTGGTGCCGCCGCCTGTTCCTCCGCTTCCGGTGCCGCCAGTTGTGCCGCTGCCGGTTCCCGGGCTTCCGCCGCCGCCTCCGCCAACCCAGTGCTCAACGCGGAAAGGCACGGACGAAGACGCGGAAAGCGAGAGGCCGCCTGCGGTGCAGTTGACCAGAACCTCGTACGTCTGCCCTATTTGCAGGCCCGTAAGGTTGCCCGCGAAATTCGTCGGTTGCGAGTTGTTCACGTTTCCGAGATCAACCGCGGCGCCGCCGTCAAGCGAGCGCGAGCAGCGATACTGCGCGAACGAACCCGAAACGCTGAACGTCAGGTCAATTGTCGTCTGGTCGTAGTACACCTTGTTCACGGGGCTGGTGAT
>JAZDNL010000015.1:0-2394 GCA_043799765.1 Microcaldota archaeon | reverse complement strand
CCTATGTTGGGCTTTACCACGCCGCAGAACAACGGGCGGTTGTAAACGCGAAGTTTCCTGCGGATGCCGGAAATGCCGAATGCAGGGCCCCTGAAACCGCGGAGAAATGCGGAAGGAAGCTGCAGGTCGGCGAGTTTGACGTCGTCCGCTGCTCCTGAGTAGAAAACGCCCTCCCCAGCAACCGCGCTTAACAACTTGGTTATCGAGCAGCCGAAATTATCGAGAGGAAATGCAATTGTGGCGCCGTTTTTCGTGGCGGAAACGACGCGGGCGGCGTGCTTTTTGCGCAAGTCGCGGTTTTTGTACTTCCAGATGACGGTGCTGGACTCAAGCGCGATTTTTTCCGCGGTTTCGCGCGGGTTGCGCTTCGCCCGGTATGAGTAGCGCGCGATTACTTCAGTCATCCTTCGAGCACCTTTATCGCCACTTCGCGGGTTCGCGGACCGTCCAGCTCGACGAAGAAGACGCGCTGCCACGTTCCGAGGACGAGCTTGTAGTTTTCAATCGGAATGCATTCGCTTGACGGCAGGAACAATGCTTTCAAGTGCGCGTCGGCGTTCCCGTCCCCGCAGTGCGAGCGGTCGTGCTCGTAGGGGGGCTTGGGAAGAATCGAAGAAAGGGCGCGCTCGTAATCGCGCATCAGGCCCGCCTCGGACTCCATGATTTTGATGCCGGTGGTCGTATGCTTGGTAGTAATGCACGCGACGCCGCTTTTCGTCTTGGCGGCGGCTTTCTCTACTTCGCCCGTTATGTCGACGAAATCCACGCGTTTTTTGGTCCTGATTTCCATCGTCACACCCTGAACGTCTCGCCGAGCTTCGGCACCTCAACTGAGACGTGCTTGAACTCGTGCGAGAGCGTGTCCGCGAACTGCGCCGCCTTTTCCTGCTCGCCGTGCATCACGTAAATCTTCTTTACTTTTTTCATGCCCCTGACGAGCTCGAGCAGCTCGCGCCAGTCGCTGTGCCCGCTGAACGGTGCCTGGTCGACTTCGAGGTTAATCGGTATTTTCTCGTCGTCTATGGTGAGCACGTCCGCGCCTTCGAGAAGTTCGCGGCCGCGCGTGCCCTTAGCCTGGAAGCCTACGAGTATTATCTTGTTCTTCTTCTCCGGCGCCATCTTCTTCAGGTACGTGAGCACCGGCCCGCCGTTGAGCATGCCGCTCGTCGTGAGTATGATGGCGCGCTCTTGCGCAATCACGTCCGAACGGTCCTTGGTTTCGGGAGTCATGTAGTACTCGCTCTTGAAGGGATCGTCGTCGCTCGTCAGGATGCGGCGCTGCACCTCCTTCTTCAGGTAAATCGCGTTGTGCCTGTAGATGCGGAGCGCCTTCGTTATCATTCCGTCGAGATAAATCGGCGTCTTCTTCAGCGCCCCCGAGCGCAGGAAGTTCTCCAGTGTGAAAAGTATCTCCTGCCCGCGTCCGATGGCGAACGTCGGGACAATTACGTTGCCGCCCTTCGCGAACGTGGCGTTTATCGACTTGATGAGGGTGTTCGACGCGTCCTTTACGGGCACGTGCACGTCCTCCTTCCCGCCGTACGTGCTCTCGATTATGAGCACCTCGGCATCGACGTTTCTGGCGGCGCCATCCAGTAGCCTAGACGGGCGGACGTTGACGTCGCCCGTGTAAAGCACCTTCTTCGAGAGGTTCAGCTCCGTCATCACGCTGCCGAGTATGTGCCCAGCCTCGTGGAAAACCACGTCGCCGTGCCTGTCGCCGAGCTCCAGCGTCTTCGTGGACGCCAGCATTCTCTTCACGTCGGGTTCCTTGTACGGCGAAACCCCCTTGTTCAGGCGCATGTAGTCCGCGAAAAGCAGCTGAATCAAATCGCGCGTCGGCTTCATCAGCAGCACGTCGCCGCGATAACCCTCGGCGTAAAGCCCCGGCATGTATCCCGAATGGTCCAGATGCGCGTGCGAAAGAATCGCATGGTTCACGCGCCGTATCTCGCGCTCGCCTATCGCGGGATAGTGTTCGTCCTCGGAGTCGAGTTTGACCCCGCAATCAAGCATATAGCGCTTGCGCTTGTCGTCGATGACGACGCAGGAGCGGCCTACTTCTGACGCTCCGCCGTAGAAACTAATCTCCAAACTAACCAATCACTCCGAAAGGGCGGAAAGCGGGAAGTTTCCTTCCCGCGTTCCCCATTTCTATATGTTTATTAGGGCTGGCGACGTTAATAAAGCGTGGCTTTGGACGACCTCGTCTCGTTCATAAAAGCGAAAAAAGAGGGCGCGAAACCCGCGAAGGAGGTGCACGCGCACGAAACGCACGACGGGGACGAGGGGCTTAGGGCGGCTTATTATCGCAAGATTATCGAGCGCTACGCCGAGGTGATAAACCTCGGCGAGCAGAAGACGATTCCCGAGCTCAAAGCGCTTGTCACGACC
>JAZDNL010000082.1:0-12946 GCA_043799765.1 Microcaldota archaeon | reverse complement strand
AGTTCGTGATGTCGGCAACCTGCGGGCATACGGGAGACATGGAGGAATCGCACGCGCCGCTAAGGAAAACGAGCGCGCCCCACTTGGATATGAGCTCCCAGTCCACCATGATGTAATCCGCGTGGTGGTAATTCATGCGGTCGTACAGGTTCGCCGTGCCGCCGTTGACGAACGCGCGGGCGACGCCCTGGTCGAAGTACGGATAGGCGTTGTTGGGGTCGAGCACCGTATTGCGCTCGCCCAGGAACGTAGTCCAGTGCCCGTAGTCCCACCACGACATGACGCGCGCGTCCTTCGGAAGGCTCGTGCGCATCCAGTCGAACGTTGCGGTCCAGTCTTCGGGTATGCGCGTCCCCCGCAGCTGCTCCATGGTCGGGCCCACGGTCTGCGCCTGCACGAACACCGCCACGATGCCGACGCACATCAGCAATGCGAAAGCGGCGTTCGAAACGAACACATGGTCCTTCGAGAAGCCCGTAAGCGTATTGAGGTTTTCAATCAGCTTCTTGGTTTCGCCGAGCACGAAGCCCGCGAAGAAGCACAGCGCGATTCCGAGGTGGAACGTGTATTTCACCTTGCTCATGCCTATGAATGCGACCGGGAAGAACGCCAGCACGAACAGGAGAAGCATCTTGTTCCCCTTCTCCTCCCAGACGTATGACACCGCCAGCGACGCAATGGCGATGAGCATGTAAAGGAAGACGTCGTTCTGCGAGAAGAACGTGACCGCGGACGCCAGGTCCGCGCTCCCAGTCGCGCCTGCGAACCACGACAGGATGCCGTCTATCTGCGCGTTGAGGAACACCAAGATGGCGACGCCGCCGCCGAATATCGCGGCGTATCTACGCTTACCCTTGAGCAGAAGCATAACCACCGCGGAAGCTGCCGCAAGAAGCGCGACAGCCGCGAGCAACGGCTGCGCGAACTGGCCGAGAACTCCGAAATACGAGGCGAGAACCGGCGTGCTCGCGCCTTCCTCCTGGATGGTGAAACCGAGCGGCGCGACGCTCTTTGCGAACGACGTAACCATTGAAAGGTAGCCGAGCGTCACGTCGCGCAGCGGCGACAGCATCACGACTACAAGGGTGAGCGCGATTGCCGCGGCGCCCCACGTGACGCGCTCCTTCGCGGAGGAGAAGGATACGAACTTGGAAAGCCCGAACAGCGCGAGCGAGAAGGCATACGCTGAGACGATGAGAAGCAGCGGGCTGTTTATGTAGGGCGTGAGCACGCCGTTCTGGTACGACGAGAGCACCAGGCTGGACAGCACGACAAATCCGATGAACACGCCGCTTATCATCTGCGCCTGCTCGTCCATCCTGCCCGCGATGAAATCCAGCAATGCGCGGAGCACGATGTATGCCGCGACCGCAGCTAATGGCCAGATGTACTGCTGGCTTCCTAGCACCGCGGCTACCGCCGCGATTCCCGACAGGATTGCAAGCCGCCAGCTTTTCCGCCCAATCGCCAGCAGGTACGCCGCGAAGACAAACGCAACCGAGAACATTCCCCACGGCTGCTGCTCACTGACGCCCGCAGCTGTTTTTACGAGTATCTGCGGCGTGTACGCGAGCATCGCGGCTGGAATGAGCGCGAGGTACTTGTCGTATTCCTCGCGCACGATTACGAAAGCGAGGAAGCAGGAAAGCGCGGCAACCAGCGGCGGGTAGAATCCCGCGGCGAGAATCAGCGTGTCCTTGGAATACGCCAGCCCGAGCACGAGCCGATACAGCGAGTACCACGAGCTGACAGTGTAGTAGGTCAGCGGCGCGAAGTGCTGGAACGCCTGATTCGGATAGTACGATTCGGGCGAGTACAAATCGACGGAGCCGTGCAGAACCACCTTCTCGGCGAGCTTGTTGTAATAGTAGGGGTCGAATTCGAAGAAGTTCGAGGACCACGAGGTTGCGAAGCGCACCCAGAACGCGGAAAGGATTATCGCCAGGAGCAGGATTTCCGCCCAGTTGTTCTTCAGGAATTCCTTCAGTCCCGGAACGTCGAGCTGAATCTTTGGCGTCGGGATTTTCGAGAGCTGCCCCTGCTTCCACAGCGCGGCGAGTCCCGCCAGCGCGAGGAGCATCACGTTCACAAGGGCGAGCATTCCGCTGAACTGTATGCCGAGCAGCTCGAACTCCAGGAACCCGATAAGCGGCAGGAGTACGACGCCGAGGATGACGCCGATGAGCGTCTTGTCGAGCCGGGATAGCGACAGCCCCTTGAGCAGTGCGAAGGAGAGCAGTATCCCCGGCACGAACACCAGCAAAGCTACGAAGCACAGTGCGAATAACTCTAACAGCACAGAATCCCCTCTGGAAGAATATGCGCCCGCCGTTTAAAAACGCTTTTATTAACCGCCGGATTATTGTGTGCGGGGATTGATGTGCTTCGCGTGCTCATGCTCGGCAGCAAGGAGTATCCTGTCGGCAGCAACAAGGGCGACGACCCGATAACGTCGGGCGGAATCGAGGCGCACGTCGAGAACCTCGCGGAGGCGCTCTCTCGGAAAAGAGTGCGCGTGACGGTTGTTACGCGCAGGTTCGCGGGCACGAAGGAGGAGGAATGGCACGAGGGCGTGCGCATAAAGCGCGTGCCGTGGATTCGCGGAAAAATCCTACGCAATCCGTCGTTCAACATTCATTCGCTGCTCCGCTCGTGGGACGAGGACTACGACGTCATACACGCGCACGGCGCCGTTGCGTCGCTGATGGGCTGGTTCCTGGCGAAGGGAAAAGGGAAACCGCTCGTATGCACGCCGCACGGCGTCTCGAAGGGACAGCCGCAATACGGCGCCGCGCTAAGCGCATCCATCGGGGCAACCGAGCGTTTCGCCTACAGGCGCGCGCAGTGCGTCATCTTCCTCAGCGACGAGGAGCGCGACGCGTTCGGCGGCAAATTCGGCTTCGTCCCGTCAAGCGTGGTCATACCGCCGGGAATAAACCTCAGGAAATACAAGCCCGCGAAAAAGCGCGAGCCGAGAATCGTTTTCGTAGGCAGGCTTGTTGCAGTCAAGGGCGTCCGCTACCTGCTGGATGCGATGAAGTCGGTGCATGCGGACTTGCTGGTAGCGGGCGACGGCCCCGAGGCGGATGCGTTGCGCAAGCGCGCAGGCACGAACGTGAAATTCCTCGGGCACCGACGCGACATCGCCAACCTGCTCGCCGAAAACGAGATTTTCGTCCTTCCGTCCCTGTCCGAGGGCCTGCCCGTGGCGCTGCTTGAGGCGATGGCATCGGGATGCGCGTGCGTCGTGACGGACGTGGGGCTGCCTGTTGAGAACAACAAGACTGCCCTCGTTGTGGAGCCCGCGAACCCCAGCTCGCTTGCGTTCGCGTTAAACCGCCTCCTGCGCGACAAAAAACTGCGCGCAAGGCTGGGGAAGAACGCGATGCTCGAGGCGGCAAACTATTCGCTGGACAATCTCGCGCGGCGGCACAAGGCGCTTTACGAACGCCTGGCTGGCAGGAACTGACGCAGAACCGAGGAAACCGCCTCTACGTCCGCCTTTTCCAGAAGTCCGGTCTTGAACACGAACAGCACCGCGAACGGGAGTAGGAGCAGCCCCCACGCGCCGAAAACAAACGAGGGAACCAGGAACGCGGGCGATACCAGCGCGAACGCGGTCGCCCTGCGCGGGAATCCCTGCGGCGGCGCGGCGATGAACAGCCCGGCGCCGACTGCGAGGGTCGCGAGCGCCATCCCGAGCGCGCCCGCCTGCGGGACGAGCAGAAAATCAAGAACAATCTTGGCGCCTGCGGCGAGGACGAACGGCAAAACTATTGACTCCGGACGGAAGCGGCCGGACTGGTACGTGAAATTCAGGTAATACGCCGAATAGAACAGCAATCCCGCCGAAAGTGCGAGCACGAGGATGCCGGTGTCCGCGTACCTGCTGAATGCGATTGCGAGAAGCGGCTGCACGAGCGCGCAGAGCGCGATTGCGCAGAGGAGAGAGAGTGAAAAGGAGAGGCGCACGCATCGCAGGAAAACGGGGCGCGACGCCTTCTCGTCAAGTTCGGAGGAGCGCGTGAGCAGGAACATCGATATCACGAGCGGTATGACGAGCACTATGTCGGAGAGTGTGAACGCGACGTTGTAGCGCGCGACGTCCGTAAAGGACGAGAGCATGCCGAGCAGGAACGAGTCCGAGCGCCCCAATATGTCCACGGAGAACAGGAGCGCGCTCGCAGCAAGACCTTTCGGCACGTAGGATTTTATCGCATCAGCGTCGAGCCTGAAGCGCAGCTCCTTCAGCGCGCCGCGGCACATCCAGACTACGAACGCGGTCGATGCGGCGTAGGCGAGCGCGTACGCCAGCGTGAGCCCAAGCTTGTCCATCGAGTGCAGCAGCACCGCCATCGCAAGGTAGATGAACTGCAGCAGCGCGTCGGACACCTGAATCCAGTGGTATGCGTGCCTCGCCCGCAGAAGCGCGCGGAAGAACATGTATAGGAAGCCGACAGGGATGAGCAGCAGGAGCAGCACGAGCCAGTCGCGACCCTGGAACAGGAGGAAGCCGACGGCGGCGGCGAGCGCGGACAACGACAGGAAGCCCCAGAAAAGCGACGAGGTGTCGCCCCGCTTCACGAACAGCGGGATTAGGAGCATCTGCGTTCCCGGATAAATCAGGTAGGGCAGCAGGCCGAGCAGCGTCATCGCGAAAGCCACCTCGCCGTAGGACGGAACCGAGAAAAGGTTCGCGAACACTAGGAGCAGCGCGTACGTGGACGCCTTCGTGAGAAGGTTGAGCCCGAGATAGTACAGCGTCTGGCGCTTGCCGGTCTCTTCCATGCGAGATGAAGAGTCGCCCGGCTTAAAATCGGTTTGCCCACGGCTTTTTAATAGAGGCGGACAAAGGTATTCGGGTAATCGCATGAAATGCTGCGTCGTAGGACTCGGCTACATAGGGCTGCCTACCGCCTGCCTTCTAGCAGACAGCGGAGCGGATGTCGCCGGCATCGACACTGACGCCGGGCGGGTGGCGAAAATAAACAGGGGCACGCCGCCGTTCGGCGAAAAAGGGCTTGACAAGCTGCTTGAAAGGAGCGTTTCCTCCGGAAAGCTGCGGGCGTCGTCCGATTTCCAGGAATGCGCCGACGCGGACGCGATAATAATAGCGGTTCCGACGCCGTTGCGGGAGCGCAGGTTCGATTCCTCCGCGCTCGTATCCGCGTGCGAATCCGTAGCGAAGCACATGCGCAGGGGCACGCTCGTGATAATAGAGAGCACGGTGCCGCCGGGAACGACCCGAAGGATGGTGCGGAAAATCCTGCGCGGGAAGAAGCCGCTGCTCGCGCACTGCCCCGAGCGCGCGATTCCGGGCGATACGTTGCGCGAGATGATTGAGAACGACCGCGTCGTCGGCGGAATCAACGAAAAAAGCGCGAAAGCAGCTGCGTCGCTTTACGCGCGCTTCGTCCGCGGGAAAATATACGAAACCGACGCGGCTACTTCCGAAATGGTAAAACTGTCCGAGAATATCTACCGCGACGTCAATATCGCGCTTTCGAACGAACTGGCTCTCGCGTGCGAGAAACTCGGCGCGGACTACTTCAAGGTCGCGGAACTGGCGAACAGGCATCCACGCGTGCGGCTGCACGACGCGGGCGCGGGCGTCGGCGGGCACTGCATCCCGCTTGACTCGTGGTTCCTGAACGAGTCGTACAAAAAAATCCCGCTTCTGAAGCAGGCGCGCAAGAACAACGACGCGATGCCTGGGCACGCCGCGGAAATCGCGCTGAAGGCAATGGGCGGGAAGGGGCGCGTCGCGCTACTCGGGTTGGCGTACAAGCCCGACACCGAGGACTGCCGTGAGACGCCGTCTGAGGCGATTGTTTCTGCGCTGAGGGAACGCGGCGCCGATGTCATCGCTTACGACCCATTCGTGAAGGAATGCAAATTCGTGAAAACGGCCGCCTCGCTCGAAGGCGCGCTTGAAGGCGCGGACTGCGCAATCATAGCCACCGCCCACTCGGCGTTCCGCGGCATCGACTGGCGGAAGGCGGGCACGGCCATGCGCAAAAAAATCATAATAGACGGAAGGCACGTACTTGAAAACGCGCCCGAGGGATTCGTGCTGAAGGGAATCGGGAGGGGCGACCTGGAAAAGGCGCGCCGTCATTGGACAAGGCGCGCCCAACAAGTGATAAAATGAGGATTCTCAGCGTCGTTTCAACAAGGCCGGAACTCGTTAAGATGGCGCCGGTGCTGAAGGAGCTGCGGCGCCGCGGCGTGGAAAGCGTGTTCGTCACAACCGGGCAGCACTATGACGCCGCGCTGTTCCGCGACTTCGTTTCCGAACTTGGGCTGCCTGAACCGGACGAGAACCTGATGGTGGGCTCCGGCAGCCAGGCGTACCAGACCGGCGAGTCTCTGAAGAGGCTCGAGGCTGTTGTGGGGAAATATGCGCCCGACGCCGTGCTCGCGGAGGGCGACACTAATTCCGTTCTCGCCGCTGCGCTCGCATCGCAAAAACTGCTCGTGCCGTTCGGGCACGTCGAGGCGGGTCTGCGCTCCTTCGACAGGACGATGCCCGAGGAGATAAACCGCATAATGGCGGACAACTGCTCCGAGGCGCTGTTCGCGCCGACTGAAACGTCCGCGCTCAACCTGCTGCTTGAGGGGATTCCGAGGCGCAAGGTTTTCGTGACAGGCAACACGATAGTGGATGCCTGCATGCAGAACGTCGGCATGGCGAGGAAAAAATCGCACGTAACCGCGGGGCTGGGCTTCCGCGATTTCGTGGTGTTCACGTGCCACAGGAAGGAGAACACGACGCCGGAAAAACTCGCGGCGATTGTGAAAGTCCTTGCTGCGATAAGGCGGAACGTTGTTTTTCCGGTGCACCCGCGAACCCGGGAACTGCTGAAAAAAGCCGGGCTTTACGGCAGGATCGAGGCGATGGGGCACGTCAGGCTGCTCCGGCCGCTCGGATACGTGGATTTCCTCGCGCTGATGGACGCGTCGCGCGCGGTTGTAACCGACTCCGGCGGGCTGCAGGAGGAGGCGGCTGTTCTCGGAAAAAAATGCGTCGTGCTGCGCGAAAACACCGAGCGCCCCGAGGCGCTGGACTGCAGCGCCGTGCTCGCGGGAATGGACGCCGGGCGCGTCGCGGCCGCGTTGAAGGACGTCCGCGTGAAAAAGGCGCCCTGCCCGTTCGGCGACGGCAGGGCAGCGGAGCGCATCGTCTCGATACTCAGGAAGGGCGGATTATGCGTGGAACAGTCGTCGTTCGTGGGAAAGGGATACCCCGAATATTCGCTGGTTCGGGCTGGCGGGTTCGCCGGAAAAAGCGTCGCGGAATTCGAGAGGCGCAACCGCGGCGTGCAGGTGATTTTCGCAAACGGAAAGCCGCACTATCCGGATCCGAAGCGCGTCCTGCGCAGAGGCGATGAACTGCTAATCAAGGGATGAGACGAACCGCCTGATTTTCCCGCCTGTTCCGCGGAGTTCCGCAGTTACGCGCTTCCTGCCGTTTTCCCCGATTGCGCGGAGTTTTTTCCTGTTTGAAACTGCCCAGCGCATGCCCTCGCGCAGTCCGTTTGCCGAGGCGGCGCAGACTATTGCGTCCCGCCTGTTTCTGACGAACCACGTCATCCCCCGCACATCCGTAACGAGGCAGGGAACGCCGCACGCCATCGCTTCTACCATTTTTATCGGCGTCGCCGTTTCCGCCGAGGGATGCGCTGGGCGCGGAATGACGAAAAGGTCAAGCGACTTCAGGACCGACGGAACCCGCCGGTTAGGAATCCTGCCGAAAACCTTTACGCGCGGGTCGTTCCCGAAATCGTTTTCGTCCGCATCGCCATAAACCCTCAACTCGAAATCGTCCGGCATGCCCGCCAGCGCATCGCTAAGAATCCCGAGTCCCTGCCACTCCTGCCTGCCGCCAACGTAGCCAGCGACGAACGCACCGCCGCCTTTCGCGCGCGGCTTCGCCCCGGAGAATGCGCCGGAATCAACCAGCGGCAGATAGACGAGGATTTTTCTCGCGCCATGACTTTTGCAGTATTCGCCGAGCGCGGGCGATATCGTCATCACCGCGTCGCTCAAGCATATGGCGAGGTCCTCCGCGAGTTTCACGAACGGGCGCGTCCACATCGGGCTTTCCAAGTGCTTGAGAGCCGCGACGCCGAGCACGACCTTCTTGCGGCGCGCCTTCAGAAGCGGGATGCTCAGGAGCGCGAGCGGGGAACGCAGGTACACGAACCGCGCATCGTCAGGAACTGCGAACGGCGCCCGCAGGGCGAACAACACGCCCGAACATCCGAGCGAATCGAAGGAAACCTGCTCCGCCCGCATCCCTGCGCGCCTGCACGTCGAGACGAGCGACTTGGAATGAACTGCAGCGCCGTCCGTTTTGCGCAGGTCCATGGCAAACAGGAAACAAACATTTGGCATAACCTAGTAAATCCGGGGTGGAATTAAATCCCTACGGTAAACCCGCATCCAACCGCTAATCGGCGCGGTTCCTGAGGAATTCGAGCGTGCGCATCGTGCGTCTGGAGAACAGTTCCGCCGGATGCGTCAGGAAATAAGCCATGAGCGAGAGCCAGTTCTTCCGAATCTTGCGCTTTATCACTTCCTGCTGCGCCTTGGTGCGGAGCGCGACGACTTCGGCACGCGGCACGTCGCCCGCAACCTCCGCTACATCTCCGACGATATACTTGTGCACGCGCTTATTCTTGAGGACGTAGTCGTAAAGGTCGGTGCCCGGAAACGCGTGCAGGACGTTGAAATACACCTCCTTGAGCCCGAGCCCGAGCCCGAATTTAACCGTCTCCTCCATTTCCGCCTTCGTCTCAAGCGGCGCACCCAGTATGAAGCTGCCCATAGCGTCCATGCCAGCCTCGTTCGTAAGCTTTACCGCCTCGCGCACCTGTTCGAGCGTGATGCCTTTCCTGTAAAAGTTCAGTGTTCTCTGCGTGCCGGACTCTATGCCGTACCAGACTATCCTGCATCCCGCCTTTTTCATCGCTTCCAGGCGCTCGCGGTCGATGTTGTTCACCCGCGCCTCGCACTGCCACTGGACGTCCAGCCCGCGTTCGGTTATCTCGCGGCAGATGTCGAGCACGCGCTTTTTGTCGAACGTGAAATGGTCCTCGTGGAATTTCACGGATTTCACGCCGTATTTTTCTACGAGGAACTCCATCTCGTCGACAACCCGCTTGCCTCCCTGCCCGCGCCACGTCCTGCCCCATATCGTCGGCGAGGAACAATAGAGGCAGTTGAAAGGACAGCCGCGCGAGGTGCACATCGTCGTCACCGGCGCCTTCAGCGAAACGGAGAGCTTGAACTCGGGGTATTCGCGGATTTTCAGCAGGTCGCGCGCGGGAAATTTCAGGGAGTCGAGGTCGGTCATGTAGCGGGCGGGCTTGTTGACCGTGACGCGCCGCCCCCTCTTGAAGGCTATGCCGGGAATTTTTTCCAACGCCCTTCCCTTTTCAACCGCATTGATGTACGCGGCGGTCGTGAGTTCGCCCTCTCCGATTATCGCGGCGTCCGCGACGCTGCCATGCAGGATTTTTTCGGGAAACAGCGACGCGTGCGGCCCGCCGAAGAATACGTTGACGCCGCGATCCCACGACTTTACGGCAGACGCCAACCGCTGCGCCTCGGGTTCGGTGAACGTCATCGCCGAGATTCCAACTGCGTCAGGCGAGAACGAGCGTATCTTGCGCATCAGCGCCGCGGACGGAAGTTTCTCGAAATAGTTGTCTATTATCGCCACGTCGTGCTTTTCCTTCAGATACGCCGCGACCCAAGCGACACCGAGCGGCGGCTCGGGAAGCGTCCCCCAGTCCCACTTCTTGGGGAGGTTCGGCACGACGAGAAGTACTTTCATTGCGTAACCAATACTAGCGCGTCATTAATATATTTGAGGGCGGCTACGGAACGCCGAGGTAAAGATTTAAATTGCCCACAGTCAAGCTCCTGTTCCGTAAAGCACGAAGGAGCGGTTGCGGAAAATAGCGCGCCATTTTTTGCGGAATTCCTTCCTGTCGAATTCCGGCGAGACAAGCACGAGCCCTGCGCGGAATTCCTTCGCAACAGCCGGGATGTCCGTCCTCTCGCGGAAAACGAGGAACTGGTGTTTTTCCCAGACAGTCGGCGAGGACGCGCACACCACCCGCTTGCGCGTGAAGAACGTTATGGGCGCGGAATAGTCCGGGACGCTGAGAACGACGTCGCGTTTGCTCCTGCCGATTGCCTTCACGGCATCCATGAAATCAGGCGGCTGCACGTTCGAGGGAATCGAGAGCAGTTTTTTCTGGTATGCCGCGAGAACCCCCAGCGAAACGAGGACGCAGGCAGCTGCTGCTGCGACGACGATGGCGGAAGGATTGCGCGTTATGTAGAGCGACGCGAGCGCGAACGACGAGAGCGCGGAATACTCGAGATAGCGGTGGTTTTCGCCGAGGAAGCCGAAGGGTCTCAGCGCGGTGACAAGCGCTGCTGCGAACAGCGAGAGCGAAACCGCCCAGAGCAGCGACTCCGCGGGCGAGGCCGGGATGAACAACAGCACGAAAAGCATCCACGGATTGAACAGCATCTTCGAAAGCGACTGGCCGAGGAACGAAAGTGAAGAGCCGCGCCTGCGCTCCGCGATGTGCCTGCGCCAGAACGAGGTTATCGCGACGTGGTTGCGGAAGACGCGGAGGTAGTAGCCGCCCGAAAGCAGAACCGCGAGGAAGAAGCCCGCCGGAATCGGAACGAGGAACGATGCGTCCATGAAAGCGAGCGATGCGCCGGCGCAGGCGACGACCGCGGCCTGAAGCGTCATGCGGTGCGTCAGGAATATAAGCGAGGACAGAAGGGACGCGGCAGCCAGCCAGAAGAGCGAGTGCTGCTGCGAGAACAGCGCAAGCGAGGCGGCGAACAGAGTAAACAGTAGGGACGCAAACGGGCGCGCGTTGAACGTGAGCGTTTCAACTGCGGAGGCGGGGGTTATGGCGAACATCGCAGCGGCGAGCACCGCCGCGTCCGCGTTGCCGAATACGAGCCAGACAAAACCGGATATCGCGAGCGTGTTCGCGCAATCAAAGAGCACGGAAACGTATTTGCTCCACTGCTCTATGTTTTTCTGCGGAAGGCGCGCGAGGATGAGGAAGAACAGCGGAGGTATGTCGTACGGACTCTTCACAGCATAGGGCGGTATCGATTCCGGCAGCCGCATGCCGTTATCTCGGATGGCGCGCGCCTCGACGAGATAGTCCCACGTGTCCTGCCCGATGAACTCGCCGTGGCGGCGCGCCCAGAGACGAACCGCCGCGCCGAGCGCGATTATCACCAGCAGGGCCGCTAGATGAAGCATATTGAAAGGTTTCCGCGGAATAATTTAAAGCCATGGGTACGCGCGGAAAACCGGTCACTGCAGGACGAGCGCGTCGCACAGCTTCTTTTCCGCAAGGTGTCTTTCCATCGCCCGCGCCGTTCCCTCGAGCCCGAAATTAATCCACGCGTCGAGCACGCTCGGCACCACCTTGCTTTCCTTCACCCGTTGCGCGAGCCCTTTCTCTGAAACGTCGGGCAGCCACGTGACGAACGGGCAGAGCGCCACGCCGAGTTCCGAGGAAACGCCGCGCGCAACCAGATGGAAGCCGAACGCGCCCAATCCGCTGACGAAAACAGAAGGCGCGAGCCCGCGCGCGACGACGATAGGCCGCGATATCGCCCTAGGCGAAAGGCGCTCCCAAATATCCTTAGCGGGCTTTTCGCATTCTCCGCATTTTCCCGCAACCAGCCGCGGCTCCTTTTCCGCCACAAGCACGTTTTTCGCCCCGCATTCGCAGTCATACCAGAACGCGGCGAGCGCTTCATCCGCCTCGTCGAAACCCGGCTCTATGCCCGCTGCTTTTACGAGCGCGTAATACTTAGCCGACGCCTTGGCGTAATCCGCGTGCCTGCTTAGGAGAAACGCGTAATCGTCCTTGAAGGCGGCGCGCGTGCCGCTGTATTCGTAGAAAAGCATGTCCTCGCAGCCCATCCGCTCCGCAACCTTCGCTATGAAAAAAGCGTTGAATTCCGCGAGCGTCTTCGCGGAAGAGCATTCGTCCATAATCGCGCCGATTTCCGCGAGCCTGCGCTCGTAGGCGGCGTTTTCATCGCGCGTAACGCGCGCGCCCTTCTTGTTCGAGTCGCTCTCGTTCGATGAAAGCCACGTCGCGAGCGCCTCTTTCCATGCGCCGATTGTTTCAGCCGATGGTGCGGGAACCGAACACGCCTGCTTGTGCCGGTCTTTCTTTGAAACAGGCGCCTCAAGAGCGAGTTCGCCGTTTTTTCCGCGCGAGAACGGCAGGAAGGTTTTGCGGAACCACTTGCCCTGCACGAAATCCGTGTCGAGGAAACCGAACACGAGAACGACGGGCGCCTTTGTTTTTTTGCGCATCGCTTCCGCAATCGCCTTGCCGAGCATGATTTTCTGGAAGAACCCGACGTAGGGAAACAGCGTGGGCTGGTGGGCAACCTCGACGACGAGTGCGCCGTCGCCGCACAGCTCCTTCGCAGCCGCCTTGCGCGCATCCGTCAGCAGTCCGGCGCGCCCCGCAAAATCAAGCGCCTGCTTTGCCACTGCCTTGCGGCACTCGGCGCGCCCGCTCGGCTTGAAACGCAGTGCTGCGTCAACGCTTTCCCGCAGGTCGCACGGAAACTTGCCCGTGAGTTCCGGCAGGGGGTTTTCCTTGCCGCAGATGACGCGCCTGCCGAATTCCTCGGAATTCATTTTTCAGCCGCCCCCTTCCTCGCTTTCGCAAACAGGGTTACGCCCAGCGGCAGCCTCACGCGCTCCTCCAACGGCAGCCACGCAGCCGTAAGCGCGTTCGATATCGGGTTCGCAACGCCCGTCGGATTCTTGCCTATCGCCTTTGATAGAAGCGTCAGCCAGAAGCCCCAGAAGTTCCAATAGAAAACGTCCTCTACGGCGAAGCCCGCACGGTCGAGCTCTTCCCGA
>JAZDNL010000063.1:0-3589 GCA_043799765.1 Microcaldota archaeon | reverse complement strand
AAAAAGTTCGAAGGGCGCAAAAAAGAAACGCGCCCTTCTTTCAATTTAAAAGCTGATGCTCGCGAGCCCGACGTCGAGCGCCTTCTCCTTCGAGCGCACGTCCTTGCCGATCACGTGCGGGCTGGTGATGCCCGTCACGATACTCGTCACGACAATCTTGTCGCCGAGCTCGGGGTTGATGCGCGCGCCCCACTTGACGTAGGCGTTCGGGTCGAACGACTCGGTGATGCCTTCGCCAACTGCGACTGCGTCTCCGAGCGACAGGTTCGGGCCGCCGCTTATCAAGACGAGCGCTCCCTTGCTTCCGACGTAGTCGACATCGAGGAGCGGGTGCTCAAGCGTGTTCTTGACGGCTTCCTGGACCTTGTTGTTGCCCTGCGCCTCTCCGATGGATATCATCGCGACGCCTGCGTTGCCCATTATCATGCGCAAGTCGGCGAAGTCGATGTTCATCAGCGAGGGAAGCATTATCGTGTCCGCGATGCCCTTGACGCTGCGTGCCACGAGGGTGTCCGCAACAGCGAACGCCTGGTTCATGGGCAGGTTGGGCACATAGGATACGAGCCTGTTGTTGTCGATGATGACTACGGTGTCGGAATTCTCGCGCAACGCGTCGAGCCCCCAGTCCGCCTTTTCCAGGCGTGCGCGCTCGAGCGCGAACGGGTACGTGACCATGGCGACTACCATCGCGCCCTGCTGCTTCGCAATCTGCGCGATTACGGGCGCTGCGCCGGTTCCGGTTCCGCCTCCCATTCCTGCGGTTATGAAGACGAGTTCGGTGTCCTTGAGAACCTCTGCGAGCTTGTCGCGGGACTGCTCCGCCGCCTTCATTCCCACTTCGGGGAATCCGCCTGCGCCGAGGCCCTTCGTCATGGAAGCGCCTATCAGCAGCCTGCGGTCCGCCTCCACCATCTTAAGGTGGTTCTGGTCGGTGTTGACGGCGATTGTCGTCGCGCTCGTCATTCCCATCTTGTGAAGGCGGGTAACTGTGTTGGTACCTCCGCCTCCTACGCCTACGACGGCAATCTTAACCTTCGCGGGCACAAAGTCCTTGCCCATCTCCTCGGGCAAGGAAGTCTTGGCGCTGTATTTCAGCGCGTCGGCGATCAATCCCTCCATTCTTCTCATCATCTCCTGTTGCGGTGGGTTCTGCTTCGGTTCTATCAAAGCCATTTCATCCCGCGGCAAACAAGCGAAACCGCGTTCACGGAAGCCAGGTGAAAAAAATTAACCGATTACCTCGATGTCGTATCCCGGCTCGCGCTTCGCCTCCTTGCGCGAGAAGGACTTGCCTACGATGTGCGGCGAGCTGACGCCGGTGACGATCGCGGTGATTTCCATCTTGCCGTCGTAAGACGGGATAAGGCGCGCGCCCCATTTGACGTTCGCCTGCGGGTCCATCTGGTCCGTAACCATCTCGCCCGCGTGTATTGCGTCGCCGAGCGTCAAATCGCTGCCTCCTGCGATGTGGATGATTGCACCCTTTCCGCCTGCGAAGTCCACGTCGAGCAGGCGGTTCTTCAGCACGCCCTCGACCGCGTCCTCGACCTTGGAGGGGCCCTTTCCGGTTCCGACTGCGATCATTCCGACGTCGCCGTGCCCCATGATGGCGCGCACGTCGGCGAAATCTATGTTTACCAGGGAAGGCTGCGTAATCGTGAACACGAGTCCGCCGATTGCCTTCGCGAGAATCTCGTCCGCGACGAGGAACGCCTGGTTCATCGGCAGGTTCGGCACGATTTCCACCAGGCGGTTGTTGTCAAGTATGATGACGCTGTCCGCGACTTCGCGCAGGCGCTGGATTCCCTCTTCCGCCTTCTTCACGCGGGCGCGCTCCAGCGAGAACGGATACGTGACCATCGCGACGACGATTGCGCCCTGCTCCTTGGCGATTTCCGCGACAACCGGCGATGCTCCCGTGCCGGTTCCGCCGCCCATTCCGGCGCAGAGAAATACGAGGTGCGAACCCGCGAGCGCCTTCTCGATTTCGGCGCGGTCCACTTCGGCGCATTTCGCCCCCACTTCGGGGAATCCGCCTGCGCCCAATCCCTTGGTAACGCTCTTTCCGATGAGCATCTTGTTGATGCCCTCGTCGAGCATGTTCAGGTGCTGCCTGTCCGCGTTCAGCGCGTAAAGCTGCGCACCCTTGATGTCGAGCCTCTTCAGGCGGTTGACGGTGTTGTTTCCGCCGCCTCCCACTCCTACAACGCAAATTTTTATTTCCTCGAACTCTCCGCCTGACGCGGCCTCGCGCCTCGAAGAACCCGAACCGCCCAAAGCAGACTTAACGATGTCTTCCATGTTCACATATCGCCTCTTTTTTTAGCATATATCCGGCAGAAGCAAGAACGATTGGGGTATTTAAAAGGCTTTTGTTATATCGGAAGTGCGCTCCGTGGAATCTTCGGGATATAAATCCATAGATTTAAATATAGTCCGATATAATGAATTCGGGACCGTATCCCAGGTTGTGAAAGATGCCCGATTCAGAATCGTTCCTTGTGACAGTGCCTGTCGACTGGAAACTTGAGAAATATTCCACGGACACGCGCAAATTCCCATCTGTGCAGGACTACATCCGCGAACTCGTGCGCCGCGACATAGAGGCATTCGACAAGGAAGCCGCCAACGACGCGAAGAAATAGAAAAAATTATTTTTTATTTTTACAGGATTATGCCGCGGCGGGTTTTTCGGCGGCAGGAGCTGCGGGCTTGGCTTCCTCCGCAACCTCCTTCTTTTCGGCCTTCTTCTTCCCGCGCTCGGCGAGGTACTTGCGCGCCTCGTACTGCTCGAGCTTTTCCTTCGACGAATAGGCGCTCGCCTCGATGCGCGCGGATTTCGAGCCGAATTCCTGCACGATTTCGCGTATGACTATGCAGTCCTGCTTCGCCCCGAGTGCCTTCGCTATCTCCGCCGCAACGTGCTGGCGCGACGGCGTCGCACCCTCGACGTGCGCGGACGCGACGATATCGGTGCGCGAATACAGCGGATTCTCCTTCTTTTCTGTTATTTCAACCAACGAGATCACCCTTTGATTTTCTTAATCAGCCGCGGCGTGGCATGCTCGTGCCACCCGATTCCGAAGTAAGCGTTCATCAGCGCCTTCGCGCCGAACAGTCCCGCGAAGATGCCGAATATTTCCGCCGCGAGCGGGATGTAAGCAGCCTGCGTGCCCATCAGCGCCTCGGGCGCGGTTTCCACGAAGAACGCGAAGCACACGCACGTCAAGCCTACGAACGCAAAGGAGCCGAGCATCAGCGCGCGCTTGCCGATCCCGCCGCGTACTGAAAACAGGTCGTACGCGACGTGGAGCAGCGTCAGTATCGCAACCAGGAGGAACGCGGACGCGAACACGTCCTTAACCGTGGCCCACGACATGCCGAAGCGATCGGATGCCTGCGCGAATACGATTATCAGCAGCATGAAAAGGAACGCTGCGACTAAAACCGACGCAACCGACGAGGCGACGCGCGCCCACTTGTTCTTCAGCATTTACCTGCGCCTCCCCGTTATTTTCTTCACGACGTGCGGGGTTGCGTGCTCGTGCCACTTCAGGCCGAAGTACTCGTTGAGCAGGATTTTGCCGAT
>JAZDNL010000049.1:0-25780 GCA_043799765.1 Microcaldota archaeon | reverse complement strand
TGCGCGCGCGCTTTCCCGCGGGCTTTGCGACAGGTGCCAGTTCTGGCATCCGAGGCAGCGGAAATTGCATCCAGGCGTGCCGAAGGAAAGAACCGCCGAGCCGGGATGAAAATGATAGAACGGCTTTTTCTCAATCGGGTCGAGGGCGAAGCCCGTGCTCTTGCCATAGGTGAGCGTTTTCAGCTTCCCCGCCTCGTTTATGCGGCAGGCGCAGTATCCTACGCCTCCATCAGGAATGACGCAGGAATGCGCGCATAGGAGGCAGTGAACATTGCCGCCCTTCTTTTCCCAGAGCAACGCGTCGTGCACGGAAATAGAACCGAAGGAACGGTTTTAAAAGCGCGCTTCTTAATGCCTCCGTGGACATAGCGTGCCCGCAGTGCGGCAATCCCAATCTCGACGTGGACGAGGCGAACAGCGTAGTCTACTGCAAAAAATGCGGGTTCGCAGTCAAGGTGGATCCCGCTACCGGGAACGTGACGCCGATTTCGCAGGGCGGGCCGCAGCCTGGCACCGGGAACCTCGCTCCGCCGCCGGCTTACAAGAAACCCGGGATATTCGGCATGGACCCGCTCACGTTCTTCATGCTCGGCTTGTCGATCCTACTGCTCGTGACGTTCCTGTACAACCTCGATTTGACGATTCTCGGCGTAGGGGTTGCGGCGCTTGCCCTGATTTACTGGAAGATAAGATAACTTCGTCTTTTGACGAAACGCTTTTTAACGCAGTCGGAGTGCGGTTAGCGGGGATTGGAATTCATGGCGCTAGAACAGCTCAAAGTCAAAATCGCCGGGGAAATCGCGCTGTCGGAAGACGTCGGCGCCACCATGAAGAAGTGGCGCGACGTGTTCGGCATCAGCCAGAGCGACCTCAGCGAGTTCCTGAAAATCACCCCTTCGACCATAAGCGACTACGAGGGCAACCGCCGCAAGAGCCCGGGAATCGCGATTATCAAGCGCTTCGTAGACGCCCTTTTCGAGATAGACATCAAGAAGGGCGGGGAGCTCGTTAAGCGTTTGCGAGAGTCCGAGCCGGAGCAGACGTTCTTCGACGTGGTGAACTTCAAGAAAACCGTGCTGCTCTCGGACTTCGCCAAGGCAATAGAGGCGAAGGCGCTCTGCAACGAGGACAAGCTCTCCAAGGTTTCGATTTTCGGTTGCACCATCCTGGACTCCGTGAAAGTGATTCTGGAGATGCCCTACGAATCGTTCGTCAAGATATACAGCACCACTTCGCAGCGCGCGCTCCTCTTCACCGGCACCACCACGGGCAGGAGCCCGATGGTCGCGGTGCGGATCGCGCCCATCAAGCCCGCGGTTGTCGTGCTTCACGGCTTGGCGGCGGATAAGGTTGACAGGCTCGCCGTTAAAATCGCCGAAAACGAGGGAATCCCCCTGCTCGTGACTACGCTCGGCCTTGAGGACGTCAAGAAGAAGCTCGTTTCCTTCACGTAGAAAGCGACGCTCCCAAGTAGAAATAAAGCAGGAGCGACGCCGCGAGAACGCCGATGAGCGTGCACAGGAGCATGACGAGTATCTTAGGCGTCTTCTGCCAGCGCTCGCACATCGCATCGTACACGAACGACATCAAAAACACGAGCGGAAACAGGACGAGCGCGGCGACTGCGGCGTAGAACAGGAGAAGCGGAGCGTCCTGAAGGAACATCTCAAGCGTCGCAGCCATGCGATAATTACTGCGGGGATTTAAATAAGGTGTTTGTAATCGTTTCATGGACGCGCTGATGGCGGGGGTTTACTACCTGTATCTCATCCTCGGCTCCGTTTCGCTCGGCTACCTCCTCCTGCGCCTGAATTATCCCGACGTGCGGCTTTTTTCGCAGAGGAAGAAGCTCGCGTACTCGCTCGGCGTGGGCGCGGCGATAGTCGTGCTCTCGATTGCCGCCGATTTCGCGCTTTCAGGCGGCGGCGCGGTTGCGGCGGCGGCGGGTTTCGCGGCGACGTTTGTTTTCGTTTTCGTTTTGGCTGCGTTTTTGGCTGTGAAGGCTGCGGCGATGGCGGCGAAGCCCGACTACGTCGTCGTGGGAATACCGCGCAGGAAGAGCCCCGTAGTGCAGAAACTGCTCACCATAAGGCGCGCGGTTGGCGAAGAGAAGGCGCCTGCCGCGCCGATGAAGGCGCAGCAGATAGGCGCCATGGCGCAGGCAACGGGAGTAATGGCGGAAACGGGAACGGCGCCGGCTATTGCTCCTGCGTCTTCCATGACTTCGGCTGCTGCGATTGAGCGGCGCCGCTACAATCAGGCGCCTTCGCAAGCCGGAGGATTCGATTTCGGGAAGATCCTGGGGGGCGTGACCGCGCCGTTCAGGGGAATTCTCGCGAAGAAACACGCGGCTCCGGCAGTTCCCGGCGCGCCGAGGCGCGACGCCTCGAAAGCCGCCCAAGCGATGCGCGAGACGGAGTTCCAGCAGATGATTACGGACATAGTGAGGGAGAAGCCCGGAGCGCAGGTGTTCGCTCCTACTGAAACGCCCGGCGGAAGGAGGCGCATGTACCTGGGCGGGGCAAAAACCCCGGCGGCTCAAAGGCCCGCGACCGAAGAGGAGGAGATGCTCGCCGCAGTCGGATACAGGCAAACGGTGCCAGGACAGGCGAACCCCGACCCCCGGAGGCGCTGGTTCGTCGAAAAGGGGCAACCAACCGCGGTTACAAGCAACACGGATTTGCAGTCGTTCGTGCAGGAGCTTTACAGGAAGCAGCAGGAGAAAGCGGAGGGCGGGAAGCCCAGGCAGGATGACTACGGCCTGCTCGTGCAGGAGATTTACACCAAGACGTCTAAGGAGGAGGCGGCGCCTGCCGCAAAGAAGGAGGGCAAAACCGAGAAGGCGGGTACTGCCCCGGCGGAGAAGAAGGAGCTCACGATGGCGGACCTGTTCGGGCAGCAGCCTGCGAAAAAAGCGCCCGAAATAGAGCCGAAGGAAGGCGATTTGTTCAGGCAGCTGAACGCGATGGCCGGCGGAACCGAGGCGAAAGCGGAATCGCAGGCGCCGAAGGAGGACGTCCACCTCATGAAGGTGGAGGCGTCGAAGAGCACGGGATGCCCGACGTGCGGCTCGAAGAGCTCGCGCATCGTGTTCTGCCCGTACTGCGGCGCGGGGATGTGCACGAACTGCTCGCCGATGATTGTGCCGATGCCCGACTCCTTCGTCTATACGTGCCCCAAGTGCGGCGAGGAAGTCAGCGTCAAGAAGAAGGCGGAATCCGCGGCTTAGGCGGAACGCACCGTTTCGTTCGACTGCCAGACGCATATTCTGAAAATGTAGCGGTTCGAGCTCTCGCCGCCGCCCAGATAGTCGATTACGCGGAACGGCGAGGCAACCGAGAGCAGGTTCGCGCCGGCGTTTTTCGCGAGTTCGCACCCGCTGGGCTGCACCAGCTGCCCGTCCCGGGTTACGGGCTCTGCGAGTTTTCCGAAAAGCAGGGAGTTCGTCACGCGCACGTCCCTCTGCTCAAGCGCCTTGCCCGAAGGCGATTCGGGCGTCGGGCGGCGCTGGTCCAGGAATTCCGCGAAATACCTGTATCCCGAGAACGCGAGCGGCTTCATCAGCTCCTTCAGGGTGCAGCGCAGCGCGGTTCTTCCCGGCGACACCGCGGAACCGAACATGTCGTCCAGCGCGGGCCCCGTCGGATGGGTCTGGCTGGGGTCTCCCAGGTCCCTTTTCACCAGGTCGGAAACGCTCACGGTTCCGGGATAGTCCTTGGTTTTCTTGCAGTCCAGATTGGGGTACGTGGCTTCGTCCGGCGCGATTCCCGAAATGGAGACGGCGTCTATGAAATAGACGGACTTCATGACGCTCTGCATGTAGTTGAGCATGTACGCCGAACGCATCACCTGGTCCTCCTGCTGCCCGTACGAGGAAACGAAGACGAACACGAAGGTGCAGCTAAGCGAGACGAGCAGAAGGAACATTATCCCGTCGAAAACAGCTGCCTGTGAACGCCGACGCGCCTGTGAGCCGTGCGTATTCATATCATCGCCAGACAATCACATTCAGCATTCCGAATCCTTCCGTAGGCGAGTCCGCGTTCGGGCACGGGACCGCGACCGGATAGTTGAGCATCACGGGGCTCCTCGCGGAAATCTCCGACGCGACGATTGCGGCGGAATCGAGGTTGGAACAGTAGCCGTACGCGGCGACCACGTCGTAGGGCGCGAGCGGGTCCGTGTCGAAGACGTAACCGCCGCACTGCCTGTCGAGCGTAACGATGAATTTCACGCGCGAGTTCGTCCCGTATTTGCTTAGCTTGCTCTCGCACATCGTGTCGAGCTCCGCCTTGTTCATCTGCCCGCGCTCGGTGACGAGGTAGGACAGGCCCAGGGAAGCCTTGCGGATTTCCAGGTAGCTGTTCTTCTCCGCCACGAGCGAGGCGGCGTACGCCATCGTGCCGATGAAAAGAAGGACGCCCGCGACTATCGGGAAGATGCTCGGAATGTCGTCGCCAAGCGGGCCGACGAAACCCCTGCTGCGTTTCGGCATCAGATGCCCTCCTCGCAGACAGGCGACGGCTGCGTCCATCCGCAGCACGCCGCGATTGACTCCGTCTCAAGGGTGATGCACTCGGCGGGATTGTTGGCGACGCAGTCCTCGATGTAGATGTGCTTGCCCGCGGGCCACTTCTTCTCCGAGCATTTTATGACGACGAGATAGTAGCTGCGCTGCTTCGCGCTCGACGGCTCCATCGTCAGGCGCGGGCCTTCGGCTGTTTCGTAGCGCCGCGGTCCCGAGAAATGCACGACGACGTCGGAATCGATGCCGATGCTGCCGGCAGCCTTGCACGTCGGGCTTTTGGGCAGGATGTCTATGACGAAGGTGCGGCTTTCCCCGGAGATGTGCTTCGTTATGTTGACGGAATAAAGCTCGAAATCCGCCCGTCCGACTGAAAGCGACGGCTCGAAGGGATAAACCTTGCGCTCGTCCTCAATCGGCGAACTGAGAACCTGCGTGAGCGAGCCCGATATCGAGTTTTCAACTCGCTGCGCCTGCTCGTCGCACAGCCCGGACTGCTCCCGGCTGCTCATGCCGAGAAGAATGAGCGCAAGCGCGCCGATGAAGAATATCATGGCGAACTTCGTTAGCATCCAGAGGGCTATCTGCGAGCGCTTCCCCATAACCGAGGTAATCAAAGCTGATTAAAATAGCTGCGCCTAGCTCTTGTCCGCCGCCGCGGCTGCCGCGGAGCGCGCGCACACGATGATTTCGCCCGCCTCGCTTCCGTGCCCGCTTTCTTCCGAACCCGCGGTTACTGATTTGGTGAGCGTGATTCTGTAGGCGGTGCCGGTGCCGCTCTTGCCCATGGTGAGCCAGCGCGTCGGCGAGTTAAGCGGGTCGCCGCTCCATATGCCGCGCGGAACCCCGGAGTTGCAATCGGGCTCGTCGGGTGGGCACGGGTTGCTGCTGAGCTCGTCGCAGTTGGGATCCTGCCGCAGGAAGATGTCCCCCGCGATGTTCACGCACGACACCGCGTCGGAAACCACCTTGTAGGAGCCGTCCTTGTCCCTGGATACGGGGACAATCTGCCAGCACCCGCCGTAGTGCGCCTGGCACAGCTCGCACCATTCGGCTTTCGAATAATAGACGAAGCGCAGGCCGTCGATTGCGACGTTTCCGCAGCGCGTCATCTCGAAATTCACGGAGCGCGACGTCGGCGGCGAGGCGAACGCAACGTCGAGCATGGCAGCCTGAAGCTTGTCCGTTTCCGTGCGGAGTTTCGCGATGCACTTGCCCTCGTCCGTCCTGCTCATGACGCTGAAGGCAATCGCGAGGCTGAGCGAGAGGACTATCACCGCCACGAAAAGCTCAATCGGCGCCTCCATCTGGCCGCGCTTTTTCATCGCATCACGGAAAGAGGGCGCTCTTGGCGATTGTCTGGGCGGTGTCCAGGTTCGAGGAAGCCGACGCCTGCGCGCCCCTGAGCATCGGCTTGACGAGCGTTATCAGCAGCACGAGCGCTATCGCCACGACTAGCACGAGGTAAATGGGCGCCCATTCGGAAGCCCGTCTTTTCACAAAGAACCGAGGAAGGCTGCGCATAAAAAGGTTGCTAGCAGCTTCCGTTGCCCTCGACGCACTCGTCGCACTTCTCGTTCACTTCGCTCTTCTGGTTGGCGTCGCCCATGACGATTACGTACGGCCCCGACTCGCCCTTGCAGGTGACGATGTAGCCGTCAATCTTCTTCGTGACGACTATCTTGCTTTCCCCGCAGTCCGCGGGAGAGCCGTCGCTGGAGCAGAGGGCGCCGTCGATTCCGACGAACTTGACGTCCTTTGCGGAGAGCGGAAGGTTGGTTACGAGGTCTCCGGTGCGGATGGTGCCCTCGGGGAACGTGGACCTCTCGACCGTTGACGAGCCGTAGCCGCGCGACTGGATGCTCTTCAGCTGCGTCTGCATCGTCGTGAGCGCGTCGCCGCCGATTCCCGTGCCTATCCTGCCGATGAAACCGAGCAGGACGCCGAGTATGGCGACCGCGACTATAACGGAAATGACGAGCATCATCGTTTCAAACGCTTGTCCGCGCCTTTTCATCAAACCACCCTCGCAACCATTACATTCCGTTTATTTAAAAGCATGCTATGCCGCGCTTAGGGCAACCGCCGCCGCAACCTCCGTAGCCGCAGCCTCGCCCACTTCCGCTCCCTCCGCTTCCGTCCTCATTGCTTCCTTCGCCTCAAGAACCTTGAGGAAAATCTCGCCGAAATGCTCGTCCTGCCACGCCATCATGCGCTCCTCCTGAACGAGGTGCATCACCGGCAGGAGGCACGAAATCACGAATTCGGGCGTCCACTCGCCTATGAGCGACGAAAAGAGGACGATGTCCTCGGAATCCTTCATCTGCGCCGCCTTTTCGTAGATTTCCTGCATGCGCACGTTCATGCCCTTCATCGGCACGTCCAGGTTGAAAATCTGCGTAATGGGCACGCGCATTATGCCTTTGCGCCCCGTGCGCATCACGTCGCCGACGGCGCGCACGAGCTCGTCAAGCGTCACTCTGCGGGAGCGGGGGCGGTTCGCCTTCAGCATGAGTTCGGGCAGAGCCTCGTCTATTTTCGGCTCCGCGTACTCCTCGGGCTCCGGCGCAACTTCCTCGAGCCGAAGCGCGTCCGCCTTGTATCGGAGCATGATCGCCGACGCAAGTATCACGTTCGCGGGAAGGCGCAAGTCGAGCGACTCGATCTGCCGCACGCGCGAAAGATAAACGTCCGCCACCTGCACGATGTCCAGGTCCCACGGGTCCATGCGCTCGCTGGCGACTAAGTCTACGAGAAATTCGCGCCAAGTGGGCTGGACTACGATTTCTAGGAGGTCCATTTGCCTTTTTCCTCTCTGGTGGGTGAAAAAGCCACGAAGTCGGAATATAAATCCCTTACGGGAGCTCGCTACCATAGAATGTTACGTAATAGCCTGCCTCGCAGCTGCCGATGTATCTGCCGAACGGAAGCCAAGACACGTCGTAGTCGCAAACCAGCTCGCCAGTCTGTTTGTTTACCGAGCCGTCGGTTAAGCCGTGCTCCGCAAAAATCCTGTCGTGAAGCGCCTTTTCGTCCATCCAGGGAGCCCACGCAAGCAGAATGAGAAACAGGAAAACCAAAACTAGAATCTCGATTTTTTTCATGCGGCTCAGCGAGAGAGCATTTTTTCGGCTTTAGGAAGCGCCTTTTTCCTGCGTTCCTGGTGCGCCTTCAGCCAGGCGTTTATTTTTTCAACGCGCCGCTCCTTGCACTCGCCGCACATTATCTTTCCGTTTTCGCAATCGCGCTTGATTTTCGCGAGCTCCGCGTCGTCGTCCTCGAAGTGGAACAGCATCAGTTCGTAAACGACGCACTTGCGCCATTCGCCGCCGAGCTTCTTCTGCTCCTCCACAGTGGCGCGCCCGCCCGTGAACGCCTTCGCGAGCTTCTTCCTGACGAGTTCGGGGGAATCGTTAAGCGTCAGCACGCTCATCGGGTCGCGCTTGCTCATCTTCGTCTCGCCGTTGAGCGCCCGGAAGAACCTGTGGTACGTGGACGAAGGAAGGAGATAACCGCACTTGGCTGCCACGTCTCTTGTGAAACGGAGGTGCGGGTCCTGGTCAATGCCAACTGGAACGACGACGTGCTTCTTCCCGCCGAACTCAGCGAGTTGCGGCTGGACGATGTCCCCTGCCTGCGTCAGCACCGCCAGATACAAGCCGAGGTTCTGGTGACCGTAGAGCGCCTCGAGCGTGTTAAGAGTCGTGCGACGGGCGAAAAGCTGCGCCATGTTCAGGACGTTCAGGCATTCCGACTGTTTGTAGACGACGGCATTTTTTTCGTCCAGCCCGAGGGCGAGAAGGTCCGCCACGTTGTCAACGGCAAGCGGCGCCGTTTCCTCGTAACCCATGCCGTTGTCCGCGTACGCCTCGTTGTCGGCGACGCAATAAAACGCGCGCGCCTTGAACGTCTTCTGCAAAAATATGATTTCCTCGGCGGTCATCTTGCTTCCGAGATGGAATTCGCTGGAAGGCTTGATGCCCGACATGACCGCGACTTTTTCCTTCTTGTCCGCGCTTTTCGCGAACGCGTCGAAGTCGCGGTGCGCGAATATTATGCCGCGCCGGAAGTAGCGGCTTTCCGAGAGGCGCTTTCGCAATTCTTCCGGGACATGCTGCAGCCCGAACTCCGTGAAAAGCCCCTCGTAGTCCTTGATGAGCTCGCTGCCCCAGGGGTTGATTTCCATATGCTCAGAATAGCCGGGGAGGATATTAAATCGCTTCGCTTAGTGCCGCCTGTTAAGGTATAGGGCGACTGAAGCGAAGCCGATGACGAGCACCACCGTGAGCGCGTAGAACTGCGTGTCCGCCGGCTGCGCGGCGACGAGAGCTGTTTGAGGCGCGGGTGTCGGTGTCGGAGTGGCGGAAATGACGGCCGCGACTGTTGCCGTCGGCCTGCTCGTCGGCGAAGGCGCGGCTGTCGGCGCGGCTGTTGCCGTTGGAGTCGCGCTTGGCAGGGTTGTCGGGACCGGCGTTGCCGTCGCATAATATCCCACGTAGCGCAGCGCAAGGACGTCGCCGTAGGCATGCTGGTAGCAGCTGACGCCCACCGAAGAGGAAACGCCGTTCACCTCGAACTGCCAGTATTCCGAAGGCGAGGGCGGAAAGATTCCGTTAACCGCGTTTACGAAGCAGGTTTGCGAAACTCCCGCGCAGTAAAGCGCGCCCGAAGCGGCGTAATACGTGCACGATACGGACGCGGCGCGCGCGAAGCAGTCGAGTGCGTTCGCGCAGTAAATCTGCGCGCTCACGTCGGCTCTTCCTGAAGAGGGAGGGAAATAGACGCGCACGTTAGCGAGCCGCACAGAAGGCGAGGGGCTGGGTGACGGCGAAGGGCTAGGGGAAGGCGAAGGACTCGGTGACGAGGTGGGGGATGGCGAAGGACTGGGCGAAGGAGATGGGCTTGGCGTAGGCGTCGGCGCAAAATGAAGCGCGTACGCGGCGAAACCCGTGTCCAGCGCGTTCGACGCGGACGAGGAGCGCGACGCGTCCGCGAAACCGCCGTCCGCATGCTGCAAAGTGAGGAGATACGAGAGGGAGGACAAGAGGTATGCCTGCTCGCCGTATTCGCTAAACGTCACGGCTGCAATCGACGCCGCGTATGCGCTTCCTCCGTAATTCGAAGATGCGGAATTGCGCAGGTATGAAAGCGCGGATTGCACGCGGCTGTCAGAAGAGGAAACGCCGTTGGTTTTGAGCGCCAGAAGCGCAAGCGCTGTTTCCGCCGGCTTGTTCGGGCCGAGCGAATACATCGCGTCGTATTCCTTTGAAGAAGTGAGATTGAAGGAGCCGTCGGCGTTTTGCAGGGAGAAAAGGAATGACGTCGCGGCGCTTGCGTTCGCGGCGGGCATTACTCCCAACGAAGACAGTCCGAGCAATGCCGAAGACGTGTCCACGCATGAATCAACCGCGCCGCCTATTCCCATGTCGTAATAGCCGCGGAAACCGCCCGTAGAGTTCTGGAAGGGCAGGATATTGGCGGCGATTGCGGCGGAGTTTGCAGAATACGACGATTTCGCGAGAGAATACGCGATTATTCCCGGAACGTCCGCCTCTCCCCACGCGCCGTAGAACCAGCTTGCGGGACTTTCAGCCGCGGAGGAAAGTAAGGCGAGCGAGAGCGGTGCGTTCGGCGAGTTCCACGCATGCAGCGCGAGCGCGGCTGCGGCCGTTGAATGCTCCTGCCACGCACCGAAGGAGCCGTTGGCGTCCTGGTGCGACTCGAGCCACGAAACGGCGGACTGCGCATTCCCGAAAACGAGCGGCGCGAACAAAACCAAAAGCACGATTGAACGCATTTGCATCACCGAAAAGCAGTAAAAGCCGTTTGTTTTGCTTTTTAACGATTTGGATGATTCATCCAATACGCAAACGCTACGGGCCGAAGCCCTCGTTCCACGAGAGCGACGTCGCGCGTTTTCTCTGGAAGCTGCGCGGCGGGCACAAAAGCCGTGGCGCGCTCGCGAAGGAGCTGGGCATCGGCGAGGGCAGCGTGCGCACCATCATAGAATTCCTGAAACGCGCAGGCATGCTTGAAATAATGAAACGGGGATGCGCACTCACGAAAAAGGGGAAGGCGGAGATTGCCGCGCTCGGAGTGAAGGACGCGCGGTTCGTTTCCGCCACGGAACTGTCATACGGCAGAAGGGCGTTTGCAATCGTAATGAAAACGCGGGAAAATTCCGGCTTGCTCTGGCGCGACGCCGCCGTCAAGGCAGGAGCCGAAGGCGCGACGACGCTGCGCATTAAGGACGGGAAACCGGATGCGGGAGTCCCCGGCTTCCGCCTGCGCACCGAAGACGCGGAAAAAATAATGGCTGCGCTCGATGCGGCCGAGGGGGATTCTATTGTGCTCGGCTTCGGGGCAACTGCGCTGGACGCGGAACGCGGCGCGTGGGCTGCTGCGCTGAGCGGCGCAAAATAATTCAGACGGGTTCGAACTCGCCTATTTCCCTGTTCTTTCGCACCCCGTTCCACGGGAAGCAGCGGCCGTTCATGGCGATGTAAACTCCCGACGGCAAGGATTGCGCGAACGCGAGAGCGCTTCCGAGGTTGAACAGCCCGTCGGAACTGCCGAACTTGTACGGAATCATCGCACCCGTAAGCACGACAGTCTTGTTTTTGACGGTCTTGGCGATTACCTCCGCGGTCTTGACCATGGTGTCCGTGCCGTGCGTCACGACTATCATCTTTTCCGGCGTGGCCCTGCAGCTTTCGGCAATGAGCTTCCTGTCCGCGTCGGTCATGTGCAGGCTGTCCGTCATCATCAGCGTCTGGACTTCGACATTCACCCTGCAGCGTCCAAGCCGCAGCATCTCAGGCAGGTGCGTGTCCTTGAGGTAGAGCTGCCCGTTCAACTCGTTGTACTCCTTGTCGAACGTGCCGCCAGCTACGAATACGCGCACCTTTGCGCTTCCGCCGGATTTGACCATCCGCCATATGAGCGCCCCAAGCATTATAATTCTTTTCAGGGCGCAAAACAACAATTATAAAACTCGGTTCCCGTAATATCTGACGCGCTCCGATCGTCTAGTCCGGTCAAGGACGCAGGACTCTCAGCACTTTTTCTTTTTCCAGGAAAAAGAAAACCTGCACTAAAAAGAAAAAGCCGAAGAAATCCTGCAACCCGGGTCCAAATCCCGGTCGGAGCATAAGCCGCGGAGGGGGGACACCCCCCTCGGTGCTTACTCCACCGACTCCCCCCGCGTAGCGTTTTATTTTGGCGCGGAGCATGCTCTTTTTTAAGCTGAATTTCGTGCGATTAGCGGTGATGATTTGAAAGGCGCTTTGGCTCTGATGCTTGTTGCTTCCGTGCTTTTGTTCGGCTGTTTGACGCCGAATCCCGCACCCACTCCGACGCCATCGGCTGCGCCGACGTCGGCGCCTACAAACGTTCCTTCGGCGCCGCCGTCTCTGACCGAACAGGGCTGCATCGCATCCGGCGGCACGGTTACGACGGCGAACTGCTGCTCGAGCATCGGCGACTTCCCGAATACGTGCGCAATCGGGGCGTGCGGCTGCGCGCCGCAGTACAGCCACTCCGTCAAGATATGCGGCTGCGGGGACAAGTGCTTCAACGGAGACACCTGCGTCACTTTCAAGGAAGGCGAAGGAATCGCTACGGCAACGCCCACGACTGGCGCGTCCGCGTCTTCCGACCGCTTCGTCTGGATTGCGGGCGGTGACGGAAAAGTCTCCAAGCTTTACGAATCCAACGGCACGTTCGCGGGGCACTACGCCGCGGGCGCGGTTCCCGTGAGCATCGCCGTTGACGCCGAGGGCAACGTCTGGGTTGCCGACGGAAGCGACTTCAACGAAGGAAACGGCGAAGTCACAAAGCTCGATTCGACAGGCGAGCTTATCGGCACCTACAAGACCGGCTCGGCGCACTCAAGGGTAGTGCTGGATCCGTCGGGCAACGTCTGGGTGCTGGATATCGGGGACAAAATCGAAAAGCTCAGTCCCAACGGTACGGTTCTCGGCCAGTTCACGGCATTGATGGACCCCCTCGACATAATCGCCGACTCATACGGCAACGTCTGGGTTACCGGCACGCATAATGGCAACGGCAACCTCGTGAAACTCAATTCCGCAGGCGAAATCACGGGCGAATACGACCTAGAAGCTGGCGCCGCGATGATGGCGATAGACTCCGAAGGCAACCTGCTCGTTGCGGGAAACAAGATGAACAACGTCACCAGGGTTAGCTCCGAAGGCGGGATACTCGGCAAATATACAATTTCCGCGATTGCCATGGCGGTTGACGCCGACGGAAACATCTGGACCACCAACGCGGGCAACACGATAAAGAAATACGACTCAGGCGGAGGAATCATCGGCGAGTACCCCGTCGGGGAAGCTGCAATCGGCGTTTCAATCGACTACGACGGGAACGTCTGGGTGTCGAACACCGAAAGCAGCTTCGTCACAAAACTCAACGGCGCAACAGGCGCACTTATCGGGAACTACGAAATCGGCGGCTGCGAGTGGAACGTCGGCGACGCTACGGGATTCAGGTACCACCACTTCGTACTGCGCGACGATTGAGGAACTACGGCAACTGAAACAGCTCCGCTAAAACAAAGTCGCTTGCACTGCGAACAGTGAACGTATTTATTTGATTGTTCGCAAGTATTTAGTATGCCTTTATCGTTTCGAAAGCTGTCAAAGTTCTTCGGAACTAAGACGC
Source organism: Microcaldota archaeon (assembly GCA_043799765.1). Classification (GTDB taxonomy): domain Archaea; phylum Micrarchaeota; class Micrarchaeia; order Norongarragalinales; family Norongarragalinaceae; genus Norongarragalina. Next base: position 12,567 of record JAZDNL010000049.1, on the reverse strand, counting down.
CCCCGACAAGGGACGACACAGCTAAAGCTATTCATTCGGCCAAACGCAACGCGTTTGACTATAAAACTACCCGGGGGCTTAGGCAGTCGTCCATGGCACACCTCACTAGAATTAAAACGCGGATAGCAAAAATAATCGAAGAAACCGGCGCCACCGAGGAAAAACCGATGAAACTTCTGGACATCGGTTGCGGTTCTGGCCAGTTCGCCAAGGAAGTCAAAGCCGCATTCGGCGACTTGGTCGAAATTCACGCGTTGGACGTTACTTGGCGACCCCAGTGGAAGGACATTAAAGGCGTAAAATTTCGGCTCGGCCATGCGGAAAATCTGGAACGCTTTGCTCCCGGTTATTTCGACATGGTCATTTCGACTTTCGGTTTGTGCTACACGCCCGACCAATTGAAGGCATTGGAACAGGCGCAAAAAGTAACGAAAGAAAACGGCTGGATTATAACGCACGTGCACAAGGGGGTTTTGAAGCGACGGCAAGGCACCGACGTAAGAAAACTAGCTAAACTTTTAGGCGCGCGGGTCACCCACTTTCCGCCGATACCCGGGCATCCGATTTATTCAATCCAGTTCAGGAAAAAAGCGGAAGTTGTTCCGCTCTCGCGATTAGCCCCCTAGGCGCACTTTTAAAAAGCGCGTTTCCTTAATTCTTCTGCAGAGAGAAACAAACGAAATTGGACCGTCCCTTCGAGGCGGGCTGATTTGTGTTAGCATAAAAATAGGAAATTAAGAGGTGGGTTGTAGTGTATCCTCCTTCGCAGGCGGCATATGACAGGGCCATTACGGTGTTCTCGCCCGACGGCAGGCTGTTCCAGGTGGAATACGCGCGCGAAGCCGTCAGAACCGGGAGCACGAGCGTAGGCGTGGTTTGCAAGGACGGGCTGGTCCTGCTCGCGCACAAGCGCATAACCTCGCCGCTCGCGGTGAGCATATCGCATGAAAAGATTTACCTGATAGACGAGCACATCGCCGCCGCATCGTCGGGCTTGGTGGCGGATGCGCGCAAGCTGGTTGATTTCGCGCGGCTTGAGGCGCAGAAGCACAGGCTCACGTTCAACGAGGAGATGCCGATAGAAGTCATAGCGAAACACGTCGGCGACCACGTGCAGTTCTTCACGCAGTACGCGGGTGTGCGGCCCTACGGGGTTTCGCTGCTCATAGGCGGGGCTGACAAGGACGGCTCTCTCCACCTTTTCGAGACGGACCCGAGCGGCGCGCTCTTCGAATACAAGGCAACCGCAATCGGCTCCGGGAAAAAAGCGGTCGAGGAGTTCTTCGAGAAGGAGTACAAGGAGAGCATCCCGACGCAGGAGGGCATCCGCCTCGCGATACGCGCGCTGAAGAAGGCGACGAACGACAAGCTCACCCCCGAACTCGTGGATGTCGCGGTGGTGGACAAGTCGAAAAAGTCGCGCATCCTGAGCCGCGAGGAAATCGCGGGCTACCTGGAAAAGGGTTGAAGATTTCGTGTCCGGAATAGAGAACACAATCGTCGCGCGCCTCGAGAAGGGAGGCGAGCGTTTCGAAATTCTCGTCGACCCCAAGCTCGGCTACGAATACAAGGTCGGCACGCGCAAGGATCTGGCGAACGTCCTCATGGTCGAGGAGGTGTTCAAGGACGCCCAGCGCGGCGAGCGCCAAACCGGCGGCGCGGTGAAGAAGTTCTTCGGAACGAACGACATAAACGAGATTGCGAAGCGCATATTCGCGGAAGGCGAACTTCAGCTCACAACCGACCAGCGCAGGAGGCTGCTGGAGGAAAAGCGGACCAAGATAGTCGCGCTGATCGCCGCCAACGTCGTCGATCCGCGGACCAAGGCGCCCCATCCCCCGCAGCGCATCGAGAAGGCGATGGAGGAGGCGCGCGTGCACATCGACGCGTTCAAGAGCGCCGAGGCGCAGGTTGACGCGGTCATAGAGGAGATACGCGAAATCATACCGATAAGCACCGAAAAGGCGAAAGTCGCCGTAAAGATTCCCGCCGAGCACGCCGGCAGGGCTTACGGACTGCTCAAGGAATACGGCATGACGAAGGACGAATGGGCGAACGACGGTTCGCTGCTCTGCGTCTGCGAATTCCCGGCGGGAATGAGCGGGGAGTTCTTCGACCGCCTGAACAAGGCAACCGCGGGGCAGGCGCAAACGAAGTTATTGAACTGATTGAGGAATGAGACAAATGGAAAATGAAAAGAGGACGATAGTCGTCCCCGGCGAGAAGGTTTTCAACGACCAGAGGCGCGTCGACGGCGGCTACGCGGACGCCAGCGGAACGTTCGCCACGACGATGGCGATGGTGCACGAGGACAGGCTCGTGCCGCTGAAGGGATACTACCTCCCGAAGCCCGGCGACTTCGTCGTGGGCATCGTGAAGGAGGAAACGTTCAACGGCTACGAGATAGAGGTGAACTCGCCGTACGACGGAAGGCTGAGTACGCGCGAGACGCGCGAGCGCTTCCAGGTAGGCGACGTGATTTCCGCGAAGATAGCGGACGTCAACGAGATTCACGAGCCGCTTATCGCCGAGCCCCGCAAGCTGTGGGGCGGCGAGGTCATCGACGTCGAGTCCGTCAAGGTGCCGCGCATCATCGGGCGCAACGCCAGCATGGTGGAGACGATAAAGCAGCACACGAAGAGCGAGCTCTTCGTAGGCAAGAACGGGCGCGTGTACGTGAAGGGCGGCAACACCGCGCTCGCGATAAGGGCGATTCTGAAGATTTGCAAGGAGGCGCACACGGGCGGGCTCACCGACCGCGTAGTCGCGCTCCTCGAAGGAAGGGAGTGATTGCATGTCGGTAAGCGAAGAAAAACAGATGATAGTGAACGGAAAGCGCCTCGACGGCAGGGGCTTCAACGATTTGCGCCCGATATCCATCAAGGCAGGCGTGCTCAAGAGGGCGAATGGCTCCGCGCTGGTTGAATGGGGGCGCAACAAGGTGCTCGCGGGAGTTTTCGGGCCGCGCGAGGTGGTGCCGAGGCACATGACGGATCCGAAGCGCGCAATCATACAGGCGCGCTACATCATGGCGCCGTTCTCAGGACAGGAGGAGCACGGACGCAGCGGGCCAAACAGAAGGAGCATGGAGATAAGCAAGGTGGCGAAGCACGTGTTCGAGAACGTCGTGCTCACCAGCATGTTCCCCAAGACCATGATCAACGTCGACATGGAAGTGCTGCAGAGCGACGGCGGAACGCGCGTCGCGGCAATCACCGCGGCGAGCGTCGCGCTTGCGGACGCGGGAATCCCGATGAAGGACCTCGTCTGCGGCGTCAGCACGGGCAGAATCAACGGGCAGCTCGTCGTCGACTTGGACAAAACCGAGGACAACTACGGCGAAAGCGACATGCCGCTGATACTTTCGCCCCGCACGGGCGAGGTGCTGCTTCACCAGATTGACGGAAAGCTCACGAAGGAGGAAATCGCGGAAGCGATGGACATGTCCTTCGAGGCATCCAAGAAAATACACGAGCTGCAGATTGCGGCGCTGAAGGAGCGCTACGAAAGCGTGCTCGCCGAAACCGAGAACGGCAACGGAGGCGGAAACTGATGATACTCGACGAAGTCAAGGAAGCATACGTGCGCGACCTGCTCGCGAAAGGCAGCCGCGCCGACGGAAGGCAGCTGCTGCAATACCGCAACGTAAAGGTGACCAAGGGCGCGTACCCGAACGCGGAGGGAAGCGCGCTCGCGGAAATCGGCGACACGAAGGTCGCTGCCGGCGTCAAGTTCGACGTCGCGATTCCGTTCCCGGACCGCCCCACCGAGGGCGTGTTCATGGTGAACTCGGAGTTCCCGATTCTGGCGCACCCCTCTTTCGAGCCGGGCCCGCCCAACGAGAACAACATCGAACTCGCGCGCGTCGTTGATCGCGGCATACGCAGCGCCGAGGTAATCAACCTGAAGTCGCTGTTCCTCGAGGAGGCGAAGGTGCTCGGCGTGTTCGTGGACTTGTACGTCCTCGACCACTCGGGCAACCTCATCGACTGCGCTGCGCTCGCCGCCATGGCGGCGCTCGCGGACGCGACTGTCCCGAAATACGACTCCGAAACCAAGAAGCTCGTGCGCGAGGAGCGCACCGGCAAACTGCCGATAGCGCACAAGGTGGTTACCTGCTCATTCGAGAAGATCGGCGGGAAACTCCTGGCCGACGCGAACGGGGAGGAGGAGGTTGCGAGCGACGGGCGATATACCATCGCAACCGCCGACTCGAAAACGATCTGCGCAACCCAGAAGAGCGGCGCAGCCGGGTTCACGCGGCAGGAAATCGTGAAGATGATGGAAATCGCACTTGTGAAGGGCGATGAATTGAGGAAGTTAATCTGAGGTGGAATAGATGGGAACGTCGCGTTACGGAGTCAGGATACGCAAGCAGGAAACCGCGATACTGAAGGAGAAGAACAAGCACCACCCGTGCCCGCGCTGCGGCAAGGACAGCGTCAGGCGCGAGGGGCACGCGCGCTGGAGGTGCAACTCCTGCAGGTGCACGTTCGCGGGGGGCGCCTACTCGCCGCAAACGGAAGCGGGAATCGCCGCCAAAAAGGCGCTGACGGGAAAGAAGGAATGAAGGAATTCTTCCTGTTTGATTTCTCGGGCGGAAAGCGCGAGCTCGAATGGCCCAAGCCCGAGCAGCTGCTCCGCGAGGTTGCCAACGCGCGCGAGTGCGTGCTCGGCACGATGTTTTACTACGCGCCGATAGACGCCGCAGGCATAGAGGCGGTGGCGAAGCCCTACGCGGCGAGGATAAAGGCGCCCGCGGATTTGCCCGCGGTTGTTTCGGCGATGAAGCAGTCGGCAATTGCGGACGCGCTCTCTCCTCTCGTTAAGTATAAGCGAGAAATCGACGAGTTTGGCGTGGATAAGACGAAGGGCGAACCCCTTGACCTGGGGTGGGCGTATTTCCTGCGCACGCTGTGCGGAAGGGCGTTTCCCCACGAGACGAAGAAGAAGCCAACTGCGCCCATACTGCTCGCTGCGAACTGCGGCGGATGGCGAATAGTCAAGAAGGCACTGCCGGGAAAAGCAAGTGACGAGGAGGTTCTTGCGGCGCTCGTCGGGATGTATGCGTCGCTTTCCCGCAAGACGGAAGAATTCGCGGCGAAGGATTGCGTTTCCTATTCCGCTTTCGTAAACACGGTTTTTTCAGCTGTTCCCGAACGCAAGTCGTTCTCAAGGCTTCCGGAGGCGCTGGCAATAGCGGCGCAGGCGGACATTACTCCGTATGCTCGCGACGAAAAACTCCTAAAGGAGCTCCTTTTCGAGCGCGCCTTCGCAAGATGCGGCTTTGCTCCGTACGTCTCAACCGAGACGATAAACGGCCTGTACCCCAAGCTGAAGATTCCGAAGCCTCGCGGCAGGATGCCGAAGAAATAGACGGCGTCACTTCTGCTTCTTCTGCTTGTTTTTCCTGGTTGTCCAGAGCCAGTATCCCACGGCGAGCAGCGCAACCGCGCCGATCGCGTAAAGCGCGGCTTCGCGGTACTGCAGTATCTGCACGCCTATCCACGCGAGAATGAAGCAGCGCGGGAAGGAGCCCAGGAACGTGAAGAGGACGAACTGCTTGAAATCATATTTCAGGATGCCGCTCGTTATCGAGAACACCTTGTACGGAATGAACGGAATCAAGCGCGATATGAAAATAGTCCAACCGCCCCATTCCTTGAACTTCTTCTCCGCCGCCAGCACCTTTTCCTGGGTGATGAACAGATAGGGGCCGATCTTGTCAACAATCGGCCGGCCGCCCTTCTTGCCGATAAAGTAGCCGACTATTGCGCCGAGCGTCGAGCCTATCGTGCCGTATATCGCAACGGTGAGGGGGTCGAAACCGAGCAGCCCCGCGGTTACGAGGATGGCTTCCGAAGGAATCGGCACTATCGACGACTCCAGAAACATGCCGACGAGTATTCCCAACCCGCCGTAGGAATGCATCAGCGAAACCGCGCTGTCCGTAAGCTGCTGTTCAAGCGCGAGAATGGATTCGAGCATTTAGGGATACATCAACGGTAGCGCTTTTAAGGATTGCCGCATTCCGATAAGCATGGTGCTGGACTACCTGATTTCGCCGCGAGAGGCGAAGCGCCGCCCCCACGAGGTTTTCATAGTCGCGGCGCTGTTCGTGTCATTCGCCGTCCTTGCGCAGCTGTTCATCCCGTCCATCCGGGGATCCATCGTCATGTTCGCGATGGTGCCCGCGATTCCGCTGATGTGGTCCCTTCTCGTGCGCGAGGAGCACGACGAGGAGGATGAGATACAGGCGTGCTACCGCACGCACTACTGGGAGGGCAACTCGGTGACGAGCATACTCGCGAGGCACGCCGCGCTCGTCGAGGTGTTCTCCTTCTTCTTTTTGGGCGCGGTGTTCGCGTACGCGGTATGGGCTGCCGCCCTCCCGCCGCAGCAGACGCAGGCGCTCTACGCGGACCAGCTCAACGAATTGAACGCGATACGCGGCATAAGCACCGGCAACTTCTTCGACGCCGGCCGGTTCGAGTACCTGTTCGGGCACAACCTGCAGGTGCTCGGCTTGATGTTCGCCTTCTGCCTCGTGTACGGCATGGGCTCCGTCTTTCTCCTGCTCTGGAACGCGTCGATAATAGGGCTCGTGATAGGCGGCAAGATGAACGAGGGGCTACTGGGCGTCGCGATGGGCTTCGTTTCCCTGCTTCCGCACGGCATATTCGAGATTTCCGCCTACTTCGTGGCGAGCATCGCGGGCGGAATCCTCTCGGTGGCGATAATGCGCAAGCACTACAGGACAAACTGCTTCAAGTTCGTGCTGCGCGACGTCGCGGCGCTGACGGCGATATCCCTCGTGCTTCTGGCAATAGGCGCCGCGATAGAAAGCAGCTACTAGAAAAGGAACTGTTACGTGCCGGAATTCTTGGCTATCTTAGCGAAGTGTTTTCTCACGCGTTTAGCGAAATCCGGCGGACAGACAGCATCGGCAAGTATGGGAATGTGCGCGGGTAACAACTCAAGAAACTCCGGCCTCAGCTGGAGCAGCTGCCTGTACTGCGACGGAACATCCCGGTTGGCGAGGAGGTCGTCTACGGCGAGATGCGCTCCCATCACAAACCCCAGCGGATTGATATTACCCTCGCCGAGACGCGAAGCCAAAAACTTTCCGAACAAATGCACGTGCTCCGGCAGTTCGGGTCTCCAAGCGTCCAGAGTCGAAAGCTTCTTCTTTATCGGACCTACGGAAATCGCGCATTCTTTCGCTGGTTTCAAGACATCACCTAAATAGTGCGAGGGACGGCCTTATTTAAAACCATGCTACCGTCTGCAAACCTTCACGAAATTCGCGTATATTTCCTCGCCGTGCTGCGTGTGCGCAACCTCGGGATGGAAGAGCGTCCCGTAAATCGGCTTCTTTTCGTGCTTAAAGGCGTGCCACTTGCAGTCCGCCGAAGAAGCGAGCAGTTCGAAACCGGGCGCTTCCTTCACTTCGTCGTTGTGCGACGCCCACGCGGTGAATTTCCTCGGGATTCCGGCGAACAGGTCGTCCGGCTCCGCAACTGTGAGCTCCACCTTGCCGTATTCGGGCATTTGGGCGGGCGCCACCTTGCCGCCGAAATGGAGCGCGAGGAACTGCTGCCCCGCGCAAATTCCGAAGACAGGCTTTTTGAAGGCGTCGAGAAGCGCGTGGCATTTCGTAATTTTCGCGTCCTCGCCCTTTCCTATGCGAACCGCACCGCCACTGAGCACAATGCCGTCGGCGTCGGACACCTTCGAAAACGGAACGTCAGGCGGAAGAATTTCAGAATCGCACTCCAAATCGCGCAGCGTTCGCCATATCCTGTGCGTCCACTGGCTTCCCAAATCAATCACGGGGACGCGCATGTCATTCCCACTCTATGGTGGCGGGCGGCTTGTTCGTCACGTCGAACACCACCCGGTTCACCTTGTCCTTCATCGCGTTCGTTATGCGCAGTGATATCTTCTGCAAAACATCGTGCGGGATGCGGGAGTAATTGGCGGTCATGGCATCGGCGGCGTCCACTGCACGCACCGCAATCGTATAACCGTAAGCCCTGACATCGCCCTGCACGCCGACGCTTTTCACGGGCAGCATGACTGCGAAGTACTGCCAGGGAATTTCCATTTTCCGCGCCTTCGCGGCTGCCTCAAGTTCTTCCTCGACGATGGCGCACGCTTCCCGCACTATGTCCACGCGCTCCCTAGTAACCTCGCCCATAACGCGGATTGCAAGCCCAGGGCCCGGAAAGGGCTGGCGCGAGAAAACCTCGGAAGGAACGCCGAGCTCTTTTGCTACCAAACGCACCTCGTCCTTGTACAGGTCGCGCATCGGCTCTATGAGCAGCAGACCCATTTCCTTCGGCAAGCCGCCGACGTTGTGGTGCGACTTGATGTTGTCGCGTATTCCCGAGCCGCTCTCTATCCAGTCCGGGGCGATTGTGCCCTGCACGAGGTATTTCGCCCTGACGCGCCCCGCCTCTTCCTCGAATATGCGTATGAAGCATTCGCCGATTATCTTGCGCTTTTTCTCGGGATCGGTGACGCCTTTGAGCCCGTTCATAAAGCGGGATGACGCATCGACGATTTTAACATCAAGCCCGCATTTCTTGAAGTTTTTTCTTGCGGTTTCCGCCTCGCCCTTCCTCAGCAAGCCAGTGTTCACGAAAACGCAGTGGAGTTTCCTGCCGAGCGCCTTCTTCGCGAGCACCGCAGCCGTGGTTGAATCTACTCCGCCCGAGGTGGCGATAATTGCCGCTCCGTCGGAGTATTTTTGCAGTTCCTCGGACTTTTGGGCTACAAAACGAGCAGCGTTGAAAGCCAATCCACCCCACCTTTATTGTTTTAAAGGAAACGCATTAAAAAAGCCGCGCATCGAACTATACATACTCCAGACAAAGAGGTGCTAAATGGAATTCAAAAAAACAAGGGATTGCGTGTTTGAGAACGAGAAGGTCCGCGTTTATGCCGATGACGAACTGTTCGGCACCATGCAGCGCGACCGCACGCTTTCCCAGATACAGAACGTCGCAGAGCTTCCGGGACTGGTGGGCAAAGCGATGGTCATGCCCGATGGGCACGAAGGATACCGCCGAGAGCAAGCGCTCTGACGGCCTTTAACGGTTTTCCCATCGGAGGCGTGGCCGCGTTTTCCCTTGACGAAGGCATAGTTTCACCCGGCGGTGTTGGCTATGACATAAATTGTGGGATCCGCCTGCTGCGCACGGATTTGCGCGCCGAGGACGTGAAACCAAAGGCGCACGAGCTCGTCCAAACGCTTTTCGCCAACATCCCCTCCGGCGTAGGGAGCAAGAGCAAGATTAGGCTTGATGCGAAGCAGCTCGGCGAGGCGGTGACGCAGGGCGCCAGCTGGGCTGTTGAAAAGGGCTACGGCGTTTCCGAGGACATAGAGCACTGCGAGGAGAACGGCTGCATGGAAGGCGCCGATTTCTCGAAGGCGAGCGACATGGCGAAGAAAAGAGGCGCGCCGCAGTTCGGCACATTGGGGAGCGGCAACCATTTCATCGAGATTCAGAAGGTGGACAAGGTGTTCGACGCGGAGGTTGCGAAGACGTTCGGCATTGCTGAAGAAGGGCAGGTTACGGTGATGATTCACTCGGGCTCGCGCGGCTACGGGCACCAGGTGTGCGACGACTACATACGCGTGATGCTCGGAGCTGCCGAGAAGTACAGGATTTCGCTTCCCGACCGCGAGTTGTGCTGCGCGCCGCTAAACAGCGATGAAGCCCGCAACTACATGGGCGCGATGAACAGTGCGGTGAATTACGCCTTCTGCAACCGCCAGGTAATGACGCACTGGGTTCGCGAATCCTTCGCCTCGGTGATGAAGAAGTCGTGGGACTCCATGGGATTCCAGCTTGTTTACGACGTGTGCCACAACATCGCGAAAATCGAGGAGCACAACGGCAAAGAGGTGTGCGTGCACCGCAAGGGCGCCACAAGGGCGTTCTGGAAGGGAAGGCCGGAAATACCCGCAGCGTATCGTTCCATCGGGCAGCCGGTCATCATTCCGGGCAGCATGAACACCGCGTCTTACCTGCTCTGCGGGCTCGAAGGCGCTGCTGAAACGTTCGGCTCAACTTGCCATGGAGCAGGAAGAACGATGAGCAGGCACGAGGCGCTGCGCGCGTTCCGCGGAACCGACGTGCAGAAAAAAATGGAAGCCGAGGGCGTCGCGGTGAAATCGATGGAGCCGCAAATACTCGCGGAAGAGGCGGGCGGCGCGTACAAGGACGTTGACGCGGTTGTCCGCAGCGTTGAAAAAGCCGGGCTGTGTAAAATAGTTGCCCGTTTCGTGCCTATGGGCGTGATAAAGGGTTGATTCCATGGAATTCACGGTGATGGTTGTCGGCGCGGGAAACATGGGAAGGCACCACGTCCGCGTCTACAACGAGCTTCCGAACGTCGAGCGCGTCCTGGTAGTCGACCCTTCGGAGGAATCGCGCCAGAAAGTGACCGAACGCAATTTCGAGAAGGTTGAATGCTTTTCCTCGATACGCGAGGCGCTTGTGCACGAGCCGCAGGCGGCGACTGTCGCGGTGCCGACGCACTTGCATTTCGCGGTTGCGAACGAACTGATGGAAAAGGGCGTGTCGCTGCTCGTCGAAAAACCGATAACCGACGATTTGAAATCAGGCGCGAAACTGATGGCTCGCGCTTCCGAGAAAAAGATAACGCTGCAGGTCGGGCACGTCGAGCGCTTCAACCCCGCGGTGCTTGCGCTGAAGGAGCACATCGGCATGCTCGGGCGGATTGTCTACGCGAGCGCGCACCGCTTCGGCATACCGACGCCCGCGAAGCTGGGCGACGCGTTCTTCGACCAGGCGGTCCACGACATCGACGTCCTTACGTTCCTCACGGGCAAGCGGCCCAAGACGGTGCTGGCGCACGAGCGCAAGATTCTGGACAGGGAAAGCAACGACTTGTGCTCCGCCATCTTCGAATACGAGGGTTTTGACGCCACAGTTGAGGCGAACAGGGTTGCGCCGATAAAAACCCGCGAACTGTTCGTCATCGGGCTCGAAGGAACCGCGCACCTTGACTTCAACGCGCAGGAACTCACCATAAGCAAGCTCGATTCCATCCCGAAGCAGTACACGGAATTCAAGACGTTCAACGAACTCAACGCAAGGGCAGGAAGGGGCAACGAGCTGAGGCTCTTCATCCAGAAGGACGAACCCTTGCGCTTGGAATTGCAGTCGTTCCTGCGCTCGGTTGAGAAGAAGACGGAGCCGATGGTTACCGCGCTCGACGGGCTCTACGCGATAGCGGCATCGCAGGCTGCCGTTAAAGCCGCCCAGAGCGGGAAGCGCGAGAAGGTTTCGCTGTAAACTTTCAATATTCGGGAACTAACTAGGTTTTTTCGAGCTCCAACCAAAGAATTACGCCTGCGAGAATCTTGGACTCTTTTATGCCGAGACCCGATTTGTTCGCCAGTTCGCCGACGTCCGCCAAGGCGTACGATTTGGATCTCAGTCCTGTTTCTGAGTAAAATATTTCGTTTTTCTCGTCAACTTTCGAAATGGTTATTCCGACCTGCTTGTACCAATTTTTTCTGTCATCGAGGGTTCCCTTCAGATAAACCGTGACAAAAATGCTTTTCGAGGTTACCCGAGCAAGTTCTTTGAGAACCGCGACCTCGTCGTCTACGTTTCCCAAGGTATTCCACAAACACAGGGTAAAATCGAAATGATTTGGAGGGAAAATTTTGCTTAGATTTTCCAAATCGGCTTTGACTATTTTAACGTTGGGGAAGTTTTTTGCTACTTCCTGAGACTGCTTGAGCATCAACTCCGCATTGTCAACGCCGACAAATTCTTTTACCACGGGAGCCAACTCAGGAATAATCCGCCCAACGCCCACCCCCGCCTCCAAAACCCTCCCGGCGCCGCTTAGTTTAGTTTTCAACAAGTCCGTTTCTTCCGCGATATATTTTTGGTATTTCGGGGGGTAATATTTTGGAATCAGCGCCTTGAACTCGGCGTCTTTGAAATCATCGCCTTCGAAGAATCCACCCATACCGCGGTCACTTGTTTTAAGAGGAGTGCGACGGCCGGGATTTGAACCCGGGTTGCGAGATATTTGCGAGATTACATCTCCTGGCAATCTCGCGTCCTACCAGGCTAGACTACCGTCGCGCGGAAGGAATTGTGGGCGCGCGTTTATTAAATGCTTTTGATGACTAAGGCTTTGCTAAACAACTCTCGCGTTCAGACTACTTTTTGAGCAAGAAAAGGAGTTTTTGAGCATGACGAAAAACGAGGATTTAAAAAGAAAGAGCGCCATGTCATTTAAGGAAAGGCATGGCATACTGATAGGTTAGGTAGGCAGAGAAAGATGGAATATAAAATGAAAAGACACACAACGAACACACGAAGGGAGGGCACGGACAAATGGCTCTCGACATACGCCAAGCGCGTAGCGCTGGAGCTTGTCCTGAGCGCGGTATTTTTTACGCTTGGGCATATTATCGACAACGCCTATGTGCGTGGCGTGGGAATCGGCTTGGTAATTGCTTGGGTAACGGGCGCCTTAGCCTATTTTGTTGTGAGGAGGAAGGCTTGAACA
>JAZDNL010000043.1:0-5420 GCA_043799765.1 Microcaldota archaeon | reverse complement strand
GATTATCGAGGGCGCGTTGTCCTCGGCTTCCTTGAAGATGTTGCGCAAGCGCTCCTCCGCCTCGCCGACGAATTTCGAAACTATTTCAGGTCCGGAAACCGTGATGAAGTGCGCCTCGCTTTCGTTCGCAACCGCCTTCGCAAGCAGGGTTTTTCCGCAACCAGGCGGGCCGTATATCAAAACTCCCTTCGGCGGCTCGATTCCGAGGCGTTCGAACAGCTCGGGATGGCGCATCGGAAGCTCAACCATCTCGCGGACTTTCGTCACTTCGTCGCGTATTCCGCCCAAATCCTCATAGGAAATCGTCGCGATTCTGCCGAGTTCCTTCATGGGCTCCTCGCGTAGAACCACCTCGGTATCCGCGGAGATGACGACAAGGCCCGTGGGCACCGTCTGTGCGACGGCGAACGGGAACGCGGTGCCGAACACGTTGATGGAAATGATGTCGCCTTTTGCGAGCGGCTTGCCAAGCAGGTTCTTCTTGACGAACTGCTCGAACCCCGTTGCGTAGCGCGACGGCTGGTTCGGCGCGAGTATGATTTTCCGCGCGTTTTTGATTTCCGCCTTGCGTATCCTGACGCGATCGCCGAGCGCCACGCCCGCGTTCTGCCTGAGCACTCCATCCATGCGCAGCAGGCTCAGGCCCTCGTCTTGCGGGTGGGCGGGCAGCACGACCGCGGCGGTGGTTTTCTTGGGGCCCTTGATTTCGACCACGTCGCCCGTGCCTACCCCTATGGCTTCGCGGGCGCGCGTGTCGAGGCGCACGACTCGCTTGCCGTAGTCAATCTGCATCGCTTCTGCGACTTTAAGTTCGACTTCTGCCATAGAGAACACGCTCCTAGAAGTTGGGAACCCTATTACGCAGTTCCTGCTTTTATTACTATTCTTGTTTTAAATCCGAATCGCCGGGAATCAGGGGCATGAGCGAGTCCACGGGCACTGCGAGCTTCCTCGCAATCGCCTCGGCAACCGACTTCTTGCCCTTCCGTCCGGGGGTAATGAGCACGCCCGCAACGCCCGAGAGAAGGGGGGCGGCGAAGGGCGTTCCTTCCTTTGCGGCCAACACTAGCTTCAGTTGGGCATTCCTGAACCACCTTCGTTCGCCGTAAATCATGAACCCGCCCTTTCCCACGTACTCGCCGTGCGACTGTTTTGAAACCTGCGAGGGCAGGGCGGCGTAAACGTCAACAGAATGCAGCCCGTTTTTCCATGCGCTTGAATAGCAGGCGGAGAACTGCGCCGCCTCCTTCACGACCCCGTCGCCCGCCTTCTGCCCGTCCTTGATTATCGTCGCAGGGGCGCCGGTTATGTCGGCGTGCATGAACAGGTCGCCAGCCTCCATGTGCCGGGCAACCAGCAGCTCATTACTCTTGGCGTCCTTCCCGGCAACCACGAGGAACCCTCCGCTCGTCGTGAAGAAGTGGAACTTCTCGAACCATTTTTTCTCGCGCGCCGCCTTCACGCGGATTTTCGGGCGCACAATGTCGATGAACTCCGGCACCTTCGCCAGCTTCGCTTCCGTGTCCGCAATGGCCTTCCGCGCGCCCTCTGCCTTCGCTTTGAACTTCTTCGCCTCCTCGAAATAGCGCGCCGCGTTCTGCTGGGCGTTAAACCGCGAATCAAGCCTTATTTTCGGCATTGTTCCCCCAGCTCGCCTTCGTCGGGCAGTTCGTGTCGAGGCACATGCGCCACGGGCGTTTGCCCTTGCGCTTGATTATGACTATCGGCGTGCCGCACTTGTCGCACACCTTGCGCACCGGCGTAACCGAAGCCTCCTTCGGCAACGGGTACGTGTTCGTGCATTTCGGATAGGCGTCGCATCCCACGAATATCCCGTACTTGGATTTGCGCAGCACGAGGTTGCCCCCGCACTTGCACTTGCCGAGGGAGTTCGCGTCGTTGCGCGCCTCGTTCAGCCCCACCAGAAGCTCCTTGCCTATGGCGGACTCGTGCTTCCGGAAGATGTCGAGCATTCGCGCCAGTTCCTTCCTGCCAGACTCGACGACGGTCTCGGATTTCCTCTTCCCGTCTGCGATGAGCTCCATGTCGTGCTCGATTCCCCTCGTTAAATCCTCGCTCAGGATGTCGGGGCAGTTGTGGGAAAGCGCGTCGTTCACGGCGAGTCCGAACGCGGTTACGCGGATACTCTTGGGCTCGGTGACATAGCCGCGGTTGTACAGCGTCTCGATTACCTCGGCGCGCGTCGCTTTCGTGCCAAGCTCGCGGCTTTCGAGCTCCTTCACTATGGAGGCGGGCGTGTAGCGCTTGGGCGGCTGGGTTTCCTTCGCCTCGCTCCATATTTTTTCGGCGATAAGTTTCTGCCCTTCCGTGAAATTCGGGAGCAGTTTTTCGTCCTGTTTTGCGTACGGGTAGTATTCCAGCCATCCTTTTTCCACGACGGTGGAACCCTTCGCGTCGTATTCCTCGGTTCCGAAACGCGCGTCGACTGAAAGGTTCTCCTTGAACGCCGACGGGGCGAAGCATGCAAGGAACCGCCTTGCAACCAGGTCGTAAAGCTTCTTCTCCTCGGAAGCGAGCGCGCCGGGCTTCTGCCCCGTTGCGTAGATTGCGGGGTGCGCGGGGTCCGACTTGCCGCCCTCCTTAGGCGCAGTGCGATTGGAAGCAATGAGGCGTTTTGCAAGCGCGGCATACTCCGCGTTCTCTCCGACTTTCGCTATTATTTTCGCGAGCCCGAGTTCCTGCGGCAGTTTCTGCGACGCGGTGCGCGGGTACGATATGAGCGCGGCTTCGTAAAGCTTCTGCGCGATTTCAAGAGTCCTCGCGGGCGAGAACCCGAACGCCTGGTATGCCTCCATCTGCATGGTCGTCAAATCAAAAGGCGCGGGCGCTTCCGACTCGACACGCTTTCGTTCCACCGAAAGCACGACGCCGTTCTTGGACGAGTTGGCAACCGCCTTTTTCGCCTCGTCCTCCTTCCAGAAGCGTTCGGTTTTGTGCTCAAATGTGACGCCCGAAGCGAGCGCGAAAACCTGCCAGTATGACACTGCTTTGAAAGCCGCGATCTCGCGCTCTTTTTCGGACAGCATTGCGAGCGCCGGGCCCTGCACGCGGCCGATGCTCATCACGCGGAAAACTCCCGCCGTTTTGATGGCGGACATCAGCGCCCGCGAAAGGTTGATGCCCCACAGCCAGTCCAAGCGATGGCGGGCATCGCCTGCAAGGGCATTGGTTTCGTCGAATGGACGCTGATGCTCGAAGGAATCGGAAAGCGCGTCGTCGGTGAGCACGGAGAATTTCATGCGCGACAGGGGCTTTCCTTTCGCGAGGAATTTCGCTATGTTGTATGCGATAAGGGAGCCCTCGATGTCGTAATCGGTCGCCGCTATCACCGAGTCCGCTTTCGCCGCAAGCGATTTCAGCGACGCCCAGTACTTCTTCGAAAACGCCGCGCCCTTGCTCACCTCGAACGCGGGCGCCCACTCGATTTCATAAACCGGATAGTCCCTGCCCTCCGAAACGCCAGCCTGCTTCAGCGAGTAAAGGTGCCCGACTGCAGGGGCGACGACGTAGCTCTCGCCGCCGCGCTCGAACTCGTAGTAGGCGACTCCCGCCTGCCTCTTTTCCGACGCATTCGGGGCGAGCGCGCGCACCATCTTCGCCGCGACGCTCGGCTTTTCCGTCAGTATAAGGTGGCGCATAGGAATGGGTTGGGCTCCAAGGAAAGATATAAATGTTTGCGAGGGCTGAAGCGTGTTATGGAGCGGATACGAAGCGGCATCCACGGGCTCGACGAGCTCGTCGACGGCGGGCTGCCGCGGGCGCGCGCCTTCGTCGTAAAAGGCGCGCCCGGCTCCGGAAAAAGCATATTTTCGATGCAGTTCGCCCTCAGCGGCGCAACCGAGGGCGAAAAAACCGTTTTTCTCACAACCGAGCATTCTCCGAAAAAGCTGCGCGAGGACGCCCTGTCGCTCGGATGGAACCTGAATTCTGCTGAGCGCAGGGGAGAACTGGCGATAATAGACGCGGCAAGCATCCGCGCCGGCAAACCCAGCAGCGAGGAGCACGCCATTCTTCACGGAGATGACGCGTTGGAGACTGCGCTGCGCATCGCGAGGCGGTTGGGAGCCAAACGGCTCGTCGTCGACACGTGGAGCGCGCTTGGCGCGGACAGGCGGGACTTTTCGAAGATGGCGCATGCGGCGGCGGAAGCGGGCATAACGGTAATCGCGACTTCGGAGAACGGCGGAGAGGAGGAAGCTGCTGCGGACGGCGTGTTCGAACTCAGCAGGGAGGGCGAGGCGCGCTTCCTGCGCATCGCGAAGATGAGGGGGACGAGGCACTCCCTTGCCAGCCACGGGTTCGGCATCAGCGAGAAGGGGATTGCGGTTGAGCGCGCCTAGTCGCGCAGTTCTACGTTCTTAAAATGTTTTTTCGCTAGTTCTACGAGCCCGAGAAGGCGGGTGTGCGGATACGGCACGACCTTCTCGAACTGCGGGTCAAGCGTGTTCTTCGGGAGGAATTTCTGTATCGCGTAGCGCTCGGCGCCGTCCAGCCAGGCGCCAATTTTTTCAATCTCCGCCTCGTCGACGATGGTGGGCACCGCGGTTGTGCGGAACTCGTGGGGAGTGCGCGACTTCAGGAGAATGGAAGCGCTTTCCCGCACCTCCTTTTCCGAAACCTCCGAGCGCGTCACGAGGGGATATGATTCGGGCGTGCATTTCGCGTCCATTGCGACGAAATCCAGCAGGGGAAGCAGCCCCTTGAGCATCGCGGGGTTCGAGCCGTTCGTGTCGAGCTTGACGAAGAAGCCGCGTTCCTTCAAACCGCGTACGAAATCCGGCAAATCCTTCTGGACGGAGGGCTCCCCGCCGGTTATCACAACCGCATTAATCAGATGCTTCCGGTTTTCCAGCGTCTGGTACGCCGACGACTCGTCGAACCACGGATCGTCGGGCTGCGGAATAACGAGCTGCTTGTTGTAGCAGAACGGGCACCGGAAGTTGCAGCTCTGCGTGAACAGAACGGTGCTGAGGCGTCCTGGGAAGTCTATCAGGCTCGTCTTTTGTATTCCGCCGAAACGCATCCGCTCACTTTTTCGCGTCGTACGTCGTGCGCATCGCGAACTCCTCGCGCTTGCCGTCGTTCCACTGCGAAACCGGGCGCAGGTAGCCGACGATGCGGCTGTACACTTCGCACTTGCTCCGTTTCGCCTGAAGATTTTCGTCAGCCATGCTCGTTCACCTCGGAACCACCGCTTTCGCTTCCTCGAATCCTATCTCCTCGTCGCAGAGCGGGCAATACTCGTGCTCGCCTGCGAGGTAGCCGTGCTTCGGGCAGATGCTGAAGGTGGGCGTTATCGTGAAATACGGGAGCGAATAATTCTCCGCGACCTTCCTGACGAGGTCGCGCGTGACCTTCCAGTCGTAGAGCCGCTCTCCGAGGAAGCCGTGCAGAACCGT
>JAZDNL010000090.1:0-3331 GCA_043799765.1 Microcaldota archaeon | reverse complement strand
GCAGATTCGGCTTCCCTTGCGCATTCCTCGTCGAACTTTTGGCGGTCAAGGACGGACGCGATGTTTTTTCCCGCGTCAACCGTCATCTCGGCGTTGCCGGCACTTACTATCGCGCCTCGAACACGATGCAGGACTGCGCGCTTGTAATCGACGCCTATTGACTTCAGCCCGGTTTCGGAGACAAGTGCGGTGCATTTGCGCTGCTTTCCCACGGCGGAGTCCTCCTCGTAGACGGCGGCGCGCAAACCCCGGCCGGCGCATTCCTTGGCGGCAATGCAGCCCACCGCCCCCGCCCCGACGACGGAAACGTCGTATCGCATGCTTAAAAAAAGGTGCCTGCATTAATCTGCGTTATGATTGAGTTCGTAATCGGCGGCGTTCTTTTCCTGGCGGCGGGGTATGCGATTTCGCTCGCCTTCTTCAGGGAAGCGGACGTTGTCGAGCGAATAACGTTCTCGCTGGCGTGTGCCATGACCGTGCCCGCGCTGCTCCTGGCTTTTCTGAACCTGATTCTGGGAATAAAGCTGGACACAATCGTGGTTTACGCGGTTTTGATCGCAGTTACCGCCGCCTCGTTCTGGTACTCAAAAACGCACGCGCAGCGCCACCACGTCGGCAAGCATCCGTAGCGTGGTCCTGAGCAGGCCGAGGATTCCTCCTGCCGCCGTAGGCCCGCCTGTCACGTGCCTCCAGCGTATCGGGACTTCCTCGACGCGCATTCCGAGGCGCAGCGCAACCGCAAGGAATTCGACGTCCCAGACAAATCCCGTTTCCTTCAGCTTCGGGCCGAGGCGCGCATTCGCCTCCTTCCTTATTGCCTTGAACCCGCACTGCGTGTCCGTGAACGGCAGCCCGAAAAGGAGCCGCGCGAGGACGTTGAAGGAACGCCCGGTGATTTTGCGGATTGTCGGCATTTTCGCCTGCGAAGCGCGGGAATAGCGGGAGCCGATTGCAACGTCGGCATTCTTCAGCGCAGCAAGCAGGCGGGGAATCTCTTCGGGAGGGGTGGAAGCGTCGGCGTCGTAAATGACGATATCCCCCTTCGCGTGCCTCAAACCCGCGTGGACTCCGCCTCCTTTTCCAAGGCGTTTCGGGAAGTGAAGGACGCGGGCGCCGAGGGAGCGGGCGATTTCAGCAGTTCCATCCTTCCCGTCATCCACTACGAGGATGGATGCGCGAAGCTTGCTTGTCCGAAGGAAAGAGTTAAGCTGCTTCAGCGTGCCGCCTATCCTTCCCTCCTCGTTGTGAGTTGGTATGAGTATGGTGAGCGTCACAGCACAATGCCTCTTGATTCAAGGGCGTTTTCGAAGAAGCGGCGCGCCTCGCCGAGCGCCTGCTTCGTGCTTCCTTCCATGCGCATGGTGATGAGCGGCTCCGTGTTGGACGCCCGCACCAGGCCCCACCATTCGGGAGCCTCGACGCGCACGCCGTCGAGCGTTATGATTTTCAGGTGGTCGCGTTTCGCCGCCTCCTTCACGCCCTCGATGGCGGCGTGCACCTTTTCGGAGGGGCAGGGGACGCGTATTTCCGGCGTTGCGTAATGCTCGGGCAGGCTGTCCAAAAGGCTGCTCAGCAATCCCTTGCGCGAAACCAGTTCGCACATTTTAAGCGCCGCAAAAATCCCGTCGTCGTATCCGTGGTTTTCGGCGAAGTAGAAGTGCCCGCTCACTTCGCCAGCAAGCAAGGCGCCTTCCTTCAGCAGGCGCTCGTGCGTGTACGAGTGCCCGACGCGGTTCATGATGGGCATGCCTCGGTAGCGCGAGATGACTTCCGGAAGCGCCCTCGACGATTTGACGTCGAAGACGACTTTCGCCGCGGGATTTGTCGGAAGCGCGTCCTTCGCAAAGATGGCGAGCGTTTCGTCCCCGCGAAGAATGCGCCGCCTGTCATCCAGAAACACGACGCGATCCCCGTCGCCGTCGAACGCGATGCCCAGGTCCGCGTTGTGCGACTTGCAGACGCGCGCCAGTTCCTCGACGTTCTCGTCCTTCGTAGGGTCGGGCGCGTGGTTCGGGAACGAGCCGTCGGGCTCGCAATACAACTCGGAAACGATGCATCCCGCCTTGCGCATGATTTCAGGCGCGTAGCCGCCGCACACGCCGTTGCCGCAATCAACAACCACGACGAGCTTCTTTTTCATGCGCGTCTTACCGACGACCCAGTCCGTGTAATCGCGAAGGACGTCCTGCTTGGAGATGGCGCCCTTTGTTTTAGCGCGGAAGTCCTCGCCGCGGACGCGCTCCTCTATTTCGCGGATTCCCGACTCGTAGGTGAGGCACTCCGCGCCTTTTTTGCACAGCTTTACGCCGTTATACTGCGCAGGGTTGTGCGACGCGGTTATCATGGCGCCTGCCTCGCGCTTGTAATGCGCAACCGCGAAGTAAAGGAACGGCGTGGGGACGATGCCTACGTCGATTATGCTGCATCCCGCGCGGGTCGCCCCCTTCGCAAAAGCTTTTTTCAGGGAAGGCGTGGAAAGGCGGGCGTCCCCTGCAAGCGCTATCTCCTTCGCCCGCGTCATGCGGCCGAACTCGTTGCCGATGCGTTCCGCCTGCTTTTCGTCAAGCTCGGAGGGATAGACTCCCCTGACATCGTACTGCTTGAAAATGCCCGCCAATTACCTCACCAGGAGCGCGATTGTTTCGTTTCTCGTGCGCGCCACCTCGGCGAGGGTCGCGTCCGTGAAGGACTTCGCGTAGTAGGCGAGCGCGAACGCCATTACGAGTATGAACAGGCCGAGCGCCAGCAGCAGGATGTACTCCACCGACGCCTGCGAGCGTTTTTTCACGGTTTCATCACGCATGCCGCGCTTTAAAGGTTTCGTAAAAACAATAAAAAGAGAAAGGAAAAAAGAAAACTACTGACTGCCCTGCGCAGGCGCTGCTCCGCCCGGTCGCGGTCCGCACGTCAGATCCCACGTTCCGGGATAGTTAATGTTCAGCTGCGAGCAGGCGCTTGGCGCGGGCGTCGGCACTCCCGCCGGAACCCAGTTGCCGTCGACGTCGTAGCATATGCTCGACTGCGCAAGTGCGCGCTGGCAGTTCTGGACCGCCACGTCCTTCCCTCCGCTCTGGAAGATCCCTCCCCTGAGAAGCACTACCGCGAGAACGACTATCAAGAGCACTCCCGCCAGAAGCAGGACGTACTCGAACGCACCTTGTCCCCTCTTCATTCCCAAACCACCTCGAATTGAACGAAGCCATTACCCGCGTATGCTTAAAAAACCTTACTTTAGGCAGCGGAGCGCTATTCCCGCCGAGGAGTCGTGCTTCACGATTTCGTTCACCGCTTCGAGCATCTTCAGCGGCGCCTTGTGCTGCCACACGTTCCT
>JAZDNL010000098.1:0-3270 GCA_043799765.1 Microcaldota archaeon | reverse complement strand
GAGATGCGCGAGGGCGGGGAATTCGCTTCCGTAGACGAAGCGGGCGCCGCATGCGGAGTTAAGATTTCATGCGAAAGGGCGGGCGAAGCGCTTGCAGGCTCCTCGCTTTTCGCCGTCAACGAGTCAAACGAAGCCAAGGCGATTGAGGACATAAGGCGCGAGATGACGGAGATCATTACCGAGAGCGAATCGGTCGGCGTGATACTGCGCGCCGACGCGCTGGGCTCGCTGGAGGCAATCGCACGCCTCCTGAAAGCCGAGGGCATTCCCCTCAAAAGCACCGGCGTCGGCTCGCCGTCACGCAAGGACGTCGCCACCGCGTCGTCCATCCGCGAGCAGGAGCCGTTCTTCGGCGTCATATTCGCTTTCAACGTTTCCATCGAAGACGACGTTCGGCGCGCTGCCGAGGAAAGCGGCGTGAAGCTGCTCGACGAGAAAATCATCTACAACCTGATAGGGGGGTACAAGCACTGGGTGGACGAGGAGAAGGAGCGCGAGCGCAAGGAGGCTTTTTCGCGCCTGATTTTGCCGGCGAAAGTGCTGGTCATGGACGGCTGCTGCTTCCGCGTGAACAACCCCTGCATATGCGGCGTCGAGGTCCTCGAGGGAAGAATCCGTAAGGGCATCCCGCTTGTCAACGAGGAAGGCGAGCGCGTGGGAATCGTCCGCTCGATACAGCACGAAAAGGAAGCGGTCGAAGAGGCGAAAAGGGGCGAACAGGTCGCAATCAGCATGGCGGAGCCGTCCTTCGGCAGGCAGATTCGCGGCAAGGACGTGCTCTACTCGGACATGAGCCGCGAGGACGTCAAAATCATCGAGGAGAAATACTCGAAGGCGCTCAGCGACGGCGAGAAGGAACTGCTCGCCGCGATAAAGAAGCGGAAGGGCATCATAACGTCGTTCTTTTCGTGAGAAAAATGCGCGTATCCGTCGTCATTCCGACATACAACGAGGAAAAACGGATAGCGGCATGCATCCGCTCATTGAAGGCTCAAACGCTGAAACCGCTCGAAATAATAGTCGCCGACGACGAAAGCCCCGATAAAACAGCCGCCATTTCCAAAAAACTTGGCGCGAAAGTGATTACGGTCACTAAAAAGCGCATATCCGCGGGAAGGCAGGCTGGCGCGAAGGCTGCCCGCGGCGAAATAATCGCGTGCACGGACGGCGACGCGGTTCTCGACAAAAATTGGCTGCGGGAATTGTGCGCGCCTTTTTCAGACAAAGACGTCGTTTCGACGCACGGCGCGGTTTTCCTCACCGACGGCAACAAGTTCGACGGATTCGCGTGCCGTTGGTTCCTCAACCCCTATTTCGCGGTTACGAACGCGCTCGGCTTGCCGAGCGGCGCGGGCTCGTCCATGGCGATGCGGCAGTCGGCGCTGAAAAAAATAGGCGGGTTCGACGAGACGCTCATAACAGGGGAGGATGTCGACGTCCAACGCCGCATGAGGCGCTTCGGCAAAACCGTTTTCGTCGGCGACGCAATCGCCTACGTCTCCGCGCGCCGCATACACAGATGGGGCTATTTGCGTTTCTTCTTCTTCCACTTCGGCAACTGGCTGCGGATACTTTTCGGCAACCCGGCCAGGGCGTACGAACGCGTCCGTTAAACGCCCGCCGCAACGGCGAAGAACGCGACGCAGATGAACGCCATCAATCCGGGACCGAAGAAGTCTGTCAGTGCGGGAAAATAGCCCTTGGCGAAAACCGCGAACAGCACGGGCACGAGGATTAATCCGAAACCCGTGCCAATCGCGAAATTCATAAGCGCTCCGCCTATGCTCACAAAAATCGCAGCTCCCCAAACAAACGGGATTTCGCTGATTGTGCTGTTGTTGAATATCGCAAGGAAAGCGATGAAAAAAACGAAGAGCATGCCGGTGTCTCCCTCCTGATCGCCGACGCCTGTGAAGAAACCCGGAAGGCTCCCGACCATTTTTCATCCACCTTTTTGTTACAACTTTTCAGTTACAGTAATACGCGCAGTTGGAATAGTTAAATCTTTTTTCCTATTTTTTTGACAAAAGCGGAAGATATTTAAATAAAAATACAATTAAGTTAAAATATGAACATAGACGCAAGAGACCGCCAAATCCTGTACGAGCTGGACGTGGACTGCCGGCAGCCGATATCGCGCATCGCTTCTAAGCTGGGAATGTCCAAGCAGCGCGTTTCCTACAGAATCGCGCGGTTGGAAGAGGAGGGCATAATCATGGGCTACAGGACCCTGATTGATGCGACGCGCCTGGGATTCATCCAGTTCCGTGGCTATGTCACGCTGAGGCGGGCGGATGAAGCCAAGGTCGGCGAGATAATGCGCTTTCTGAAGGGCAGGAAGGAGGTCTGGGGGCTTGCCAGGATAACGGGATCCGCGGACATAATATTCGTCATGGGCGCGAGGAAAACGCGGGACTATAACGCTTTTTGGGGAGAGGTTGAAAACAAGTTCAAGCCCTGGATTGCGAGAACCAGGGTGTCAGTTTACTCGCCAATCTATCATTTTTCGAAGGCGTACCTGACGGGCAAAAAGGACGAAACCAAACCGCGGATCATCGGCGGCGACCCGGTTGAAACCGACGAGTTGGACATGAAAATACTCAAGATAATTTCGAACGAAGCCAGGACAAAGGCGGTGGAAATCGCGAGAGCCGCCGGCAGCGACCCGGAAACAGTGGCTTATAGGATCAAGCGGCTCGCCGCAACGGGGGTTATTCAAGGCTACCGGGCGTCAATAGACATCGAGAAGCTCGGTTACGAATACTACAAGGCCGATTTCTCCCTCACGCGGACGGTCAAACGGGAGCAGATCAGAGAATATTGCCGGCAGGAACCGAATATGTACCAGGTTAACGAGCCGATCGGTGGGGGGGACCTGGAAGTGGAATTCCATGTCAGGAGCCTCCACGAACTGCTCGGAAAAATACAGGAATTGAGGAGGGCGTTTCCCGAAACAATCGAGTGCTACGATTACATCAGGATTTTGAACGAGGAAAAGATGACGTACTATCCCGAGTAAAAAGAACAGGGGCGGCTTCGCTCCCGCCCGCCTGCTTTCCTAGCGAAAGGATTTAATGCGCTCTTGCGCTGATTACCCCATGCGCGCTATCGAGCGGTACGACTCCAAGCTCGTCGAGGAGGAGGTCCGCGCTTTCTGGAAGGAGAAGCAGATACCGCAGGGCTTGGCGGAGCACCGCAAAAACGCGAAGAAGTATTTCCTGCTTGACGGCCCGCCTTACGTCAACGGGACGCCGCACGTCGGGCACGTAA
>JAZDNL010000089.1:0-5716 GCA_043799765.1 Microcaldota archaeon | reverse complement strand
TTTAGGCGCGCTTCAGCCAGGCGGGCCTCAGGTCGTGCGGAAACACCGTGAACTTGTCCGTGCCGTAACAGGCGAGGACGTCGTAATCTATTATGACGCCGCTGAACCTGTTGCGCAATTCCAGCACGAATGCATTGAGTTCCTCCGCGCTTCCGACCTCGAGTTCCAGGCTCATGTCCCACGCGCCGAACACCTTTATCGCGCCCCAGACGCACGGCGTGTTCGCTAGGAAGGAATACAACTCCGCCTCCCGCTGCTTCGTCAGCGCCCTGAGTTTAACGATGAGCCGGTAATACGACCTGCCGACTGCTTCGGGGTTGAGCCAGAGTAACGTGCCAACGATGACGCCATCCTCCTTAAGCCGCCTTATCTTCTGCAGGGCGGTGTCGGGCGAAACACCGACTTTTTCCGCCATCTTCGCAGCAGGCATGCGCGCATCCTGGTCAAGCAGCGCGAGCAGCGCGAGTTCCACCTCTTCGAAGCCGCGCACCTCGGCCTTTCCGCCCGTAATCGGCGCCACTCTCCTCGGAACGCGGTATTTTTCATCCACGAGATAGTCGCGCGCAAAATACGTCCTGCCGAAATGTGAGCCCTTGATGGATTCCCGTATGTAGCCGGAATACCTGTCCTCTATTTCCAAAACCTCCTCGTTCAGGTTGAACACGTCGCAGGTGTTGAGGCCGACTTGCAGGTCCCACTTGCCCGTGTGCCTGAATATCACGCCCACCCGCTCCCGGCGCGCCAGAAAACGGCTGATTTCCTCGATTTTCCTGTTGTCCGCATTCTGTAGCCTCATGAGAAGCGCGTTGAACGCGTAGCCCATCCTCCCGAACTCCATGAGCGTCACGAAACCCCTTATCACGCCCTCGTCGAGCATCCTTCCGACGCGGTAGTCCACCACCTGCTGTGACGTGCGGAGTTTTTTCGCGATGCGCGAGAACGGCTGCCTCGCATCGGCGTCCAGCTCGTACAGGATGTGCTTATCCATGCCGTCAGTCAAATCAGCCATATTTGTAATTAACCTACTCGCTTCTTAAATATTGCGGTTTTTACAAAATTTTAACTAATAATAATTAAATAAGCCGAAAACAAAGCATATGCATGGGAAACACGACGGCTTGGAATTTTCCGCCTGGCGAGGAAGGAGCGGCGACAACGTTCCTGTTCATGATGATGATCATCGTGATAGCGACGTATTCGGGCGGTTTGATAAGCGACTCCGGGCTCGTAGTTGGTTCGGCAGCGTTCCTCGCGGTTCCGATAGCCCTAGTGGGCGCCATGATGGGTAGCGGGTTGTGGCTTCTTGCGCCGCTCGCCGTCGTGTTTTTCGGAAAATACTACTTTCCCGCCTTGGGCGACTTCCTCGGCGACGGGCTTTACGCTCTAGTGTTTATCTTTTTTGTCGCCATGCTTGCGGGCGTGTAATCAGAGAAGTTCGTAAAGCGCTATCGCCGCGAGCGCCCCGAAGCACGCGCTCAGGAAGTTCACGACGTCGTTGTCGACAAAGGTGAAGCCCTTGTAGTAGCACGTTTCGAACCCGCAGCGGTGCGTGTGCCTCTCGGTTTCCTTCTTGCATTTCGGGCACCAGAACATGCCCTGGATGGTCGCGCCGAAGAAGCTGTCCGCGAGGCAGCCGAGGAATCCCGCTGCCGTGACGACGAATATGAACTTCCCGCCGCCTACGAACAGGTCGACGAGGTAGTTGCGCAGGATGCCGAGCGCCTGCACGTCCGAGAGGTAGTTGTTGAACATGTTCAGCCCAACTGCGCAGAATGCGATGAACGCCGCTCCCGCAAGCGCGGCGAGCAGCCCGATTCCCGAAACCGCGCCCGACGCGCCCTTTGCCACGCGTTTGCCGTTCGTGATCATGCGCGGGCGCTCGCTGAGCACCCCGAGCTCCGTGGCCCACGTGTCGGCAGTGACGGAGGCGAGCGCGCCGACGAAAGCGACGAAGAGCAGCGCCCCGCCGCCGCGCAGGTAGAAGAGAAGCGCGAACAGCGCGGGAAGCGAGCCGTTCGCCATCACCTGCCAGAAATCGCGGACGCCTCCCTTCGCGAATTCCTTCTGCACCTCCGCCTTTTCCTTCTCGCGGAAAGCGGTGAGCAAGCTGGATGACACGAAGAACGTGACGAGCAGGAGGAACCACGTCCAGCCGCCGAACGAAAAGACGATCATGCCCACGAAAAGCGCGGCGAGCGTGCCGGTGCTGCCCAGGTCCTCGCGCGTGAAGGCGTACAGGGCGAGGGCTAACGCGGCGATAAGCCCGAGCAACGCATTCAATTGCGAAAATGCCATCCTGCATATTTAACGAAAATAACTTTATTAAGCGGCGCGGTCGCTCCCTCCCGCGCAAACCCTCCGGACGCCACCGAACTGTCCGGAATAAATACCTGAAGAGCGGGAGTTCATTATGCCGGACGTAGCCAGACTGCTTTTTTTGGCTTTATTCCTTTCCGCGCCCGTTTTCGCATACGACCATTTTTCAGTGAGTTATGCAGCTGGCGCGTCACCGCCCTCCTTCGATTCCATCCACCGAACCGCCTCGGTCGTGGTTTCAAGCCCCGACAGTTCCGTGCTTCTGAGCGACGTCGGTGTCGTCGAGGTTCCCGCTCCCGGCGGGCAGCCCGACTTCACTCAGGCAAACGACGCGCGCGATTGCTTCTATGCGCCGAAGACAGTTGCCGAAGGGCACGCTGCCGCTATAGACCTTGAGTTCGACCCTCTTTGCCAGAGGTGCGGCGGGAACTACTACCTCGTCGCGGACGTCGGCTTGGCTGCGTATCCGCAGCTCGGCAGGCAGAAACTTCGCAAGCGCGTCGTTATCCCCTGCAAGGCTGATTTGCTGATCGTGACAAACGGCAAAAAACTCGATAAAACGACGGAGTATGAAAATGCTCTGCGCACTTACATGAGGACCATCGGTTCGGAGGGCACGCTCTCGAAATATTTCGAGCTTGATTCCGATTATGCGAAGCGCTCCTTCGGCCTGTCGGATGCTGCCATCCTGAGTTCGGTCAAAACGTCGGCTTTGGCGTCAAAAGAAGTGGTTTTTTCCTTGTCCTCGTTTCCTTCCAGTGGCATAAGCCAAATAGATCTGCCAAACGGCATCACAACCGCCTTCATAAAAACTGGCTCTGCCCCGAGCTATGAATTTTTTGTCAACTCCAGGCGGGGCGACTCCAAATTCGCTTCTGACCGGTTTGGAATGAAAATTTACTCTTCAGAGTATCCCGCCGAAAATTTCAGAGATTATCTGCGCGATGAATCCTATCTTCTTCAGGCAGACGACGGAAGTTACGTACGAATAGACAAAAAGCCAAGATTGCTGAAAATGACCGACTTCTGCACTTCCGAAATGTCTTCCTACCAAGAAAATCCCGATACCGGAAAGATAGAATATCGAAAGAAGACGACCCCGCTCCACGTATGCTCCAATCCGAACGGTATCGATACTGCATTTGATATGAAAAAAATAAGCGCTGGGGAACCAGGCATGGTCGTTGCGGTATCCTTTTTCACTACGCGCGGGGTTCTCCACGCCAGATGCGATTCCTACGAGCGAGCTTCCGACATTTCGGACATCACCAATAAACTGACACTGTCCGAATGCAGCTTTCCGGTTTCAGATCTTCTAAACGAAAAGACCTTGGCTTGCGGGGCGTGCACCTTAAAACTCAAGGAACGCGTGTCTCTGCCCGAGGATGTTGAATTTAAAATAAAAATTTCCAGCCAAAACAACGCGCCCGAATCCGAAGAAGTTCGGACGGAAAAATTCATCCTGAAAACGATGCTGTCAAAGACGAATTCGCCGTGGGGCGTCATGCTGATTGGCGACTACGGCGTGATTGAGCCCTTCCCCTTTAGCGATAAGGATGCGAGTCCGTTCGGTATGCTCTTGGGGGGCGCTTATACTATCAGCCCGGACGGTCGGGTGCCCAGTGATGAAGGGTTGGCTGATTCCGGCGTGTCAGTGTCGAGAATTCCGACGCGGGGTTCTTCCACGGAGCCGGTCTCGATTGTTCTGAAAAATGCCGTGAAAAATAGGTTCGTAGACCTGCCGGAACTCTTATTCGATTCCTGCGGTCTTGCAGAACAACCGGGCATGGTGGGAGCTACCGAGGCTTGTTTGTTCAGGAAGAAAGCCGAAAAAGTCGGCATCGCGCTCTACGGCAGCATCTGCGATGCTTCTAATACCAACTGCTTCATTGCCCCGCCATACTGTGCGCAAATCCGTTCGACTGGCGAAGATTCGTTCCCTCGAACCTGCGAAGAAAATAAACTTAGAAGCCTGCTGTCCAGAACAACGTCGCTGTACGTTGATGCCCACGGGAGCGGAAGCCGTTTCACAGCGGTTGACGAAAATGGCGAGAGCTATCTCATTTTCGATGCCGACTACCTGCAGGCTGCCGCGGTCCCTAACCTCGGCTTCTTCTCTACTTCTGCTTGTTTTGGAGCTGCCTTGGATGTAGGCACGGATGGTGCCGCTCTTGGTTCTGACAGCATACCGAATATTCTGGTGAGCAAGGGAGTCAGAGTATATTGGGGCAACACGCGCAGCGGTTTCCCCCAGGGTTCCGAGATCATAACCCGTTCAATTGTCATTGCACGAAACGAGAAACTGCCTCTTGGCAAGGCATTCGCCGAAGCCAAAGGGGAAATCATTGAAAGCGACGTGTTCTGGACCAGTTCCAAGAGGGAACTAGTTTTTTACGGAGACCCCACCCAACGGCTGAATCCAGATGCGTTCGCGCCGACTGAGGACATGCTTCAGGCGGCGAAAAAGCAGTATGACGATGCGTTTTTCGTGGGCTGCACCGCGTGCACCTGTGCGCCGGTAATGCCGTTTCCCATCATAAAATCCACTGTCGGGGACTTCTGCGGTGCCCTTGGTTGTAAGCTGAAGGGCGATAGTTGTGTCGGAAACGCTCCCAAATGTTCAGAACTTGACCGAAAGGAGCAATGCGAAGCCTTCCACGGAACGTGGGTTCCCTGGAAACCGCCTGAGCAGTCGGCGTCTTAATCGGAATGGCGCTTTCAGAGCCCCCGATGGGATTTGAACCCATGACCTACTGCTTACTTGGCTTTCCCGAAAAACGGGAAAGCGTACGAGGCAGTCGCTCTACCGCTGAGCTACGGAGGCGTGGAATAATTTATTAATACGGTTTTTAATATCCTTTCCGAGGTGCTCGTTTATGAACTTTGTTTTCCTCTTCGCTTCCTCCGACGTGGGGAAGCTCAAGGCTGTTCTGGAGGCGGACTCGCTCGCGGACAATTCGTTCGCGCGTGTCGGCTATACGCTGCGCGATTCCAAGGCAATGGGACTGGATGCGGGAAAGAACGTGCTGCATTTCAAGTGCGACGAAATGATAGCGAAAACGCTGATTGAGAAGCTGAAGACCGTTCCCTCCTTTGCCGAGGCGAAACCCGAGGAAAAAACGAAGGTGCTGGCGCAGATTGCGGCCGAGGAAGACAACGCCGCGCACGGCTTCGGTACTGTTTTCGGTTAACGCGGGGGAGGTCGGCGGAGTAAGCGCCGGAGGGGGCGGAGCCCCTTCCCGCGGCTTACGAGGACAACGCCGCGCACGGCTTCGGGACTGTATTCGGCTAGTCCTTGTCTATGTTGCAGCGCATGTCCCTCTTCTTGGTGAAATACCGGTATGCGATTACCGCCAGCCACGCCGCGCCTATTGTGGAAACAGCCGCGCCGAACTGCCAG
>JAZDNL010000054.1:0-4785 GCA_043799765.1 Microcaldota archaeon | reverse complement strand
GATGCGGGCGATTTTCCCGTCGCAAAACGCCTCCAGCCTTCTTCTGCCCCTGCCCAACCAGCGGACGGGCTTTCCCTTCGCCGCACTTTTCACCGCATCGGCGATTCGGTGCTGCTGCGAAATGCCGACAACCGACGCGCGCGGGTCGGCGCGGAGGATTTTCTCCGGTTCGGCTTCAGCCAGGCACCCCGTCACCACGACCGGCATTTTCTCCCGCCTTATGGCGCTCAATATCTTCTGCTCGGTGGCGTCCTTGACGCAGCAGGTGTTGTAAACCGCGACGCGGCTGCCTGTCCCGCGGAGCGCCGCTGCCATCGCATCGGAATCCGCCTTGTTGTAGGCGCACCCGTAGGTGCGTAGCAAAACGCGCATATTATAAAGATTGGCGGGGGAACATTTAAGACATGAAGAAAAGGAATTCGCACAAGTGCCTGCGGTGCGGCAAGGAGACGGCGTATATAGAGCCGTGCGACTACTGCGAGCCGAAGCGCATGGTTTGCGCGTCGTGCATGAAGTCGAGCAAGACGGCGTCGAAGATAGACCGCAAGGTAATCTGCAAGGACTGCTGGGGCAAGATTCCGAAGCGCAGGGCTTTCAAGAGCGCTTAGCTTTTAGTGCGTGGGTTTTCGGGGCGAGCGTTAGCTTTTTTATTGGGCGCTGCGTTCTTCGCGTATGCTCGTTGACCTCGCCCTGCTCGTCGCCGCGCTCGTCGTGCTCGCGAAGTCGGCTGAGTACGCGATAAGCCGCGCAGTTGTCCTCGCGCGCTTCCTCCGTATCAGCGAGATGGCTGTCGGGTTCCTTCTTGTTTCAACTGCCACGTCCCTTCCCGAGCTAGCGGTGGCGGTTACGGCTTCCGCTTCTGGGGAAACGGGAATCTCCGTCGGGAACGTGCTCGGTGCGAACATCGCCGATTTGTGCCTCGTCGCCGGCGCGGCGGCGCTCGTCGGCACAATCATCGTGCGCAGGCGCGACATGAGCGATTTGCTGAAAACTCTTTTCGCAGTAGGCGTGCTTTCGATGGTGGTGCTGTTCCCGCTCGGCAGGTTCGCCGGCGTGCTGCTCCTGCTGGCGTTCACGGCGTACGCGGTGCTGCTGCTCCAGCGCAAGGTTTCCGAGCATATGAACGGTGTCCAGCGCATAACGCGCAAGGACGCGCTTTTAGCAACCGGCGGATTCGCGGCGGGCATCGCAGTCGTGGTTGTCTGCGCGAACTTCGTCGTGAGTTCCGCGGTTACGCTGGCCATTGATTTGGGCGTTTCCCGCGCGTTCGTTGCCGGAACCATAGTGTCCATCGGCACGACGCTCCCCGAGCTCGTGGTGAGCGTCGCGGCGGCGCGCAAGAAGCTGCCCGGCATCGCCATAGGCAACGCCGTCGGGAGCTGCATCGTCAACCTGACGCTGGTTCTGGGCGCAGCCGCGGCGATAACGCCGATTCAAACGAACATGTTCACGTTCCTCAACCTCGCGATTTTCGCGCTCGTGTCGAACGTGGTGCTCTGGATGATGATAAGGAAGGGCAGCCTCGGGAAGCGCGACGGAATGGCGCTCATCGGCATATACGTGCTTTTCCTCGTTTCGGCGCTTGCAACCGAACTCGGCACGTAGTTTTAAATTACCGCGCCCTTCTTTTTTCATGATAGAGCAGCTTCTCGTTCTCGGCGTCGTGATGCTCCTCGGTTTCTTCAGTTTGGCATTCTTCGAGCGCACGAAGATTCCCGACGTCCTGCTGCTCCTGCTCATAGGCGTTCTTCTCGGACCCGTGTTCGGGATAGTGGATCCCGCGTATTTCATCTCGCTAGCGCCCCTCGTTGGCACGCTCGCGCTGATAATAGTGCTTTTCGACGCGGGGCTGGGGCTCAACCTCTTCAAGGTGTTCGGCGAACTTTCGCGCACCACGGTTTTCACCGTCGTCGTCTTCGCCCTGAGTTGCGGCGCCGCCACGGCGCTGCTGCACTTCGCATTCGGCTGGCGTCTGCTTTACGCGCTCATCCTGGGCGCGATAGTCGGCGGTTCGAGCTCCAACATAGTGGTGCCGATTCTTTCGCGGCTCGGCGCTTCCGAGAACACCAAGACCATACTTAGCCTCGAATCCGTGCTCACCGACGCGCTCTGCATTGTCGCCACCGTCGCTCTCGTGAAGGTGGCGACGCTCGGCTCGTTCGACGCCGCGGTCGCGCTGCACGACGTGGCGAGCGCCTTTTCCATCGCCGCGGTAGCCGGATTCGCCTTCGGCATGTTCTGGATAGGCATCCTGCGGCGCTTCTACGGAAAGCCGTTCGGCTACGTTGTGACGCTCGCGATTCTCTTCATCATGTACTCGCTCGTCGAGGCGCTGAGGGGAAGCGGGGCGGTTGCGGTGCTCGTGTTCAGCATAGTTCTCGGCAACTCGCAGGAAATCGCGCGCATGTTCAAGCTTGAGGGCGACTATTCGCTGGACAAGTCCATCAAGACGGTTCAGACGGAGATTTCCTTCTTCGTCCGCACCTTCTTCTTCGTGTTCCTCGGGCTCGTTTTCAGTCTCGGCGCGCTGACGGTGCAGCCGCTCCTGCTCGCCGGTGCGCTTACGGTGGCGCTCATCATAGCCAGGTACATAGGAGTCCGCCTGCTTGTCATGTTCTCCCCGTCGTTGCGCTCGTCGGCGACGCTCCTGACGACGATGATGCCGCGCGGGCTCGCCGCCGCGGTGCTGGCTTTCCTGCCTGCGGAGTCTGGAATCCAAATCCCGCTTATCGTCGACATAGTTTTCCTCGTGATTCTCTTCACGAACATAGTCGCGACAATCGGCGCTTTCGCTTCGGAGAACGGAAAGGCGCCTGTTTCCGCGCCTGCGGCAGTGCGGGGCAAGCCCCACATAGTCGCGGCGCAGGGAAAGCGGAAGGGCTAGGCGGGATAGTCGACGAACCTTCCCTCCCACGTCCTGAGAACCAGTTTTCCGCCTTTCCTCCTTGCAACCCCGTCTGGCAGCAGCGCCACTTTGCCCAGCCCGCTAGGGGCGTTGATTATGAACTGCGGCACCGCGAGCCCCGACGTGAATCCGCGCATTTCGCTGAGTATCCGCAGCCCGGCAGCCACTGATGTCCTGAATTTTCCCGCGCCAGGCACGTTCTTGCAGTGGTATAGGTAGTATGGTCTGACGCGTATGCGCAGCAGTTCCTGGCAGAGCTTCTTCATCACGTACGGGTCGTCGTTTACGCCCTTCAGCAGCACGGACTGGTTTCCAAGCGGTATGCCTTCGCGCGATAGCAATTCGCACGCCCGCGCCGCGTCTCGCGTCACCGACTTCGGATGGTTGAAGTGCGTGTTCACGTAAAGAGGCGCGTGCTTTCCGAGCATGCGCGCGAGCTTTTTCGTCGTCCTCATCGGCAGCGTGCAGAGCGTGCGCGTTCCTATTCGTTTTATTTCCACGTGCCGTATGCCGTCGAGTTCGCCAAGCACCCAGTCGAGTTCTTCGTCTTCAAGTGTAAACGGGTCGCCGCCCGTAAGCAGCACGTCGCGTATCTCGCGGTTGTCGCGCACGTATTCCAGCGCCTCGCGCACGTCCTTGCGCGGCTTCGCCTCGTCGACGCAGCCGATGTTGCGCTTGCGCTGGCAGTGCCTGCAGAACATCGCGCAGCGGTTCGTGAGGTTTATTATCAGGCGATCCGGATAGCGCCGCGTCACGCACGGCGCAGGCGAGCTGAATTCCTCGGACATCGGGTCAAGCGACGCGCCGTTGTCCGTCACCTCTTCCATGACTGGCAGTGACTGCATGCGTATCGGGCAATTCGCGTCATTCCTGTCCATCAGGCTCGCGAAATACGGCGAGACGCCCCACCTGTATTTCCCGCCCACGGTGTCGATTGCGGCGCGCTCGCCTTCCGTGAGATTCAAAATTCCGCCGAGCGTTTCGGCATCGCCTATGCGGTTGCGCATGTGCCAGCGCCAATCCTTCCAATCGCGCCCGCTTCCGCCGAGAACCGAGAGCACGCGCTTCCTGTTCCGTGCGTATTGTTTTTCCAGACGGAAGCCGTTTGGTATTTTTTCGCACGTCTTGAGATAGGGCGCTATGCGTCCCTTCAATTCGGTGGCGCGCCCGATAGACACGATGCGCTTTGAAGCCTCCATTGGCAAGAAACCCCGCGCCGCGAATAAAACACTTGCGGTTTTTCCACGATTGACGATGCGCGTTTCCACGATTGTGGAACTCAGCGGTTCATCGCTTTTTTCAGCAGCCACGGCGCGCCTATGGTGGTCAGGAACGCCACGCTGGCGATTATCGAGTACTCCGTCTCGCCGAGCACGCCTGCGGTGAGCCCGTACAATCCTATGATGAGCGCGATTTCGCCGCGCGGCGACATACCCACGCCGACGATAGTCGCATCCTTTGCGGGCATTCCAGTAGCAAGCGCCGCGCCGCCGCAGGCGATGAATTTCGAAGCCATCGCGAGCGCGGTTATCGCGAGTATGGGCAGCAGGTTGTGCCAGAGCGCGGGAATGTTGACGAGCATTCCGAGCGTTATAAAGAACACGGGCACGAACAGCGCTTCAAGCGGGTAAAATAGCTCGAAGAGCCGTGACGTGAGCCGCGAGTAGTTCAGCGTGATGCCTGCGATGAACGCGCCGACTATTGCGGAGAGCCCGATGAACTCCGCAACGTAAGCGTACGCCATCACGTAAGCGAGGATGTCGAGGAACATTGTTTTCGGCATGTCGTCGCCTTCCTTCAGCGACGGGTCGAAATATTTGCGCACGACGTATTCGCCGAGTTTTATGCCTCCTACGACGAATATCGCCGCAGTTGCAAGC
>JAZDNL010000050.1:0-6980 GCA_043799765.1 Microcaldota archaeon | reverse complement strand
ATCGGGCAAATCCGCGCAGCCCTGCGTGATTTGCAGGGATTTCGAGCGCCCGACGTAGAAGAAGCGCTTGTCAAGAATGTTTCCGTTTGTCATACAATGCAGTAATGCTCAATCTATTTAAACCGTTTCGGGCTTCCAGCGCCGCATCAGCAGGGCGTTGCCAACGACGGAAACGCTGGAGAACGCCATCGCCGCGCCAGCAATCATCGGATCGAGCAGGATACCGTATGACGCGAGCAGACCCGCGGCAACGGGAATGCCGATTGTGTTGTAACCGAACGCCCAGACGAGGTTCTGCTTGATTTTGCGGAGCGTGTACCTGCTAAGTTCTATGGCGTGCACCACGTCGCGCAAGTCGTCCTTGACGAGCACGATGCCTCCTGTTTCCATCGCCACATCGGTTCCGCTGCCGAGGGCGATGCCGAGGTCCGCCTTGGCGAGCGCGGGCGCGTCGTTTATCCCGTCGCCGATGAACGCCACGTTCCTGCCCTGCTTCTGCAAAGCCGCGACGTGACGCTCCTTGTCGGCGGGCAGCACCTCGGCAATCACCTCGGCTATGCCCGCTTGAGCTGCGATCGCCTTAGCGGTGCGCTCGTTGTCGCCAGTTATCATCAATATGCGGAAGCCCTTTCTCTTCAGCGCCGCGACTGCCTGCGGCGCGTGCTCCTTCATCCTGTCTGCTATCCCGATTACGCCGACGCACTTCCCGTCCAGCCCGACGAAAACCGCGGTTTTTCCCTTTTCCTCCATCACATCGGCTGCCGCCGCGGCTTCAGGCGAAACGCGCATCATGCGCTTCCTGCCGACGGTTATTTCCCTTCCGCGATATCGCGCCTTCACGCCCTGCCCCGCGATTGATTTGAACGAGGACGACGAAGGTATGCGCTTCCCCGCCTTGCGCACTATCGCCTCGCCGAGCGGGTGTTCCGAATTCTTTTCCGCGATTGCCGCGAGCCGCAGCACGTCCTGCTTCGCGAAGCCGACGACGTCGGTAACCTCGGGCTTGCCTATTGTCAGAGTTCCCGTCTTGTCGAAGATTATCGTGTCTATCTTTCCCGCTGCCTCAAGCGCTTCACCGCCCTTTATCAGGAGCCCGTTTTCCGCGCCTTTGCCCGTGCCGCCTATTATCGCTACCGGCGTTGCGAGCCCGAGCGCGCACGGACACGCAATGATAAGCACTGCCACGAGTATGGTGAGGCTGAACTCGAACGTCGCGTGCGCCACGAACAGCCAGAACAGGAAAGAACCGAACGCGATAAGCGCGACGGTGGGCACGAAAATCCCCGCCACCTTGTCCGCGAGCGCCTGCACTGGCGCTTTTGACGATTGCGCGTCCTCGACGAGTTTTATTATCTGCGCCAGCATCGTTTCCGAACCCACGCGCCTTGCCTGCACGCGAAGCGCGCCGTTCTTGTTCAGCGTCGCGCCTATGACTGTATCGCCCTTGCGCTTGGAAACCGGCACGGGCTCGCCGCTTATCATGGACTCATCCACGTAGGACTCGCCGAAAATCACCGTGCCGTCGGTTGCGACTTTCTCGCCGGGGCGGACGACGAAGACGTCGCCTATTTTCAGAGAGGCAATCGGCATCTCCACCTCCTCGCCGTTGTGCAGCACGCGCACGGTGTTGGGCTGCAACCCCATCAGCCGTTTTATCGCCTCGTTTGTTTTTCCGCGGGCTGTTGCCTCGAGGTATTTGCCGAGCAGGATGAAGGCGGTTATCACCGCTGCGCTGTCGTAGTAGAGCGAGCCCTCGACGAGCCCGAACGTCACGGCGGCGCTGTAAAAAAACGCGGCGCTGGTGCCGAGCACGATCAGGACGTCCATGTTCGAATAGCCGTTGCGC
Organism: Microcaldota archaeon; assembly: GCA_043799765.1. Lineage (GTDB taxonomy): Archaea > Micrarchaeota > Micrarchaeia > Norongarragalinales > Norongarragalinaceae > Norongarragalina. The sequence goes on along the minus strand of JAZDNL010000050.1, from coordinate 5,134 downwards.
AGCGCGGCGAACGCGCCCTTGTAGAACCGCCTGCCTGCCCAGAACTGCACCGGCGTTGTAAGCAGGAATAGCACCGCGGGAGGCGCAATTATGCCGAAGAACTCCGGGAACGAAAGCACGAAAACCGGCACCGCGAGCGCGATCGCGAGCATCAGGTCGTTTTTGAGAGCACTGGCTTCCTCCTCGTGCGCGTGCTCGCGCATGTCGTGCCCCGCATGCTCCCCCATCTCCATAGCGCCGTATCCGGTTTTCTCGACAACGGCTTTCAGCGTTTCCGCGGAAACGTGCTCGCCGTGCTCCACTACCGCCTTCTGGGTTGCGAAATTAACCGAAGCGGAGGAAACGCCTGGCGTCTTCTTCAGCGCCTTCTCTATGTTGATGGCGCACGACGCGCAGCTCATGCCGGTTATTCCCATTGTTGTTTTCTTCATCAAATCACCCGAATTACGCTTTTCCAGTTTTTAATACCTCATCAACCGCCGCAACTGCCTGAACCGCCGCCGCAGCCACACCTGCCGCCGCTTCCTCCGCATCCGCCCTGGGGCGCGGCGGCGAGCGCCGCCTTCGCCTCGACGACGCCCGCTCCGCCTGCAACGATTTTTCCGCGGAGCATGCCCATTCCGCAGGAGAAATCGTACGTCCCCGCCTCCAGTGCAGGCAGGTCTATTGTGTTCTCGCCCTTGTGCAACTGGACGTTGATGCCGAGCGAAGGTATGCGGATCGCGCTGTTGCATCCCGTAAGTTCCTTCACGTCGAACACCAGCCGGACAGGCGCGCCTACGGGAACCTCGACAACCGACGGGTCGTAGCCGTAACCGTATACGGAAACTCGAATCGTCGCCGCCGCAACCGATGGCAACGGCACAGTCGATACCGTTGCATTAGACGGCACGGCGAACGGGGTTGCCGCAGTTGAAGGCAGGAACGCCGAAAGCCCGTTGCCGAGCATGAGCAGTCCGAGCAAAAGCACCAGCAACGCACCTGCCTTGAACACCTTGTCGCGCAGCACGGCGCCCATTTTCTGCACCACCAAGCCGAAACCAGCCATGAACGGGATGGTTCCGAGCCCGAATACCAGCATGACAAGTCCGCCCTCGAGCGCGCTTCCCGTGCTCAGGGCGTACGCCTGCATAGCCATAAGCGGGCCGCAGGGCATAAGGCCGTTCAGGAGCCCGGCTGCAAGCGGGCCTTTCGAGCCGCCGACGGAAGCGCGCGGAAGCATTGCGAAGAATTTCCGCGCTATTCCGACGCCGAACACGCTCAGCGCGTAAAGCATCATGAAAACTCCCGCCAGAATCGCGAGCCCGCTCCGCACGTCGCTGCCGAGGATGAAAAACCCCCCTACGGCGCCGAGCGCCACTCCAGTAGCGGTGTAGGAAACCGTTTTCGCGCCGAGATACGTTGCCAGGCCCTTTTTCGTGTTTGCGGACGCCGCGCAGAACGCGCCGCACATGCCCACACAGTGCAATCCCGTGAGCAGTCCTACGCCGAATATCGCGGCGAGCGCGACGGGCGAGCCCGGAGACGGAAGCGAAACCTCGGGAATAGAAAAGCCCGGGGTTGATGCCACCATCCATATGAATACTAGTGAAAGCACGCCGATGAGCGCGTACGCTAGGTATAGCCTAGTCTTGTCGTTTTTTTTCGCGCCGCCTTCGGGTTCCTCCGCCGCGTCACTCTCCGCTGCCAGAAGCTGGACCACGGCTTCGGTTTCTTCCGCGGGCGGGGGGCTGGCGCTTGCGCCGTAGCCCTCCTTGCGGATTGCCGCGACGAGCGCCTCCTCCGTCGCCTTCCCCTCTTCCCATTCCACCTCCGCCGAATTCCCGGCAAAGTCCACCTTTGCGTGCGTCGCGCCCGCGCCGACGAGTGCATCTTCTATTCTTTTCTCGCAGGAATGGCAGTGCATTCCCGTCACGGCGAACGTTTTTTTCACCCAATCACCCGCGCGCCCTTGCGCGCAAGAAGATGCCCGCGAAAAAGCAGATATAAATGGTGGTGAAACTAGTTTCAAGAGGCGGCGCTGAAACTGGTTTCGGGGGCTGCAGAGGAAGCGTCAATTACTTAAGCACGACTAAATTCGCCATTCCCCTTCGTTTGCGTTCCACGAGCCCGTCGTGCTCCAGCTTGTCGAGGACGCGCGAAACCCGCACCTTTCCCAAGTCCGTCTTGCGCGCGACGTCGCCCTGGTAAAGGGAGCCGCCTGCAGCTGCGAGCGCGTCGTAAACCGCCCTTTCGTCTCCTTTGAGCGATTTCGGCGGAACTGAGAGCTTTCGCGCCGCGGGTTCGGCTCGTGCCTCCTGCTGCTTGCTCTCGCTCAACAGGAAGAGCGCCGCACCCATCACTAAAAGAAGCCCTATCAAGCCGATGGATATGTTCCGCTGCGTCGTCAGGGTGCCGTACATCGGGCACGTCGTGCCGTGAGTGCACGATTCGCTCACGATGTCATTCAGCGCATTGTCGTACGACCAGACGACGAAACCCAGGAGTATCGCAAACCCGAGAATTACCAGCGCTACAGTTCGGTTCTCCATAAAAGCAGAAGCGCGCGCCCCTTTTTATTTGCGCTTGATTGTCTCTTTGACCGCTGCGATTATTCCCGCGGAGGTGAACCCGTACTTCGCCATCAGTTCGTCGGGCGTTCCGCTCTCGCCGAACTTGTCAAGCATTCCCACGCGCTTCATCGGCACGGGGCAGTTTTCGGCAAGGACTTCCGCCACCGCACCGCCGAGTCCGCCGGTAACCTGGTGCTCTTCCGCAGTGACGACGCATCCGGTCCTTTTCGCCGCCTCGGAAATCGTTTTCACGTCAATCGGCTTGATGGAATGGTTGTTGATTACCATCACGTCGATTCCGTCCTTTTCCAGCTCCTTCGCCGCAATAAGCGCCTCATAAACAAGCGAACCGCATGCAATGACGCAGACGTCATCGCCGTCGCGGAATATCTCGGCGCGGCCTATCTTGAAGGGCGTCTTGTCCGTTGTTACGACGGGAACCTTCTCGCGCCCGAATCTAATGTAAACCGGGCCCGCGTGCGAGTGCGCCGCGATTGTCGCCTTTTTCGCTTCGAGCCAATCGCACGGCGCGAGCACGGTGAGGTTCGGCAAACAGCGCGTAATCGCCATGTCCTCGAGCGCCTGATGAGTCGCGCCGTCGGGGCCTACGGAGATGCCCGCGTGCGCGCCGGAAAGAATCACGTGGCGCTTGTCATAGCAAATGCTCACGCGCAGCTGGTCCCAGACCCTGCCCGGGCAAAAAACCGCGTACGTAGAAAGGAAGGGTATCTTGCCTTCGATGTTCAGCCCCGCGGCAATCGCAACCATGTTCTGTTCGGCGATTCCGCACTCGATGAAGCGGTCGGGGTATTTCTCCTTGAACCATCCCGTGCGGGTTGAATCCGCCAAGTCCGCGCAGAGCACGACTACGTTCTTGTCCTTTGCGCCCAACTCGACCAAACCGTGCCCGAAACCGTCGCGCCCGGGCACCTTCTGGACGTTAGTGAACAAGTCGGCAGCCAATGCGGCACGCGGGCTGATTCCTCCCATTATATCTCCTTCCTCTGCGCCTCAAGCTCTGCCAGCGCCTTGGCTTCCTCCTCCTTGTTCGGCACCTTGCCGTGCCACGCTGCGCAGTCCTCCATGTATGAAATGCACTTGCCCATCGTGGTGCGGAAAAGTATGATTGTCGGTTTGCCCTTCACCTTCTTCGCATCGTCGAACGCGCGCACGATTGCCGCAATGTCGTGCCCGTTTGCTTCTATGACATGCCAGCCAAATGACTCCCATCTGGCTTTCAGCGGATCAAGCGCCATCACCTGCTCGGTGTTGCCGTCGATTTGCAGGAAGTTCCTGTCCAGGAAGCACGTGATGTTGTCGAGCTTGTACTGCGCCGCGAACATCGCCGCCTCCCAAACCTGGCCTTCTTGCGCCTCGCCGTCTCCGATTGAGCAGTAAACGCGGAAATTCTTCTTGTCGAATTTTCCAGCCCACGCGATTCCGCACGAAATCGAGAGCCCCTGTCCCAGCGAGCCCGAGGAAGTCTCCATTCCTGGCAAATCAGCAGCGTGCGGATGCCCCTGCAGCCGCGTGCCGAGCTTGCGGAGCGTCATAAGCTCCTCCTTGGGGAAATAGCCCGTCTCCGCCATGACCGCGTACCTGACTGGAACGACATGCCCGTTCGACAGGATGAACCTGTCGCGCTCGGGCCATTCGGGGTTTTTGGGGTCGTGGCTCATTGCGTTGAAATACAACACCGTAAAGACGTCGGCGAGCCCGATGGTTCCGCCCGCGTGCCCCGACTTCGCCTCGCAGAGCATGCGGATCAGGTCCTGCCTGACGGTGTTCGCCATCAGCTTGAGTTCGCGAATGTCGGTAATTTTCTTGAACACGATTCCCACCGAGAACAAAATCAAACCCGAAAGAAAATAAAAGGGTTGTGTTGTGGGACATCCGTGCGGCGCAACGGATTTAAAACCGCGCACGCAAGACAGTGATATGCGCAAAGCGCCAGTCGGAAAAACCAACTACCGCCGCGTCCTTGAAATAACCAGTCCCGAGGCCATGGACGCGATTGCCGGAATACGCGGGGGATACTCGGAACTTGCCGAGCTCCTGACGGCGCATGAAGACGGGCTGGCGGCGCAGGCCGTCATCGGGCACGTCTGGAAGGCGAACGACAGCCTCGTCGAAGCCATAAGCGCGCCCAACAGGCAAATAGAAGTCCGTTTGAATCCCAAAAACGGGAAGCATATGCAGATGCACGAAACGCTGCGAGTGCTGGGAATAATGTACGACCGGCTACGCCGCGCCCTGCCCCCGTCTATGTCCAAGGAAAAGCGCCGCATCCTCGCCCGCCACCTGCAGGGCATGTTCAGCGAGTTCCGTCGCGACGCGGGTTATGCGCCCAAAGGAAAGTAATCGGCGGCTTAAAGGTCGGACTCGTTCTTGGGCCAGTAGTATCCGCGCTCGTGATGGCACGACGGGCATTTTTCCGGCGGTTCGGTGCCCACGTGGACGTAGCCGCACTTCGAGCACTTCCACTCTATGGGCTTCTCGCGCTTGTAAAGCGTGCCGTTCTCGAGCCTTGCAAGGATTTTCTTGTAGCGCTCCTCGTGGTGCGCCTCCACCTCGCCGATTTC
>JAZDNL010000004.1:0-15550 GCA_043799765.1 Microcaldota archaeon | reverse complement strand
CATGACGCGCGGGCTTCCGCCGCTGGAAGGGCAGGATTTCACGGATAAAATCGTGCTGGCCGACGCGTGCTACGGCGGGAATCCGTACCGCGCCGAAGGGGAAAGCCTTCCCATCCTGTTCCTCCGCAACGGCGCCGTCGCGTTCTTCGGAAGCACGACGAGCGCGCTCGCAAACCGCAAGGTTTCTGCGCAGAATTTCGACGACGAGCGGGAGATACTCGCGCTGGGTTCGAGCACGGCGCTCCATTACCGCGTGCTGAAGGGCCTGGCGCAGGGAGAACGGATCGGCGACGCGGTGAAAGCTGCAAGGCGAGAAATGCAGTACGGCAACGCCGCGGACGAACTGACGGCAATCCAGTACGTGCTCTACGGCGATCCCACGCTCAGGACAGGCTCTTAAATCAGCGCTTTTTCCTGAGGAAGAAGAACCAGTACGCCAGAATCGCGAGAAATGCGAACACGCCCGCTATCGCGGCATCCGAAGGATACAGTTGCTCCTCGGGCTCTGCGGCAACAGACGGCGACGGGGACGGAGTCGGCGAAGGTTTCTCCCTCATCACCGTGCTCTCGACGGGTTCGATGTCCTCGTCCTCCGCGATGCCTTTGGAAACGCACTTGGACGGGCAGAGCATCGCGCTTTCGCCTATTGACTCGTCGCATGCCGGCTCTTCGGAACACGCAACGACTATTGACGCCGGATTGGAATAGTACGTGAAATCGCCGTCGGAAACGCGGGTCGGACCTATTGAAATTACGCCCACCGTCAGCGGCTTCGCCGAATAGGTGAAATTCCGCGAGCTGTTCGCGGGAACAACCGCCTCCCACGCGATATGCGGCGGCAGAAGCGCGAATCCGGCGTCCCCGCTGTCCGCGGGGTAAATGACTTCCTGCGACGTCACCTCCACACCGGAAACGAATTCGGTGACGGAAATCGCGGCAGGCACGCTCCGCCTGTTGAAAACAATTATCGCGACTTCGAACTCCTTGCCGAAGGAAACGTTCTGCGGCGCGGTTTTATTTACCTCGAGCCCTATTTCGGGGGGCTGCTGCAGCGGCGCGCTCGACTTTATTTTTTCGCCTTCCTGCGCAAACGCCGCCTGCGAAAGCAGGAGCAGGAAAACCAGGAAAATGGCGCGGTTCCTCATCAGTTGCTACACCCCTGAACCGCGGATTTTTTCGGACAGTAGTAATACCCTCCGTCGTTGGAGCACTCGTTGCTGGCGTAGTCGCACCTGGCGAACTTGGTGCCGCCCGCATTTATCCACTTGGTCGCGGCGTCGGCTGCGAAATCCCCGCCGGTGTTCCCGGTTGTGTCAGTAATCCTGAATTTCTCTTCGCCGGGCAGCTTTATCAGGTTGATGAGATGCCTCGGCAGGCCCGCGGAATAAACCTGTCCCTTCCCGAAGCCCGCCTTGCGCAGCGCGGTTGTCACGACGACGGAGTAATCGGCGCAGGTTCCGGTGTTCATCCTGTTCACCGACGCGTGGGCTGGGATGTCCACCAGCGCGTTGTTGTTTTCATCCGGGTCGTAGTCGCTATTGTACCAGCCTTCTGCGCGCCAGCGCACTCCCCCGACGTTGTAGAAATAGCACACCAGGGAATCGAACTGTATGTTGCTGACGGGATGCGGCTTCGTAGTGTAATAGTACCGTTCGTATCCCTTCTCCTTGCACAGGCTGTCGGCGGCGCAGCAAACCTCGCCCATGTAGTAGTCCTGCATGTAAATCGCTTCGGAGCCTATTGCGTGGACGAGGTAGGACGCCCTGCAGAACTTCATTTTGCTGGCGGCGCTCATGTTTATCCTGGCGCCCGCCGTGGCTTCGCCGACGGCTATTCTGCAGGCACCCCTTTTCGCGTCCATCTGGAAGCCGCGCAGAATGAGGTTTCCCTGCCTCGGCTTGTCCGAAAACGCGAGTTCGCCGTTGCAGCAGGTTTCGGCGTCCGCAACCATGTAATCTATGGACGCGTCGCAAACCTCGAACAAATCGCAGGCGCCCCACTCTGTGTTGTAGTCAACTGTGCGCCCGCCTCCGTGCGGCCAGGCGTACCTGCATCCGGTGTCCGAAGGATAGTACTTGGCGCTGGTGCCGCCGCAAGCGGGGTTGGACTTCACGTCGACGAAAAGCGTCGTGTTGGCGCTGAGCCCGCCGGTGTCCGTAGCTTTCAGGGTTATGTCGTACTGCCCCGGTTTGGAGAACGTGATGCTTGCAGCTGCGAGATGTGGAAAGTCCCGCGAAACAAGGGAGAATTCGTGCCCTCCGAATTTCAGTTCAAGCGTCTTCCTGCCGCCGTCGTCCCACTCCAGAACCGCCCGTCGTATGCCCGCGCCCTTGGTTTTCGCCTCGGCTTTGACGACGAATATGACGCTTGAACCGTGCTCAACCGCGTCCTGCGGATAACTGACGAACTCCACTTTTGGCGGCTGAAAAACAAAGGTTTCGAGGGTTTCGAACTCCTGTTCTCCCGTAACCGCGCAACCCTCGGAGCAACTCGTAATCAGGAAACGGTATTTGGTTTTGTCCGACAATCCAGAAAGCTGCACGAGGTGCGTTGTTTCCGACACGTTTCCTGGCGCGATTGCCTCGGTCCAGTTGCGTTCGCCCAGCTCGCGGTAGGTGATTTTGGCGGAGTGCGCGGGAACGTCGGTATACCAGCCTATCAGGGCGCTCTGGTTCGTTATGTTGCCGATTTTAATGTTGTAAATCGCGGGCGAATTGGGGAATGTTTTGAAATAGCCGGTCTGGCTCTGCGCGCAACGCACCTGCGGGGTGCAAACCGAAATGACGAAGGAGTAGTTCGTGTTCGACTTCAAGCCGTTTACGTAAGCCCTCTGCTCCGTTGAGAAAAACTGCTGCGAAACTATTTGGAAATCGTTCCACGGGTCCGAAACGCGCCTCACCGTCACGGAACCGTTCGCCGCCTGGCTCGTTTTCCATTCTATCGTCGCGTTGGACTCGCCTGCCACGGCGCTTACGAAGGTGATCCCGACTGCGTCGCCCAGGGATTCGACGCGGGTGCCCGCAAACCAGTACTTGTTGTTCTCGTTTCCGGTCCAGTCGATTTCGCTCACGGATATCGTGACTTCGTTTCCCGACGAGCGGACGGTTTTCTCTCCACCTGCGCCCAAGCCCACGTGCTCGACGGTCTGTCCGCCGTAGCTCACGGTGAAATAAGCGGTTGTGGGCGCGCCGAACGGCTCGAGCGCGTCCAGATAAACCACGAAACCGTTGTTCGCGACAACCGAATCGTAGGCGTAGAGCGCGTACGCGCCGTCGCCCTGAAGCTGGGTTGCTGCGACAAAATAGCTGGAAAGAAGCAGGGCTGCGAAAAGCCGCGTTTTCAAGGACATTTGTTCGCCATTAAGCGAACCGAAGCCGGCTTAAAAAACCATTCGCCACGGAATCAGCCCTGCGAGCGCGAGCGCGGCGACAAGCAGCGGCTGGTGCAGCAGGTAAACCGCCAGCGAATGCCTGCCCAGGAAACAGACGGGCGAAGCGAAAGCAGGCATGGGGCGCGGCTGTGTCCCGCGAGCCGCAAACGTTACCCTGGCAAACCACAATCCCGCCAAAAACACGCCGAACCACGGCAGAAGCGGCTCGTAGTCGACGGAGGAAAAGCCCGCAGGAATAAAGCCGAGCCAGAGCAGCCAAGGGAAGCCGAAAGTAATGGAGGAAAGCAAAACGCCGGCGGCAATTATTCCCGTACCAGCCAGCAGGCATACGTTGCGGGAAACCTTCAGGAAAGGGATCGCGAGAATCGTCGACAGCCCTATGAGGTGCAACACGCCGAACACGACGAAACCGTTGCCCAGGAACGCCCAAGTAACGAGGGTGATGAGCACGCCGAGCGCAAGCAGTTCCAATCCGCGCCTGACCGCCCACTTGTTCCCGTGCTTTTCTATGGCTAGCCACATTGACATCCCTGCGATGAAAACGAAAGCGGCGACAACCAGCCGCGCAAACCACCACCAGAAACCCTGCGAATAGTCGAAGGAACGCACGCCGAAGAAATCGAGAGCCGCCTGCCAATTGAAAGCGAGCATCGCCACAACTGCGGCGCCGCGGCAGAAATCGAGCTTCCAGAGCCGGTTCACAAGAGAAGGAGGCGCTATTCTTTTATATTGCGGCGGAATTGCTTTCACAATATGGAAGCCAAATCAACTGCCGAATTCAAGGCGATGGGCGCCAAGGAGGCGCTCGCCTCTCTCGGAACCTCGGAAAAAGGGCTTTCCTCCGCTGAAGCGTCGCAGCGAGCGGTCCAATTCGGATACAACGAGATTCCCGATAAGAAGCAGTCCATAGTCCTCGAATTCCTGTCGCATTTCTGGGGGCCCATTCCGTGGCTTTGGGAAATCGCCACACTCGCGTGCTATTTTCTCGGCAACAAGTTCGACGCGTTCATCCTGTGCATACTCGTCGTCGTGAACGGGGTCGTGGCGTTCTACAACGAACACGACTCGAAGAAGGCGCTCGAACTCCTGAAGCGCAAGCTTACGATAAAGACGCGCGTGCTGCGCGACGGCGACTGGAAAACGCTCGAGGCGAGGGAGCTCGTGCCTGGCGACATCATCATCGTCGGCTTGGGCGACGTCGTTCCCGCGGACGCCAAGATAATCTCGGGCGGCATATCGGCGGACCAGGCGGCGCTTACCGGCGAATCCCTCCCTGTTGAAATGCACGAGGGCGACGTCATATTCACGGGCTCCACCGTTAAGCGGGGCGAGGTTCGTTGCGCCGTCGTGAATACGGGCATGCGCACCTATTTCGGGAAGACGGTGGAGCTGGTCAGCATCGCGAAACCCAAGTCAAAAACCGAGGAAATCATGTTCACGCTTTCGAAGAACGTCGGTTACGTCGGCGTGGCGCTTTTCCTAGTGGTGCTCGCATACGCGTTCTACATCGACGTTAAGCCGGCAGTCATGGTCACGCTAGCCGTCCTCTTTATAGGCGGCGGCATTCCCGCGGCGCTGCCGGTGATGTTCACTATTTCACAGTCAAAGGGCGCAACCGACTTGTCAAAGAAGAACATCCTCGTCACGAAACTCGATTCCATCGAGAACGCCGCTTCAGTTGAAGTGCTCTGCCTCGACAAAACCGGCACTATAACGATGAACGAGCTCGAGGTGGCTGACGCGATTTCCATTGGTAAAGCTGACGCTTCGGAACTCGTCGCGCTTGCGGCGCTCGCATCCAGCGAGGGAAGCAAGGATTCCATAGATGCGGCGGTGATAAGGTACGCTACGGCGAAGAAGGCGAAACTCGCAGGCTGCGTCCAAACAGCCTACAAGCCGTTTGAGCCCGCCACCAAGAGGGCCGAAGGCACGGTTTCGCAGGGAGGTAAGCGCTTCATCGCGATGAAAGGCGCGCCGCAGATGATCGTTTCCCTCTGCAAGAACGCTACCGCCGCGCAGAAGAGCGAACTCGACCGCAACGTGGAGGAACTTTCGAAGAAGGGCTGCCGCGCGCTCGCCGTAGCCCGTTCCGAATACGGGAAATTCGACGAGCTTTCACTTATCGGCGTAATCGGCCTGGGCGACCCCCTGCGCCCTGATTCCGCGGCAACCATCGCCGCACTTCGCGAAGCGGGCGTGAAGCCCATAATGCTTACGGGCGACAACATCGCGGTTGCGCGCGAGATAGCCGCGCAAGCGGGCATAGGAACGCGCATCGCGAGGATTTCCGAGATAAGGGCGCTGCCCGAAAAGGAGCAGGCGGATGCCGTGCTCGGAAGCGACGGAATCGCCGAAATCTATCCGGAAGACAAGTTCTGGGTGGTGAAACTCCTGCAAGCCAAGGGCAAGATGGTGGGCATGACAGGCGACGGCGTCAACGACGCGCCTGCCCTAAAGCAGGCGGAACTCGGCATCGCCGTGAGCACAGCAACAGATGTCGCGAAAGCAGCTGCGGGCATGGTCCTGACGGAACCGGGAACGCGCGTCATACTCGAAGCGGTGAAAACCAGCCGCGAAACGTTCCAGCGCATGCTCACGTGGACCATCAAGAAAATCGCGCGCTCGATACAGTTCATGGTGATACTCCTCATCGGCTTCTTCTGGTTCCACGACGTCATCGTTTCGATCAACGGGCTCATCTTCCTGATGATAATCAACGACTTCCTGACGATGACGCTCGCCATCGACAACTCCCGCGCCTCGAAGAGCCCGAACCTCTGGGATTTGAGGAGCATCACGTTCGCCTCGGTGTTCGTCGGATTCATATTCTTCCTAATCGAGCTCGCCGTGCTCTTCATGGGCGCGCAATGGTTCGGCCTCGACCTGAGCGGCATCCAGACGCTGATGGTGCTTTCCCTTATCTACACGGGGCAGCTTGGCATCTACATAGTCCGCGAGCGCGGGCACTTCTGGCAGTCGTGGCCGCACAAGTACGTCGCGGTGGGGATATGGTTCGCGATAATCGCGTTCTCGGTCATGAGCCTCTTCGGCTTGGCAGTGACGCCGCTTACGGCGTACCAGATCGGCGTGACGTTCGCGCTCTGCGCGGTTGCGATAATCATTACGGACTTCCCGAAGCACTGGGCTTACGGCAGGGTTGGAATCAGGTACTGACTGCCGAACGACAAGTTTACTTCCTTACGAAACCGAACCTCTTGTTTTTTGCGGTTTTTTTGACGAAATGCGCGAGGCTTTTTTGAAACGCCTCGGAAGAGTGGCACCGCTGGCTTTCCATATAGCCTACGCGGATGCGTTTGTAGCTTTCCGGCAAGTTGCGAAAGTTTGTCCACGCGTCCTTATCCGCCCTGATTGCGGCCATAATGTCGCCAGCGATGACGAATTTGTCCCGTGAACCGGCTTTGAATGCGTGGGAAACCGCGGCAAGTCCCGCCGCAGTCATCCTCTTTTGCGAAATCAGCTTCCGTATCCGTTCCCGATTCATCTGCGAAAGCTGGCTTCCGCGCCGTCTCGGGGAGAAACGCTGGGCGAATTTTTCGTCGTCTATCCGTTTGACTATGCTGTCAATCCAGCCGAAGCAAAGCGCCTCATCTACCGCGTCGTTGTAAGGGATACGCGGCTTGCTCGTGTGTTTCTTCGGATAAATGAGCCAGATTTCCTTCTCTTTATCGTAATACTTTTCCAGCCACGCACGCCATGCCTTCCGTTCGGACACGTAGAGCGTCTTGCCGAGTTTCATGATAGGGTAAATCAGGCAGCGCTGGCGTTTAAATACCGACGCGAGGTTACGATTCTTGAGACAATAGGGAGGGCGATTCCGTGAAAAAAGACGGCTATCTGAAGGCGATTCTGCTGTTCGCGGTTTTCGGCATGATTTTCTCGGGATACCTGAGCTACGGCGAACTTTTCCCGTCGGCGTCTTCGGGACCGACGTGCTCGGCGCTCAGTGCGAAAATACTCGGACTTCCCACCTGCGTCTATGGCTTCCTCATGTATACGATAGTCGCGGTTCTCGCGTACCTTGCCCTCAAAAGCCGAAAGTAAGCGGTTGATCGGACCGTCCGACTGGCGTGTAATACTCGACCTTTTAAGCGGGGCAAGCGAACATGTTTCATGAAGCGCACGGCGTTACCCCTTATTCTTTTGGTTCTCGTTGCATTGCTCATCGCGGGTTGCGTGCAGCAGCCTGCGCCAGTTGCGTCCCCGACTCCGGTTCCGTCCTTTGCCGCCAGCGTTGCGCCATCTCCGACGCCGGCTGCAAGCAAGCAGCCCAGCCCCTCGCCCACTGTGCCGCAACAACCGCCTCGCCCATCCGCACCCGACAATTCATGCATCGGCCAATCTGTCGACACGGAACATATGGATATTTTCGATTCTCACGTCCACACCCCCGCCACAGTCAGCGCATCCCAGATGATTTCAGAGATGGATAAGGCGGGCGTGAGCGTGGCGCTCCTGTATTCAGATGCCTCAAGTACGTCCAACTCCATATCCCAATACCCCGGCAGATTTATAGCATTCGTAGACACTCCCGACTCGCCGCAACCGTCTACCTGGCTTACGCAAGGCCAAGCATTCGTCACATCTGCCGAGGAGCAGTTGAAGACGGGAAAATATTACGGCATAGGCGAAGCTAACCTGAGGTACTACAGTGGCCCCGGTGTGCCCGTTCCGCCCCCCAACATCTATGTTCCGGCAGACAATCCGGTCTGGCTTCAGCTGGTGGACCTGTCCGCTCGATATCACGTCCCTATCTCGTTCCATTTCGTACCTGACGACACTGCTGCGAACGCCGCCTTCGAAAGAATGTTGAGTCACAACAAAGACGCGATTCCCATCTGGTCTCATCTCGGATTCAACAACATGCCGCTCAACAGCACCGCGCTCAACGACTACCTTTTGCGGTATCCCCATTTGTATTTTGATACTGCCGGGATTCAGGGCATGCAAAAGCCTGGCTCTAATTGGGATCATCTAATGCCTAACGGTAGATTGAGCGAGGAATGGAAGCAGTTCTTTGAAACATGGAACGCCCGCATCTTAGTCGCTTCGGATGCAGGAGGAGGCCAAAATGGTCTGCAGAGGTGGCTCAACTATGAGAGCAACACATCCGATGGTGCCCCGCCTAACTCCTTCGGACACTGGAAATCTCTCCTTTCTTACGTGGACTACAGCTCTGCCCGCAACATCCTAAGTGCCAATTCCAGAGCGCTCTTCTTGAAGGAACAGAAACCACCCTACGATTATTCGGTTTCGTCGGATGGCAATTGTTATCACATTTTCATAAGTTCCAATTCGTCCGTCTCGGGGCTCGCTTTTGACCAGGACACGGGAGCCATCACCTTCACGACCGCCGGCTCCATTGGTACGACAGGGTCTGCGACCATAACGATTCCGACGACCCTTGTCAGAGGAAACTTCACGGCTCAGGTGGACAGCCAGAGCGTTCCAATTCAGGAGATGTCCAACGCTACCGATACGACTATAAGCTTGGAATATGCGGGCGGCATAAGGGCGATTACTCTCACCGCGCCAAGCAACACCCTAAGCTGAATAGTGGTCGGACGTCCGCTTGGACTGATTCCGTCAGCCCGCCAGAGCAGTGTTGCATCGGTCAGCAGAAAGTATCTAAAACCTTGACCCCGTCATCAAAGTTATGCGCGATTTAAGCAGGTTCAGCTTTGGAGCCACATCAGCTGTGACCAGCAGCCTTGCATTGATGATTGGGTTAAACCAGCTTGATGTTTCCAAGATCGGTTTGATAGGCGCATTGCTTGTCATCGGGTTTGCAGACAACATTGCAGACGCGCTTGGGATGCACGTATATTCGGAATCGAAATCAAAGGGCCATACCAGGCTCAACACGATTACAAACTACTTTACCCGGCTGGGCATAACGCTTCTCTTTATAGCGTTCGTAGTGCTGTTACCGTTCACGTACGCCCTTGCGGCGTCGATAGTCATCGGAATGCTCGTGATAACGATATTGAGCTACTTTATCGCGCTTGAGCACGGCTTGGACGCACGCCGCACGGTGGCGGAGCATCTGGCGGTTGCCGTGCTGGTGCTCATAGTGAGCCAAGTGGTCGGGTCTTTAATTAGGGCGACGATTCATGGCTAGAGCCGTCAAAATGTAAGGTTGGTCAGACCGTCCGTCAATCCTCACGGGCTTGCGCCTCGGAAATTATTTGCCGGTCATCATTCCGCATAAATGAGGCGCCGCCCGCTAATATTCCTTCGCCGCGCGGGGTTTCACTGGTTGCCCGCTCCCGACAGCCGAAGCCCTGCTGGTGCGCACGTATCTGCCGACAACACGGAAACTTGGCTACTTAATATCGTACCATTCGAAAGTGTCCTTTATTTTTCCGTACTGGTACATGCTGATGGCGAAGCTTATGCCCTCGGCTTGCGTCAATCCCAACGAATTTATTCCCACCAGCTCCCCGGTGTCGTAATTCCACAAGCCGCCCCCGCTGTTGCCTGCGTTTATCGCGGTATCGGTCTGGATTACTACGCCGTAGCAGTAATCGGCGAGGCATCCTAGGTCCCTTATGCCCGAAACCGTGCCTTGGGTTGTTGAAAACTGGAGGCCGTAGGGATTGCCTACCGCAATCACCTTGTCGCCGGCATTGGGATAGTAATCCTCGTAGAATGACGCCTCCGGATACGAGCCGGAACTCGGCACGTAAAGCAGTGCCAGGTCGTACCCTTCCTTGGTGTATCCCAAGTGGGCGGCATAGCCGAATTTTCCGTCGTAGAACTTAATGCGGGCGTACCGCGGAAGGTATTCGGTCCCGGTCTCGGGATCGTAAGTCAGCGCTACGTGCGCGTTCGTGAGTATGTAATAACCCGACTGGTCGGATGAGACTATTACGCCGCTGCCTATGGCGCCGTCCGTCTCCACATAAACAGTCTTGGCCTTGAACAATTCCGTCTTCGTAATTGATGACAGCTCCCCGTCCTCTAAAATCAGGGGGATGCCCAAACTGCCATACATAATGGACAGGTTCTCAAATTCCCCGCACATCGACGTCAAATCCGTCTGGGAACCGCTGCCCGTCACGTCCTTCATGAATTTCAAATCGTAGAGCTCGAAAAAATCCCCGCCCACCTGGTTGCAATCCCTGATAAACAGGGCATCAATCGAGACTGTGCCGACCTCGAGTTTGCTGAAGAAGTTGAACGTGTCAAGTACGACGGCGTTTACCTTGTCCACGTCGGCGAGGTACTCGTCAACGTTGCCGCAGACCCGTTCGGCCACGGCGTTGGTTGTTTCATAACCGTTTTTCAGCGCGCATTTGCTTTTGATGTCCTGCAGGGAATTTTTGGCGGTCGTCATATGGTTCCTGTAATCCGTGTAGTAATCGGATAGTTTTGCGTTGCTCAATTGCGTGTCCGAAGAGGTATTCGAGAAAAGCGCGGTAAGGGAATTCCAATCCGCCATTATTTCCTTTTCGCCCTTCAGCCAGCCCGAATAGCCCTCATACTGCGACGTGAAGTTGACCAATTTGTCCTGCATGCCCATGGAACGGAGGTCGCTGCATAACACGTCGAGACTGTCGAGATTGATGTCGGAGTCGTTGTCCCTTATCTGCGTTTTTATTTTTTCCAGCTGGAAAAAGCAGTTATCGAGCCCTTTTTTGTTTTCGCAAACGAGCTTGGCATCCGCGGACCTGCGGGTCTTGTCCTTGTCAAGCGCATCGAGCTTTACGCATGCCGCACCGATTTCGTTGGAATAGTCCTGGTACGCGGGCGCAAGGCTGAGGTCTGCCTGTTCCTCGAAATTAAGGAGTTTTTCGGCGCCGCTCATGTTCGACGAGATTATGCCCTCCTGCGCTTTGATGTCTACGTCCGAAACGTAGAGCATCATGCCGCCGGCAAACAGCAAAACGACTACCAGGGCGACCCCGATAATCAGCATCAAACGGCTGTTCTTCCCCGCAGACATCGCCGCGGACAGCCGGCTAATCAAACCGGGTTCCGCAGGCATAACCGCTTCCTTGCTCTTCGCCATAGGTATTACCACGCTCCTAATCGGGTATATTTTAACGGTTAAAAAGGCTATGTTTCTTTGCCCTCCGAGGTGCGCCGCGCCATTAATGGCCGGCGTCACCAGATGCCTGGCGCAAGGCGGTACCTGACGGAGCGCGCGTACTTCGCGTAGCCGGGAAGCTCCTTCTTCAGCATCTCGTCCTCAAGATACGTGCGCCCGACGAGCAGGACAACGCAGAGGAACGCGGGAACCAAGCCCCAGAAAGAGCCCAACACCAACGGCATTGCCGCCGCGTACATCATTCCCCCGACGTATCCCGGATGCCTGACGATTTGGTAGGGCCCTTCCTCGCAAACGGTTTGCCCGCGGTCCTTTTGGATGCGGACGAACGACGAGAAGTAGTTGTTGACGTGCTTCGCCCACAGGAAAATCGCGTAGCCGATTATGTAGACGAGGCCTCCGAACAGCACGAGCCACGTCGGAACAGGCGCCCAGCCGTATCTTCCCGCGTCCAGCACGGAAACGACTATCGCCGCGAAAAACAGCAGTGCGGACGCGCCCTGGTACAGCTTGTCCCACCACACGATGCCCTTACCGGGGTTCAGGCGCTCGCTGATAAGTGCGGGGTTGCCGCGCACCGCGAGAAAGTTCCCCGCGTAAGCAGCGACCGTGAGGCCGAAGAACAGCCAGCCCTGCCAGTAATCCGTCCGTCCCGCGCCGTAGAGAATCGCGACGAACATCAGGACGAGCAGCGCGGTTGCGGGAACGAACGTCCACGCGCCTAATTTCAGTTTTCCCTTTTCCTTCATGTCAATCGGGCTCCACGTGAACGGTGACTTCCTTCACTTCGGGAATTTTCGAAATTATCCTTTTCTCAACGTCGTGCGCCACGGCATGGGCGTCTCTTATCGGCGTGTTCTGCGGAAGGCGGATATGCACCTCCACGAAAAGCCTGCTCCCGGCAATGCGCGCCCGAAGCTTGTGGAAGTTCCTTATGCGGCCGTCCTCCGCGACTACCGCGCCGATGCGTTCCATCGTTTTTGCGCCGGGGCCGAAGTCCATGAACACGAAAAACGATTTCTTGAGCAAGCCGATGGACATCCAGAGCATTACGACGCCCACGACGAGCGCAGCGAACGGGTCGCCGAACCCATAGCCGAGCTTTACGAGCACGAGCCCGACGAGGACCGAGGCGGAGCTTATCACGTCGGTTGTGAAATGTGCGGAATCCGCTTCCAACGCGGAGCTTCCCTCCGTGCTGGCGGTTTCTCCCAAGTATTTCGACGTGTAATAGACGACGGGCAGGGAAACCAGCATGAGCGCGATGCCCGCTTCCGAGAACTCCACCGCCGACGGATTCATGAATTTCGAATATGCCTCGTATATCACAACCAGCGCGGTTGCGGTTATGAGCAACGCCTGAAGCAACGAGGAAAGGTTCTCAAACTTTTCGTGCCCGAAATGGTGCGTCGGATCCTCGGGCTGCTGCGCCTTGCGGATGCCCAGGTACGCCAGCACCGAAGCGAACAAATCGAAGAAGGAGTGCGCGGTTTCCGCGTAGAGCCCGATGCTTCCGGTGATGAACGCGACGAACGCCTTGCTTGCGACGAGGCAGACGTTGACGCCTATGGAAAGCGAGGCAGCACCAAGTTTCTTGCTCATTATCTCACTGTGCGGGATAGCAGTTTGCGTCGTAGAAGCACGCATACCCGGAAGGACAGCCGCAATCGAAGCAGTCGGGAATCAGCATTCCGCCTATGCACGCCAGCGGCTGCTGCGTCTTCGAGCACTGGTAGTTCTGGGTGCCGTCGGCGCACGTTATCTGCGGGGTGACGGGAATCGTCGGGTAGTAGGGGTTCTGCGGCGTGGTGGCGGGCGTCGTTATGTTGACGTTGCACGCCGTGTTGGTGTTCGGAAAAGGCGCGACGCCGAGCGAGCGCGCAATGGCGACGTCGATTGCGACAACCATGCTGTTGTTGTCGCCTGCCTCAACGCCCTGCCGCTGCTGGTTGTACGTCTCCTCCGCTGAAAGCGCCGCCTCCTCAAAGGATTTCGTTCCGGTAGCCGTGGTCTCTATGAACGTTACCTTGCTGCTGTTCCGGTCGTTCCGCACCGCGACGAATGCGTGTCCCGGAATGATGATTATGACAGGTTCGAGCCCGATTTTCTCGAATATGGAGGCGTAAAGCACGGTGCCGTCTATGCAATTCGCGTTCTTGGTTTCGAGCGACTCGTACGGGAGGCGGACGTTCTGCGAGAACTTCGTCGGGTCGCCGAACGTTGTGACGCTGTTCACGTAGGACATGCCGTGCGCCTGGAGCGTGTCGTAAACCGCCTTCGCCTGCTGCATCGTCATGTAGGCTTTTTCCTCCTCGCTTTTTCCCGCGTATCCCTGATAGTCGGAGAACGCCCTACCGGGCATCAGCTCCTTCGCCGCGGAGATGACGCGCTCGATGCACGGATCGTTCGGCGTCACCCACATCGCGGCGAGGAACGGCGCGAAAATCGAGTCGTTCTCGGTCTGCATTCCGAATATCAGCTGCGTCGCGGAGGTGACGTTGCCTTTTTGCGTCGCCGAATACACCGTTTTTCCGTCCTTTTCGGCGAAATACTGGATTTGGACGTTCTGGAACTCGCGATTGCTGAAAAACCTGTCCTTGAACGTGAGCGGCAGGTCTATTTTCTCGTGCGCGCCCGCGGCCAGGAACAACGTCTGCGAAATCTTGTCGCTCCAGTCGGGAATCTCCGCGGATATCATGTAATTCCCGTCCTCGTTGCCGTTCTGCAAGAGGCAGAACGTGGAGGAGATGCCCTTGGACTGCATGAACGTGACGAACGCGGGATTCAGCGGCACGTCGGTGTAGCACTGCATGCCGAAGGCGCCCGCCGGCGGCGCGTTGGTGGGCGCGGCCGTGGGGGCGCCGTCCGCCGTTCCGCCCTCGTCCAGACAGCCAAACAGGGCGCCTGCCACGGCAACAAGCAAAAGTATTTTCTTCATGGAAGCATTACTGCTTTCGCTTTTAAATGAATGGGTGGGAAAATGGCAACCGAACGAAAAAGCATACCGCTTAAAAGTCAGGTCGGGGTATGGGCGCGCGATAATTGGCACTGCCGCTATTGCGGGAATCCCGTTTTCTTTGCGCCGACACTAAAACTCTTGGAAAATATCAATCCCGGCCACTCATACTTCCACCCTAATGGAAAAGAAGGCAAACTTCTTCCGCTTTTTCAGTGGTCGTGGGCTAGCGTCGATCATGTTTTGCCCGTAAGCGCAGGTGGGAAAAATGAAATCGGCAACTACGTCACTGCTTGCTGGAAATGCAACTTAAAACTAGGCGACAAACTCGAAAAACCCAAGTTGCAAGAAATAACGAAGAGCGATTGGGATGGTTTTTACGGACTTTACGCCAAACTAAGCAAAAGGTGATGGGAATGGACGTTTCCGATGCGATTCGCGGCAGGCGGAGCATCCGTGCGTGGAAGGACAAGCCGCTGTCCGCGGAGCAGGTGGCGGCGCTGAAGGGCGCCTTGAACTGGGCGCCCTCCGCGTGCAACATGGAGTCCCGCAAATTCTACTTCGTTTTCGACGAAAAGAAGAAGGCGGCGGTTTGCGCGGCGATGGGCAGGCAACTTCCGCCGAAGATGCCTCTCGTCGTCGTAGGATGCACGGATGCGGCGCGGCTTTCCGGGCGTTTCGGCGCCGGGCACGGACACGACATGGCGATAATGGACGTTTCCGCGTCAATCGAAAACATGCTGCTCGCGGCGCACTCGATGGAATTGGGAACGGTGTGGGCGGGCGCGATTGATAGGGAAGCAGTTGCGAAAGCTGTAGCCGCGCCGGAGGGCATTACTCCCGTAGTGGTGGTTCCGATTGGCTATCCCGACGAAAAGCCTAACGCGCCTGCGAGGCGCGGCGATACGATCGAGGAAATGCGCTGACTAATCGAATTCCGCTATCTTCTTCTTGACTTCCTCGTACTCCTCGTGGAGCCGCCTGTCGCGCTTAAGCGGGTCCATGTCCACTTTCTTCTGAAGTTCTTCGAGCTTCACCCTAAGAATGTGCTTGCGCCTTTCCATGTCCTTCTTGCTCATCCCCACAAACATCACCCGCAAAGCATTCTGCGTTAGGATTAATAAGCGCGGCG
>JAZDNL010000087.1:0-6180 GCA_043799765.1 Microcaldota archaeon | reverse complement strand
TTCGGTGCCCACGTGGACGTAGCCGCACTTCGAGCACTTCCACTCTATGGGCTTCTCGCGCTTGTAAAGCGTGCCGTTCTCGAGCCTTGCAAGGATTTTCTTGTAGCGCTCCTCGTGGTGCGCCTCCACCTCGCCGATTTCACGGAACTGCCGCGCCGCTTCCGCGTTTCCCTCTGCTTTCGCCTGCTTGGAGAATGAGGGGTACATGTCAGTTGTTTCGTAATGCTCGCTGTCTATTGCGACGCGGAGGTTCGCCTTGGTGTCGCCCATGCCCTTCAGAAGCTTGAACTCGTCCTTGGCGTGCTGCATCTCGTTCAGTGCGGTTTCCTCGAAAACCATCGCCACGCCGATGAGGCCTTCCTTGCGCGCCTGCTTCGCGAAATAATCGTACTTGTTGCGCGCCATGCTCTCGCCCGCGAACGCGGTTTTGAGATTCTCCTCAGTAGACGCCATATCCAGCACCCCGCACCAGTTACGCACGTCACGGTTATAAACGTTGCCGACGAAAAAAAAGCGTGGACGCTTTCTGGGAGGCACTGGGCGCGGTTTTCATCGTCAGCCTCATTTCGTTCGTCGGAATCGCCTCGCTTGTCTTCAAAAAGAAGCAGCAGGAGGAAATGCTCTTCTACATGATAAGCTTCGCCGCGGGCTCCATGGTCGGGGCGGCGTTCCTTGATTTGCTGCCCGAAGCCGTCGCGATAGCGGGCGTGGGCATCCTGTCGTTCGTCATCGTGGGCATCGCCGCCTTCTTCGTCATGGAGAAATTCCTGCACTGGTACCACTGCCACAAGGGGCACTGCGACACCCACGCCTTCACCACGCTCAGCCTCGTAGGCGACGGCGTGCACAATTTCATCGACGGCATGGTTATTGCCGCCGCGTACATGACGAGCCGCGACCTCGGAATCGTGACTACTATAGCGATCATCGCGCACGAAATCCCGCAGGAGCTCGGCGACTTCAGCGTGCTCCTGTACGGCGGAATGTCGAAGCTGAAGGCGCTCGCCTACAACTTCCTGGTTGCGCTCACCGCAATTGCGGGCGCGCTCGTCGTTCTTCTCGGCGTAAGCAACCCCGAGGCTTTCTCTCCGTATTTGCTCGCCTTCGGCGCGGGCGGATTCCTTTACATCGCGTGCAGCGACCTGATTCCGGAGATGCACAAGCAGAACGTGGCGAAGAAGTCCGTGCTTCAGCTTTTGATGTTCGCGCTCGGCATTCTCGTCATCGTCGGTGCGGCGGCGCTGTTCGGCGAAGCTTAAAAAGACGTCCCCCGTTCCTTCTTCATGACGCTCGAATTCCGAAAGGACGAGATAAGGGGCGGCGTGGTTGTCATGGCGGACGAGCGCGCGAAACGCCCTACGCACGGCAAAAGCGAAGGATGCCCGTTCTGCCGGGGCAACGAAAAAATGACCCCGCCGACTGTTTTCGCCCTTCCTTCGGCGAAAAACTGGCGCACGCGCGTTTTCCAGAATCTCTACTCGGCACTCAAGAGAAAGGGACGTTTCGCTTGGAAGGATGGGACGGCGCCTGCGTTCGGCGACCACGAAGTCATCGTGGAAACGCCGAGGCACGCCGAACAGTTCCAGGACTATTCCGACGAACAGCTGATGCTCCTGTGGGAAACGTACCGCGAGCGCTACGACGTGCTGCGCCGCCGCAAGGACGTCAAGTGCGTGTTCATATTCAAGAACCACGGACCAAAGAGCGGCGCGAGCATCGGGCACGAGCACTCGCAGGTGACGTCGTGGCCGTTCGTGCCCGAAATGATTGCGAAGGAGGCGGTGAAAAGCAAGCCGGGGCACTGCGCGTTCTGCAAGCTCATGAAGGAGGAGCGCAAAAATGCTCTTCTCGAAAGCAAGGATTTCATGGCGCTCTGCCCTTCCTTCGCGAGATTCCCGTGCGAAACGTGGGTTATTGCGAAGCGGCACAAGCGCTCCATCCGTGATTTCGACGACGACGAGGCGCAGTCGTTCATGCTGATGCTCCAGGAATGCGTCAGGCGCATCTCCTCCTTCGAGGAATCGTATAATATAGCGATACATTCGGCGCCCCGCGGCTTGGATTTCCACGTGCACGCCGAGATTTACCCGCGCAAGCCTACGTGGGGCGCGATAGAACTCGGAGCGGGCCCCGTCCTGAACACCACCACTGAAAAGGGCGCGCTCGCGGTGCTGCGCAAATAAGCGACAGACATAAAAACTCCGAAATGGTACTCGTTAACGAAACGGGGGTGAAAAAATGAGCTGCAGTTGCTGCGGTTGCAAGACCAAGAAGAAGGCAACCAAGAAGAAGACGGCGAAGAAAAAGAAGAGATAATCTTCGATAGCTTTTTTGTTTGTTTTTACCTTTCACTCTTTTTTGAGTTTCAGGATGGCTTCGGCCAAGTCGCCGTTGGTTCCGGCGAGCGCCTTTTCGGCGTCCTCTCGCGAGCAGCCGCACTCGCGCATTACGAGGTCGGCGTCCGTTTCTTCCGTTTTCTCCTCGCCCTTTTCTTCCCGCACTGCGCCCGCCACTTGGAAGCTTTTCTGCCCCTGCATGTCTATCGCGGTTACGGAAGCGGGTTCTACGACGATTTTCGAACCGTCAGCTTTCTCGATGATTACGCGGGTCGCCTCGACGCTCTCGTTCTTGATGCCCATCTGCGACATCAGCTTCGCCATCTGCCTTGGATCCATTTTTGGCAACATTTCAACCGAACGCTTTTCCCCCGCGCATAATAAATAGGTTTCGCGGCATCATTCTTCCATGCCAATGTACAGGCAGTTCAAAAGCAAGCCGCCCAAGAAGAAGGGAATCGGAAAGAGGGTGCTTATCGGCGCGGGCACCGGTGTCCTAATCACGCTTGCAAAGCTCGGCATCGCCATGACGCTTAATTCCGGAATGCCGCACGTGTCCGAACCCCGACCCGTACCGATTGAGAAAACCGCCGAGCATACGCGGAGCGTCCCGCGGCTCGTTTACGCCCCGCCGAGCTTCGAATACAAGTACGACGTCTTCGAAAGCCACCCCTACTCCAAGCTCATCGAAAAGAGCGTGACAATTGCCGGACTCCCTCCCGAATGGAAGCCTTTCGCGGCGGCAATGATGAAGCAGGAACACAGCTACCCGATTCCGAACGAGAGGATACCCGAACTGACAAAAAAGGAAATAGGGCAAGCGCTGAAGGACCCGAAGGTGCGCGGTGAATTCGCGATGCGCGGCGCCAGCGTGAACCTCAGCAACGGAAGTGTCGACCTTGGCTTCGGGATGAATGATTGGTACCTCACGAACCAAAAGAAGAAGGGGAAGAAAGGCGGCGTAGACTACTACGATTGGGACGAAAACGCGAAGGCGGCCCTGAAACGGCTGCTGATAGACGGCATAGCGAACGCAAGGCAGGGCTGGGACCGGAAGCGCGGCAAGGGCTCGTTCGACAAGCTCCCGGAATACCAGAAGATGGCGTTAACCGCTTACGAATACAATCAGGGGCACGTCGAAGAGACGGGCTTCTTCGACAATGACAAATGGACGCCCTCGGGAAGACGCTACGTGGGAGAGGTCGGGTCCAAAACGATGAAAATCCACTGGGGCGGCTGGACGAATAGGAGCAAATGAAATGGACGTCGGGCGCTACTTCTGGCTGTTCATGCTTCTCGGCATAGCCCTCGGCCTGTTCCTGCCGGGTCCGGGCACGCTGATCAAGCCGTTCGTGCTCCCGCTTCTAGCGGCGCTGATGCTCATCAGCAGCCTGTCCATAAACGTCGGAGAGCTGAAGCGGTGCGCGAAGGATTGGCGCACCACGCTGTTCGTGCTTTTCGTGCAGTTCGTCCTCGTCGGCGCAACGGCGTACCTGTTCAGCGGCTTCTTTCCGAGCGACGTGTTCCTTGGGCTCGTCATAATCGCGGTGACGCCCTCGGCGATATCCGTGACTTTCCTCTCGGAACTGTTCGGCGGCAGCGCCGCACTCGCTCTCCCGCTGACCACGCTTTCCAACCTGCTCAGCGTCGCCGTCACGCCGCTGCTCGTCGCGGTTTTCGCGGGCGCGAGCGTTTCCGTGAATTCATGGAGCATCGCGCAGACAATCGCGCTCGCAGTAGTCCTGCCGTTCCTAATTGCAAAGCTGGTCGTCGTGCGCCTTCCGGCTATTGAAAAGCCGCTGCTGAAGCACGGGCACGGCATCAACACGATAATAATAACGCTCGCGATTTGGGGCGGGATTGCGCCGAGTTCGGCTTTCCTGTTCGCCAACAGCGGCATGGTGCTCTGGCTCGCAATTCCCGCACTCATGTTCTGCGCCGTGCCTTTCGCAATCGGCTGGCTTTACGGAAAGGACCGCGAGGAAAGCATAACCCTCGGCGTAACCTCGTCGCTGAAGAATGTGGCTCTCGGAGTCACGCTCGCGTCTACGTTCGGAATCGCTGTTGTCGCAGGCCCGGTAGTTTACACCGTCCTGAGCAACGCACTGCTCGCAATTCTCCAGCTCGTTCTCCGCAAAGGCAATAAATAGCGCCTCCGAAAGCAACTCATGCTCCGGTATCTTGAGCACAAGGCGGACGTTTTGTTCGAGGCGAGCGGAGCGTCGTTCGAGAAAACGCTCGAGGAAGCCGCGGAAGGGCTGTTCGAGACAATAGCGGACGTGCGCAAAATCAAGGCGACCAAGAAGGTAACCGTAAAACAAACCGCGAAGAAGCTCGACGAGCTGCTGGTTTTCACGCTTTCGGATTTGCTGACGCAAAGCGACGTGCACGAACTGTTTTTCGCGAAGTTCAAGATAAAAAAATTCGGCAAGAAGGGCGACTTGTTTTTTATCGAAGGCGTTGCCGAAGGCACAGCCATGACGCCGAAGCTCGGGCGCACATCTGTTAAGGCGGTGACGCTGCACGAGTCGCGCGTTATTGAAAAGGACGGGAAATGGACGGCGCGCGTGCTTCTCGACGTCTAACTGAAATTCAGGACTTTAGTCGTGCCGCTTCTGAGGGAGTAAATCGGCAGCAGGCACGGCGACGGGTGGTGTCCCAACCGCACTTGGTAATCCGTGCGCGACTGCCACGTGCCCGAGTTTATCACGCTCGTGCCGCGGTAGTCGGCGTACCCATTCTTGTGCACGTGCCCGAAGTGGAACACGTCGGGCGCCTCCTCTATCATCATATAATCGCGTTTTTCCGGCACGAGAGGCTTCTCGCCGTAAAGCGGCGCCAGATGGCGGTGCCTCAGCATCTCGATTCCGACCTTTTCGGGAAATTCGTAGCCCGCGCTGAGCGACGGAAGCGCGGGAATCAGCGTGTCGAGCGACGTGCCGTGGTATATGAGGAATTTCACGCCGTGAATCTCTATCCACGCCGGGTTGCCGACGAAGTGCATGTTCGGGTATGCCTCCAAGTCCTGCGTGAATTCGGCGGGCAGCCGCGGCTGCGGCTCGGCGGTGCGCACCGCGTCGTGGTTTCCGGGGGAAATCACCACCTCGATGTAATCGGGAATCTTCTTCGCTAGCTCTCCGAAAAGCTTGTACTGCTCGTAGATGTCCTTGGTGACGAGCTGCTTCTCCTGCGACGGATAAACGCCTATGCCGTCGACGATGTCGCCCGCGATGATTAGGTACTTGATGTTCCCGGCGAGTTCCTTGTCGTCGGTGTCTCCGTTCAGGAAGCGGATGAAGCGCTCGAAATTATCCTGCAGGAAATACTTGCTGCCGACGTGCAAATCGCTGAGCAGGGCGACGGATGCGTCGGTATCGGCGACGCGCTTCTGCCGAAAGGGAATGTCGGGCCATTGCACGTCCTTGACGATGAACAGCGAGTTGTACATCCTGCCCTCGAAGCAGACGACTTCGTCGAGAAGGACCTCGTGCGCCTTCTCGAACAGCGCTTTTTCGCGCGCGCCGACGAAGCAGGGCAGGCGGTCCTCCTCGTCCTCTATCTCGATGAGCAAATCGCCCTTGCGCGTGCCGCGTATGTCCGCCACCATGCCCAGGGTGCGCGACGTCTGCTGGTCCAAAGCGGTGCGCACGCGACCTATGGGCTGAATCGGAATCTGCGTCTGGCGCTCGTGGAAAAGCCGCCTGTAACGCGCGAAGCGGTCGCGGAAATAGTCGCGGAAATTCTCGATTGTGCCCGTGCACCGGCTCTTGTCCGTCACGTCGCGGTTCACGTCCAGCTTGATGTCGGGGTTCATTCCCGCCGCCGCGGCGCTGAAGGAGGTGTG
>JAZDNL010000081.1:0-18027 GCA_043799765.1 Microcaldota archaeon | reverse complement strand
TCGATCATAGGCGAAGGCACGGCGGCAGGCGTCGCAGTAGGCGCTATGGTCGGCGCAACAGTTGGCGCAACAGTAGGCACCGCAGTCGGCGTGGGTGTCGGCGTCGCGGGGCATTCGTTGCGGTAGTACGCCCATTCCTCGCACACCGTTCCGTCGGCTAGGTGGCAGTAGCCTACCTGTCCGCCGGTTTCGTCGCGTATCTCAAGCGTTCCGTTCTTGTCCTCACAGTTCACGGACGCGGGGTTGGGCATGCTCGCGGTCGGCTGCGGCGTCGCAGTTGGAGACGGAGCCGGCGAAGCGGCCGCGGCGGCTCGGTAGTCGAGGCACGCCTGCGTCAGCGCGCGAGAGAGATCCGTGACGTTGAACGCGGGTATTGGAATGTCGAAATAGACGGGATAGTTGGTGAAGGCATCGGACGGGTTCTTGCAATAGAACAGCCCCTTGGTCGGGGTTCCGTACCCCGTGCCCGAGGTGGTTTTGACCGTGAAGCCGTTAACGGTGAAGCTGTTGGCGAGCTCGTAGTAGTTGGAAGGCTCGCGGTTCACCGTGACGGTTATGTCGTACCCGCCTGCCGAAGGCCTGTAAACGGCGATATACTGCGTCGGCTCCCCGAAGTTTGCGAGCTTCTCGAACGTCAGCGGCACGGTGAGATTGAAGAACGAAACAGTCGCGACGCGCGTTTTCTCAACGAGCAGCGCCTCGTGCTCCGAAGCCGAAAGCGCGAACAGCGGGGCGGACAGCAGAACCGCTAGCAGCAGAATTCTTTTCATCCAATGCACCTCACACGCCGGCGGGGGAGACGAACACGACGGTGTCGCCGCGAAGCAGGACCGTGCCCAGCTTGCGCTTCATCTCGCCGTCCCTCAGCTCCTCGCCGTCCTCTATCACGAGATTCATGTGCACGTCGAAACTCGACAGCTTGCCGCGCACTTCCACATCGCCCTTCAGCTTAACGAGAACGTTCGTATTGAGGGCGTTGTTCAATACGTCGAATGGTCGCTTCTCTGCCAAAAAATCCCACCTCATTTACGGCCGAATATGCGGCCGAAAAACTCCATTAATGAAGACAGCAGTCCCTTTTTAACTTTTGTTTCCTGAATTGCGAGCTTCTCGCCGCTGAGCCGCGACGCAAGCAGGCGCATCGAACGCGAGAAATTGCTTCCGGGCGCGCGTATGATTACGGGCACCTGTAGCGCGGCGGAACGCCTCACCTCGACGTCCTCCGGAAGAATCCCGATTACCGGAACCTCCATCACCGTCTCGAAATCCTCTTTTTTTATCTCGGAACGGTCGCCGAGCACCATGTTAAGCACGACTCCCACGATTTTCACGCCGTGCCTCTCGGCGAGCGCGCGCACCTTCAGCGCGTCCGCCAGGGCGGACGGCTCGGGCGTCGAGACGATTACTATTTCCTTCGCGGACTTTATCGCCGCCGTTGCGCTCGTCCCCAATCCGGGCGGGCAGTCGATGAGCACGAAATCGCTGGAGTCCTCCAGCTTCTTGATCGCCTGCGGAAGCTTGTCCAAGTCCAGGCGGTCCATCTTCTCTGGGGAAAGCGACGCGGGCACGTAGCGCATGTTGTTAGGGCCCGCGTAGACGGCGTCCTGCATCTCATTCTCCCCCGAAAGCACGTTGTGGAGCGAGATGGGCGTGGCGTCGATGCCCAAAAGTATGCCGATGTTCGCCATCTCCAGATCGGCGTCTACGACTACGACGCGCTTGCCCGCAGCCGCGAGCGTGAGCCCGAGATTAAGCGTAACCGTGCTCTTGCCCACTCCGCCTTTCCCCGATGCGAAAACGATGCTTCTCATTTCTGCACCTGTTTAAGGTTCGCGAGCTTATATTTCTTTAGCAAATCCTCGCGCTGCGCTTCCATGAGCGCCTTAGCCTCCTCCTCGAGCGCCGGCGAGCACTCCCTGGGAATTTGCAACGGCTTGTCGCCGGCGAGGAAGACCGCACGCTCGTTCGCAATCAGAGCGAGATGCAGGGAGTCCTCGTCGAGGGAATAGACGTCAATCACGCCGTACTTCGCGGCGCACGCGTTCATGAAGCGCCTGAATGCGGGTTCGCCCTCGATGGTTATCTCGTACTTGTAATATTCGTAGGTGCAGGCGACGATTTTCCCGGCGTCGAAAAGCGCCTGCGCCTCCTCTATCCCGCCGCCCTTCATGCACAGGGCGAGGTAGCCCGTGAATTTCTTGGAGCGAAGCTCATCTACGAGCGACGGCACGTTCGTGGATGCCAAATCCAGCCCGATGCGGAACGGTTTTCCTTCAGTTGAAAGCTTCATGTGCTCACTCGCGCAGGTCGATTACGAGATCCGCAGTGTTGCGCAGCGCCGCGCTGAAGTCGGGTTCCGCGCCCACGACTATCGTGAATTTTCCGAGTTCCTTCGCCTTTGCCAGAAGGGGCTTGAAGTCGGAATCGCGGGAGACTACGGCGATGCTATCGATGTTCGGATTGAACATCACCTGCACCGCGTCCACCGCAAGAGCGACGTCCACGTCGCTCGGGACGATTACGACGTCGAAACCCTGATTCGTCACCGCCTCTATGAGCTTGTCCGACGCGTACTGGTCCAGAAAGACGCGCGAAATCTTGAGGGCGCCGTGCTTCTGGAGCTTCTTCTTCACCTTGTCCAAGTCGACGTTGAACTCCTTGCGCAGGATGTTCGGGCCGTCGACGAAGCAGGCGATATTGCGCTCCTTCCTGCCCTTCAGCATGTCCTTCAGTTTTTCGAGAACCATAGCCTACCACCCGAACAGCTTCTGCGCGGTTTGAACCGCCTTTTGGGCGAAACCTGCGCCGCGAATCCGCTCCATCTCCCCGTAAACCTCCGCGACGTTCCGCGGCTCGTTCCGTTCTCCGCGCCAGAGATACGGCGAATCCGTCTCGCACAGGACGCGCCCTTCCGGCACGCTCCCGATTATGCTAACTCGCGCCTTGTTTTTAAGTGTTGGCAGCGAAACGAAGCAGCCCGCCGCCATCGCGGCTTCCAGAAGCGAAGGAAGCATGAAGCAGTGGAGCACGGCGTCCGACTGCCGCCTCTCGGCGAGCAGCGAAATCACTTCTTCTTCAGCCTCGCGCGTGTGCACGACGACAGGAAGGTTCAGTTCCTCCGCCAAGTCGAGCTGAGCAATGAATGCAGCGCGTTGCCTTTCCCGCTCGTCTTCCTTCTTGAAATAATGAAAGTCCAGCCCTATTTCCCCAACCGCGCATATCCTGCCGGCATTTTTCCTGATGAACGCGATGTTTTCCTTGAGGTTCTCGCGGTTCGCGTCGTGCGGGCTGAGTCCAAGCGCCGTCTTCAGCAAATCCGGGAAACGGGAAGTAATGGCTAACGCCCGTTTGTTAGCTTCCAGATTAGCGCCGGTATTTACCGCGACTACTCCCGCTGCGCGCATCCTTCCGACTACTGCGTCCAACTCGCCCTCGAAATCCCTGTGCTCAAGGTGCGCGTGGCAGTCGACGAGCATAGAAAGCATTTAATTAGAGTGCGCTTAAAATACGACAAGGTGATGCTTCATGTCCGGTGACAGGGTTTTCGCGCAGATGAATGAGTTGAAGGTAGGGAAATACGTAATCGTAGACGACGTGCCGTGCCGCGTCGTTTCCATGGACAAGAGCAAGCCTGGCAAGCACGGCGCCGCAAAAATGCGCGTCGAGGCAATCGGCCTGTTCGACAACATCAGGCATTCGCTCATGAAGTCCACCGACGCTGACGTCGAGGTTCCGATCGTAATCCGCAAACGCGCCCAGGTGGTTTCCGTTTCGGGGACGACCGCGCAGCTGATGGACATGGCTTCCTTCGAGACGTTCGAGGTGGAGGTTCCCGAGGAGATGCTTCCGGAAGTGGAGTCGGGCAGGGAAATCCAGTACATGGAAGTCATGGGCGCGCGGCTGCTGCTCAGAGTTGCCGGCGAATAATCAGAATCCTATATTCTTCAGTATCACGCCCAGCGCCAGGAACAGCAGAACCGCGGCGACGACAAGCGTCAGATAGGCGAGCGCGCGAAGCTCAAAAACTTTCTCCTCGACTATTTTCTCGGTCTTCTCGTCGAAGTCCGCGAGCCCGTTCAGGCGCTCGTAAATCGCGTCTATCTTCTCGTTTTGCGTGAGTTTTTTGGGCATAACATAGCATAGGCGGCGGTAGGTATATAAAAGATTACGGGGTAATTCGTAAGCGTTCAGCCCCGTCGTAAAAAGTTAATTTAGAGGGAGATTAGTCATGAGATTAGTGGCGGTGCCTCCGAAGCGCCTAACATTGTTCAAGAAGAACGACGGCGCGCTGCTGAAGGACATCGGCAAGGAAGCGGGGGTTTCCGCGACGTTGGACGGCGAAACCGTTACGCTAGAAGGAGAGGGCGGGACGGAGTGGATTGCGGAGCAGGTTGTGACCGCCGTCTGCCTCGGGTTCGAGCCGAAAATCGCGAAGAAGCTGCTCGGCGACGACTTCTTCCTCGAAGTCATTGACCTCGGACGGCTGTACGGTTCCAAGCGCAAGATAGAGCGCTACGAAGGCAGGGTAATAGGGACCGACGGAAGGATGAAGAAGAAGCTCGAGGAACTGAGCGGCGCGTGGCTCGCGGTCGGCGACGAGCACATTGTGGTAATCGGGAGGTTCGACGAGCTGAAGAACCTAAAGGAAGCGATAATGAAGATTCTGGAGGGCTCGGAGCACAACACTGTGCTTCGCCTGCTCCAAAACAAGAGAAAGGGATTGTAAAATGGCTGCTGCGACACCTGTTGAACCGAAAGCCGTGACAGGCGCGGACCTCGAGAAGGCGTTCAAGGAGTATTCGATAGCGGAATTCTTCAAGAAGAACAGGCAGATGCTCGGGTATTCCGGCGACGTCCGGAGCCTTACGACTATTGTCCACGAATACGTGACGAACTCGCTAGATGCGTGCGAAGATTCGCGCGTGCTTCCCGAGATTACCGTGGAAGTGGAGGCGCTCACCGCGAAGCCTAGGCACACGGAACTCGGCATAGGCGACGGCGAAAAGAAGGCGTTCGAGATTTCCGAGGAAATCGGGAAAGCGGCTACGCTGCGCATCTTCGTGGGCGGCTCCGAAAAGAAGCGCGGCGAGGACTACGTTATCAAGTACGAGCGCAAAGGCGGCTCAAGCGTGAAAATGCTCATTTTCAAGAGCGCCGCGCCCGGCAAGGAAACGCCCGTGTCTGCGGAATGGGCAGTCGGGCACCTGCGCGTCGCAGTGCAGGACAACGGAAGCGGCATACCCAAAAGCAAGGTTGGCGCCGCAATCGGAAAGCTCCTCGCGGGCACGAAGTTCAACCAGCGCATGCAGAAAAGAGGGCAGCAGGGAATCGGCGCGTCGTACGCAACGCTATTCGCTCAGATTACGACCGGAAAGCCCACTCACGTCAAGACGAGCACAGGCGACTACAAGGTTTACGAGTGCGACGTCTCAATCGACGTCAAGCGCAACGAGCCGGCGATAGTGAACGCGAAGGAGTATTCCGGGAGCTTCAAGGGGTTGCGCGTCGAGGCCGAATTCTCCGAGGTTGCGTATGACCGCTCGGAATACGGCGTTTACGAATACCTGCGCCGCACGGCGCTCGCGAACCCGCACGCGCAAATAACGTTCATAGAGCCCAGCAAGGAAATAACGGTTTTCCCGCGCGCTAGCAAGGACCTGCCAAAGAAGCCGAAACCCGCGAAGCCCCATCCCCTTGGCCTGACGACGAGCGATTTGATGGACATGGCGGGCGTCACCGAAGCGCGCAAAATCTCCTCCTTCCTTACGAACGAGCTCACGAAGGTTACGGACGACAAGGTGAGGGAGCTCGCGGACATCATAAACGGCGAGAACTGGGAGAAGAAAAAGAAGGAGGAACTCGTAATCGATTTCGACAAGCACCCGAAGACGCTGCAGTGGCTGCAGGCGGAGGCTTTGGTGCACTCGTTTCAGAAGGTGAAATTCTACAACCCAGACATGGACACGCTCCAGCCCATAGGCGAGGAGCAGATAAGGAAGTCGCTGAAGAACCTGCTCGCACCCGAACACATGAAGGTGGTGGAGCGCAAGCCGAAGGTTTTCCGCGGGGGTATCCCGTTCATGGTGGAAGCCGCGATCGCCTACGGCGGGAAAGCAGGAAAGAAGGAGGACGGCTCAACAGAGGGCGAAATCATGCGCTTCGCGAACCGAGTGCCTCTGCTTTTCGACAGCGGCAATTGCGCCATAACCGAAGCCGTGAAGAACACGGACTGGAACCGATACGAGCTCAAGAACATCGAAGAACAACCGGTGGCGGTTTTCATCAACTTCGTAAGCGTTTACGTGCCGTACACGGGCGCGGGCAAGCTGGCGGTTTCCGCGGAAGAGGAAATCGTCTCCGAAATCCGCATGGCGCTGATGGAATGCGCGCGCGAAATCGCGATGCACATCCACGGGATGCAGAAAGCGGAGGACGAGGAGAAGCGCAGGCAGATATTCTTCAAATACATCGAGGAGGTCGCCGAATGCCTCCACGACATCACGGGCAAGGACAAGGCGGTAATCGTGCAGAAGCTGCGGAAGATAGCGGAGGAACGCACCGCGCTCGCCGAAGCCGAGGACGCTGAAGCCGACGCCGAACTCGACAAGGTGGAGAAGGAAGCGGAGAAGGAAATCGAGGAGGAAAGCTGAGATGGCGAAAACCGAAACCCGCGAGGAGACGCTCAAAAAAATCGACGTAATGGCGGAGAGGCTCCTCAAGCAGGCGGACGCGAAGGAGAACCTCCATCTGGACATCCCCATCCGCGGCTCCTCGAACGTGTTCTTCGACGAGAAGGGCAAGAAAATAGTGCTGGGCGACAAAGTTGCCAAGCGTTACCTGTTCAACGTGGCGCACGCGCGCCGCTTCATGCAGACCATGCTTGTGTCGTCGTACGTGAAGAAGGATTTGCTCGAGAACAACCTCACGGCGACGCTCCGAGACTTGTATTACGCGAAGAAGCACACCCTCAAGGGTTCGCGCGACGAAAATACAATCGAGGAGCAGGAGGAGAGCAATTCCGCGATCGTCGACTTGGAGGTTTCGCTCGACACCTTCCGCGAGCGTTTGCACCTGCGCGCCGAACCCAAGGGAAGAATGGCTGGGGACATGGTGGTTTCCGACCGCGTGCGCAACAAGGTGGACAAAATCGACTTGGGGCACATGGGTTCCGGCGGATGGGCGGTGCCTTCGATCGTGGAACAGGTCGAATTCACGGACGTGGGCGCCGAGTACGTCCTCGTGGCCGAGAAGAACGCAATATTCGACCGCCTTAACGAGGACGAGTACTGGAAGAAGAACAAGTGCATTCTGATCACGACGGCGGGGCAGGCTGCGCGCGGCGCGCGCCGATTGATACAGCGCATCAGCACCGAGCTGAAGATGCCGATTTACTGCCTCACCGACGCCGACCCGTACGGGTGGTACATCTATTCAACCATGAAGTACGGCTCCATGGCGCTCGCCCATGAAAGCGACCGCCTCGGGTGCCCCGCGATGAAATTCCTCGGCATGAGCATCTCGGACATCGAGCGCTACGACCTGCGCAACGTCACGATTAAAGCAAAAGAAGTGGACATAAAGCGCGCGCAGGAGCTCAAGGAGTACGACTGGTTCAAGTCGCGCGAGTGGCAGGCGGAGATAAACAAGTTCCTGGACAAGAAGATCAAGGCGGAAATCCAGGCGCTCTCCAGCAAGAGCCTGCAGTACATTTCGAAGACTTATCTTCCAGACAAAATCGGGGCGCAGGACTTCCTGCCCTGAACCGCAGGGGCGGGAGCGCCCTCCCCTTCAGTTTCAAGGTCCTCCGGATTCCCCTCCCCCTAAACGCTTCTTTCTTTGCGGAGCCATCGCTTTCTTTCTTCCCAAGAAAGAAAGCAAGGCCGCATGACTTCCTGCCCTGAATCTCGCTTAGAAGCCCAGGCCAGTCACGTGGAGCAAAAACACTAGTATTACCCCTAGTATCCCGCCTATCGCCACCACTCCTACGGACAGGAGCGATATCGGGATGCCTGTGTTGAAAACCGAGTTCATTACGAAGAATATAACTATGCCTACGATTGAGTTGGCGATGATGTGCAGCGGATTGAAGAGGAATTTCACAAGCAGGTAGACCAGGAATAATGCGGCGAGAACCGCTCCAATTTCAAAGTATATTGCCATGAAACCATTACCCCCGATCTTGCCTCTTGCGTGTTTACGTTTTATTTCTTGGGCTTCCCGATGAAGCCGCCGACTGCGCTCCCGGCGTCGCTGCCTACCTTTCCGACTTCCGCGGCAACGTAGTCGCTGGTGTCGCCCACTGCCTTTGCCGTCCCGTGAACGACGGTGCCGACGATTGCGCCGCCTTCCTTGCCGATCGCTCCGACCGTTCTTCCGGCGTCGCTACCAGTCAGGTCCGCTCCGTCGGCGACATAGTCGCTGGTGTCGCCCACTGCCTTTGCCGTCCCGTGGACAACAGTGCCGACGATTGCGCCGCCTTTGTGGCCTACCGTTCCGACCGCAGTTCCGGATACTTTCGCTGCTTCGCCGACTACCCCGGCGGTTATTCTGACCGCCTGGACGCTTGCGTCTTCAACGCCGTGAATAGTCTTCTTGATTTCCATTTTTCATCACCTATGCTCGTTTCTAACC
This sequence comes from Microcaldota archaeon, assembly GCA_043799765.1. GTDB lineage: Archaea > Micrarchaeota > Micrarchaeia > Norongarragalinales > Norongarragalinaceae > Norongarragalina. The sequence goes on along the minus strand of JAZDNL010000081.1, from coordinate 9,396 downwards.
CGGAACTTTCCGGTTAGATCTCAGACCTGCCTAAGTCTTCATGATATTTTTGCCTGCTCGGCGGTTCTTGACCATGCCCTTTCCGCCCTTGCCGACTGCGGCGCGCTTTTTAGCCGCGGTCATTCTTCCGCCTCTGCTTTTCTTTGCCATATACCCACCTCATCGACTAACTTCGTTCCAGGGGGACTTACGTTCCCTCGTTTCTGGACGACCTCTGCGTGCGCGTCTGCTCGACGCGCCTGCCTGAAGCGTATCTGCCGTGTTTCCTGTTCGGGCTGCTGGTAGTGGTAGTGGATTCGCTGCTGCTGTGCCCTTCCCTTCCGCTGCAATAGTAGTATCCGGCGATGAACATCAGAATTGCGATGATTATCATCAAACCGGGGAAGCCCACGTAAATTGCCGGAAGCAAGAGGCCCGGAACGTCAGCTTGGAGCTTGAACAATTCGGCTGGAACGGCCATTCCGCAAGCCTGAAACTTGGCAATCTGGTCCGTTGAAGCGAAAGCCACTGCCGAGGTTAAAACGCCGGTAGTGTACGATACCACCATAACGGTGGATATTGCGATCATCAAAATGACGACCAAAACAAGAATTCCCGATGCTGTGTTGTGCTTACCCATTTTTCAAATCATCTCCCTTTTTTCAAACTGCTTACTGCGGTTGCCCCATCACTCGTCAGGAACTGCCGCGCGAACGTGAACAAAACAAAGTAAAGCAAACTCCCGAACGCCAGCGAACCTGCCGTCAAAGCCAAAACCCCAAACAAATCCATTTCAACCCACCCCGTTCAACTGATTACAGCGACTGCCCCCTGACGAGCCTGACCACGACAAGAATGACCACGATCACCAGGAGCAAATGAATCAGGCTCCCGACTGACGAAGCGAAAGATACGCCTAGCACCCAAAGCACCAGGAAAACTACAATCAGGGCAGCCAGCAAATCCATTTTCATTCCCTATTACGAATGATATTCCGTATTACTAATGTAATATCTCAATAGGTATATATAGCCACGCATTGGGGAACCGCACCTGAATTTTTGCAGATACTCGTTTTAACTAATCCACTGACCGAAACTCATCACGCCCTATTACGCGCCTATTTTTTCATGACTTTGAAATAATAGTACAAACCGGCTGCCGAAATTACAATTATTGCAGCGGCAATAAGCGCGTTTTCTTTTACCCCATTCAATTGTTGCGGTATTGCTGATCCTAGGTCTGCAAGTTTGCTCCAGGTATTTGCGGTTGTGGGCGATGGCGTAGTTGTCGACCCACTACTTCCGCCAATTGTCGTCGCATGCGCCGTTGATCCGCCAACAGGCGTTGTGGGCGTTATCGTTGCGGTTGGAGTAAAGGATGGTCTCGGCGTTGCGGTTGGCTTGGGCGTGGGGGCAGACGTTGTTCCCGTCAGTGTCGGTGTGGGAGTTGTTCCGGTTGGTGTTGCGGTAGGCGTTGGCGTCGTGGTCGGAGTCGCGGACGGAGTCGGCGTTGCGGTCGACGACGGCGTTGGAGCGGGTGCTCCCGATCCCGTCGGTGCCGTCACTGCGTTAGCGTCCAACGTAACCGCGGTCTGCGCCAGCGCTCTGCCGTTCAGTTTTGCTCCGGTGTTCAGCACGATTGCGGTTTGGGACAGTATAATTCCCTTGACGTCGGAGGTGGTTCCAAGAGTCGCTTGACCGGCAACCTGCCAGAAGATGTTCTGGGCCTGCGCGCCGCCGCTCAAGATAACAACAGTGCCATCTCCCACATCGAGATTTTGCGCTATCTGGAATATCCAAACGTCGTTCGAGCCGCCCGAGAGAGTGACGCTGGTCGGTATGGTAAGTCCCGTCGACCACTTGTAAAGGCCTGAGGCGAGTGTCATCCCGCCAATATTTCCTGCGCCCAATTCGGTAGCGGTAGGGTTCGTCCGCCCAGCTGCGTCAGTATACGCGGTTTCCATGTCGCTCACAGCGGTAGTCATCTTAGTCGGAGTCGGAGGCGCATAGTCGGCCGCATATGCTTTTCCAGTCACTAGAGATGATGTTGCAAATTGAGTTGATGAATCCAGTATTAACCCAAATCCGGTGATGCTGGTACTGTCGATTGGACTCACTCCGATATCTCCGACAATCAAGGTGGTTCCAGTGGTTGAAATGCCCGACTTTGCTAGAATCGCAAAACTGCCAGACGATCCGAGATTCACTGCTGCTGGGCCTGCAGCGCTAACTACTTGTGATAGAAAAAGAACCAATAAGATCGAGCCGAATAGAATTTTATACAGTTTATCCATTTCCGCCAACCCTCCAACCAAAACTCAACACGCGCTAACAAGCAACATATCTATTACAAAAGTAATATATTAATAGTTATATATAAAGCTGCGGTTGGGGGAATCGCGCCGAGGCGTTTCTGGCGCCCGGCTTTCGCTGAAAACGGCTAAAAAAACGGCGGGGGCGCGGATCGGGGTCAGAGGTAGTATTTGAAGCTCTTCTCGAACAACGCCGTGAACTTCTTGTAGTCGGCGGGATGCGCTGCGATTTGCCCTTCGTAAAGCGAAGTCACGATGCGGTACGTCTTTTTCTGCTCGGAGGTCAAAGTCTCCATAAGCGCCGGTTTTCTCCGATACGCTTCCGTCTTCCAGCCGATCGAGAGCACTGCGTCCATGATTTTCCAAATTTTTTCCTTGCTTAACGACTTGATACGTTCTGAAGGATCTATAGGGTTTGCTTCGTTCTTGGCGCAAAGGAAATAATAGTTGAACTTCGAGCCTACGAGCTTGGAAAACTCGGGCGAGCTCGTCACATTCCATATTCCGGCGGAAAACGGAGTCAGAAACGGATCGTTGACCAGGCCATGGCGCTCGTCGTAGTGGACGAAATATTGGCGCCAAATCGCCTCCAGATTCGCTTCGGTAAGATGGTACTTGAGAATAGGCGACCCGTGGAACAGGTCCCCCGCGTCCAGCTTTTCAACCGAAAGCAGGTTCTTCCTGTCCAGCTTCTCCAATCGCTCGCGCCAGTGCTTCTGCCCGGCGGATTTGATTCCCAAAAGGCGGCCGAGCTGGCCCTTGGTCAGTTTTTTAGGCATCGACCAGATTAACGCAAGCAGAATCTCCTCGTCGGAATAATTGGCGGCTTTTGGCATTTTTGTTCACATCGGGCTATATACACTCATACCCTATTACTTAATTAATGATGGTTTCGCGGTAGTCGGCTCATGGCGCGCTTCTCACGTTCGCCGAAACCATTAATTAACGCGGCTTACTGACGAATGCAGAGGTGTTTGCTTGGCGAAGTACAAGGAAGAGCGCGAAGAGTGGAAAAGCAGGGGATGCTGCGGGCATCGGGGAACGGGCAAGCTGATTTTCGGACTGTTCCTGCTACTGATAGGCGTGAGCTGGCTCGGAACCGAGATGGGCTGGTGGAACGTCGCCCTGCCGTGGCTGCCGCTTGCGATAACGTTCATCGGCGCGTCGCTGCTCGTCAAGTGGGTAATGTACCGCGACTGAGAAAAAGCTGCGTTATTTTTTAGTTATTTTTTTCACGATTATTCGGAAGTTCAGCGCCTTGCCCGCCATCGCCGAGTTGAAGTCAATCGTGGCGTTGCCGTTTTCTATTTTCGTGACGGTTCCCTGCGCGCCGCTGCCAGTTGTCAGCACCGAGCCGACCTTCGCGTCTGCCGGAATCTGCGACACTGGCAGCGTCAGTATCCTGTCCTCGCGGCGCTCGCCGTACGCCTCCGACGGCGAAAGATGCACCGTCTTCTCCTCGCCCTCGGACATGCCGACAACCGCGGCGTCGAAGCCCGAAATCATCTGCCCCGCGCCCACGGTGAATTCAAGCGGTTCGTACGAAGGTCGCAGCGGCAAGCCAGCCCTCTGCGCCTCGCTTTTAACCGAGGTGTCGAAGACGCTTCCGTTGTCGAACGTGCCGACGTAATCAACCGCGACAGTGTCCCCGTTTTCAGCAATCATTTTTACCACCGTGGAAGGCGCTACGGACGCCGAAACAGACGGCGTCGCGCTCGGCGTCGGCTGCGAAACGCAACCCAGCAGCAGAACCGCCGCAACCAGTAGCGCCAAAATTCTCATGCACCCCCCTTAGGGCGCAGGGTTTAATAATATCCCCGCAGGATAATTACATAAGGCTAGTTTTATGCGAAAAGCTGATTCTAGTGCGATAGGGGGATTTGAGAATGTTCTTTGACAGTATAGGACTCAACAAGGAGATAGCCGACGCGGTCCGCGCGAAGGGTTTCGTGGAGCCGATGCCGATTCAGGAGAAGGCGATTCCGCTCCTGCTCATGGGCGAGGATATAATCGCGCAGAGCAAGACCGGGAGCGGGAAGACGCTTGCGTTCGGCGTTCCGCTGATGGACACGCTTACGGAAGAGAAGCACGTGCAGGCGCTGGTTCTCGCGCCGGTGCGCGAGCTGGCGATGCAGGTTGCGCAGGAATTGCGCTGGATGCGGCCGTCGATGGCGGCGCGGGTTGCCGAGGTTTACGGAGGCGTCGACCTGGAACCGCAGGGACGCGCTTGCAGCCACGCCGCGGTCGTAGTTGGAACGCCTGGGCGCGTGCTTGATTTGCTCAACAGGAAGCTTATGAATCTGTCGCACGTGCGATTCGTCGCGCTTGATGAAGCCGACAAGATGTTCGAGATGGGTTTCGTCGAGGACCTGGACGCGATCATGGCGCACACGCCGCGCGAGAAGCAGACGGCGCTTTTTTCCGCGACGATAAGCGTCGAGGTGGAGAACCTCGCGTCGAAGGAGATGCGCCACCCGCAAATAGTGAGGCTTTCCTCGGACGACGATTCGATTTCCAACATCAAGCAGTATTATGTTTCAGTAGACTGGCGCGAGCAGCTGAAGGCGCTGTGCTTCATCCTGGACAAGGAAAAGCCGACGCTCGCCATGATTTTCACGAAAACTCGCATCGCTGCCGACAAGCTGTCGCGCCGCCTCGCTTCCGCGGGCTTCAAGGCGGAGGGGATACACGGGGATCTGACGCAGGCGCAGCGCACGCGCATCATGGGGGACTTCAAGGCGGGAAAACTGCACGTGCTCGTCGCGACCAACGTCGCGGCGCGCGGTTTGGACATCCCCGAGGTGACGCACGTCATCAACTACAACCTGCCGGAAGACCATCGCGCGTACACGCACCGCATCGGACGCACCGGAAGGGCGGAGCGCGAAGGAAAGGCAATCACGATAATCACGTCGCTGTACGACCAGAAGGAACTCGAGGGCATGGCGCACAGGACGGGATTCGAACTCGTGCGCTACCCCGCGGAGGAATCCGAAATCGCCGCTTACACTGTCAGGGGAAGGGCGCCTGAAGAGCATCACGAGGCACCGCGCCCTCACGGAAGATTCGGGGGGCACGGACGCGCCCCGCACGGAGGGGAGCACCGGCCGCCAGTGCGCGGCGGACGCCCGCCTCATCGCGGCAGCAGCGGAGGGCGCAGCGGCGGTTTCCGCCGCGGTCCGCCCAGGCACCACGCAAGCGGCGGAACGAGCAGGCAAAGCACCCACGGATACTGAGCGACGGTTACCGCGAAGAAACGTACCTGCCGTCCGCGCTCCGCGAAAGCGGACCGACGAAGCGTATTATTGCCATCCAGCGGTTCCGGTAGAGGCGCACTTGAAGCGTCATTTCGCGTTTTGAAACCGTTTTCAACAGTTTCAGCACCTGCCTGGCGAATTTTTCGGCGGATTTCTTGTTGGTTGACTCCGGCAGCTCCAGCAGGTGGAATGTGGAGCGTTTTTCCACGCCTGCCGCAGTCGTGCGCGGAGGCTGCCGCGTCCTCAGGCGCAACTTCAGCATAACGGCGGAGAAATCGCGCAGCGTTTGCATTGCCAGGGGGTCTGTTTTCGCGCGCTTGATCGCGTCCATTATGTAGGGCGGGAGTTCCAACTGCGCCCTGGACTTCGGCTTGCCGACGGGGACGCCCAATACGCTCAGAATCCTGCCGAAGGGCCGTCCGCTTTCCGCCGGCCGGAGCTGGCTTCCCTTGCCTCGGTAAATCGTCCTCGGTTCGTAGTCCGCGTCCTCGAAAACGTCTCGGAAAAGGCGCTCCGTGTCAGCGAGCATCCCAGGTTTCTCGGACACGTAGGGGCGGTATCCTTTCTCGATGTAGCCGCTGAACAGGGTGAACGCGACGAGCCTGTTCACTTGCGGAAACAAGCGATGGTCCATGGTCAGCGGAAGAAGGTGGTTCACCTTGTCCAAGCTGGGCTCGTACACGCACACCCGATAGGTGTTTTTGAAATCCTCCAGTGAAACCAGGGGCTTAAGCGGCACGAAATAACAGGGGGGCTGCGGCTTTTAATTCCCGCCGAATATCTTCTTCGCGTTTTCAAGGCGTTCCTTTACCGAAAGGGTTTCATACTTGTCGGGGATGTGCGTGCTGCCGACGTATCCGCCGAGAATCCGCTTGTCAACGCCGCAGCGCTCCGCCGCCGTGCCGAGCGACGCGCCGTGGGCGTACATCTGCGCTGCTGCTTTGAGCCGCGCCTTGTCTATCGTGCTTGATACGAAACGCCCGAGCGACGCGCTCAGGCTCTCGGCGCTCTTTATGAGATGATGCACGAGCTTATCGGCGTCGTCCTCCTTTCCCTTCGAGAGCAGCGCCGTGCACTTGTCCAAATCGCCCAGCACGTTGTCCGAGAATTTCTTCCACGCCTTGTTTTCCAGGATGTAGGGCTTCTCGAGGAATTTCGAAAGCGAATACGACAGGAGCGACAGATCAAGAAGCGCGTAGTCGTCGAAAAGCAGCGAGTCGCGCGCCAGGTCCGCGGCGGAATCGCGCAGGGAAACGATGTTCCTGTCCGCGAAATCCTTCCGGAGCTTTCGCACGTGCGATTCGCGCATCAGCTTCCGCCCCGTTTCTCTATTTTGCGGTAGAAGCGCACCGCCGCGTCGAAGTCGCGCTTCGTGAATTCGGGCCACATCTTTTTCGAGAAGTAAATTTCCGAGTACTCGCTCTGCCACGGCATGAAGCCGCTGAGCCGCGGCGAGTTGCCGGTGCGGATGACGAGGTCGGGCGCATCGGCGAGGTAAAGGTGCCTTTCGAACGTCTTCTCGTCGAATTTCCCTTCGCAGGCACAGCCCTTCGCCGCCCTCAGAAGCTCGTCACGGCCGCCGTAGACGATGAGGACGTTGATTGAGCGCTTTTTGTTGTGCGACGTTTCGCGCTCAATGCCGGCGAGCGCTACGCGCAGTTCGCGCGGCAGGGAATCGAGCCGTCCGAAGAAGCGCACGCGCACGCCCTCCTCGTTGAAGCGGTTCTCCCGAAGTTCCGAGAGCGCGTACTGGCGCATCATCGAGAAAAGCACGCTCAGTTGCGCGCGCTCGCGCTTGCGGAAATTGTCGGTGGAGAGCGCCCAGAACGAAACCTCGCGAACGCCCTGCGCCGCGGCCCAGCGGGCAACCTCCTCCATCTTCCGGAACCCGAGCGCGTACCATTCCGAAATCGGGATGTTGCGGCGCTTCGCGTACCTTCGGTTGCCGTCGGGAATTATCGCGACGTGGCTGAGCCTGCGCATGAAAAAACAATTCCGCGGATGCTTTTAATACCGACGCAGTAATGGCTCCATGTTGGTGCGGAAGGGCGGCCGCGTTTTATGCGGCGCGCAATTGTGCGACGGCTTTTTCTCAAAGTTCCGCGGCCTGATGTTCAGGCGCGAGGCGGTGCCGCTGCTTTTTGTTTTTGACGGCGAGGCGAGGGAAAGGAACGCCATCCACTCTTTTTTCTGCCCGCGATTCGACGCGGTGTTTCTGGACAGGCGGAAAAAAGTTGTCGGCATTGAGAGGAATGTCGCGCCGTGGAGGATTGCGGTTTTTCCGGGGAAGGCGTTCGGTTATTTGTTGGAGCTGCCGGTGGGGGTTTCTAAAGGATTGCGGGAAGGCGATGCGCTGGCATGGACGGCGTAGGGTGGAGGATAGGCGACGAAAAAAGCGGCTACCGCGTGGAGCCGGTGCCGATGAGCAAGGACGAGGAGCGCCTGCTTTCTCTGCTCACGCGGGAATTCCTGGACAGGGCGAAGGAGACCACGAAGAAGTACAGCAAGGAATCGCTCGACGAGGAACTGCGGCGGCTGCTCAAGGATGTCTGCGATTTCGAGAACGTTCTTCTAAACAGGAAGAGCGCGGACAAGATCATTTCAATAGCGGAGCGCAACATCGGCGGGTTCGGCGTCTTTGATTTCCTGCTCGCCGACGACGAACTCGAGGAAATCACCGTTCTTGGCGTGGGGCAGCCGATCCACGTTTTTCGCCGCGGAAAGGGCTGGCTGGAGACGAACTGCTCGGTAACGAGCGAGGAATTCGCGACGAACGTCGTGAACAAGATGGCGCGCTCTCTCGGAAGGCGCGTCACCTACCAGAGCCCGCGGCTGAACGCGGTGCTGCCCGACGGTTCGCGGCTGCATGCGAGCGTCGCGCCCGTAACGCTGAACGGAATCGAGATGACGATACGCAAGTTCAGGCAGAAGCCGTTCACCGCGCGCGACCTTATCGACAACGGCACGCTTTCGGCAGAGGCGGCGGCTTTCCTGTGGCTGGCGCTTTACGGAGACGTTTCCGTGCTGGTGGCTGGCACAACCGGCAGCGGAAAAACAACAACTCTGAACGCGCTTTTCTCTTTTATTCCGCTCACGGACCGCGTCATAATAACAGAAGAGACGCCCGAAATCAACATCCCGCACAAGCACCAGGTGAAGATAATCGCGAACGAGGAGCTTGGGATACAGATGAAGGACCTGGTGAAGGACACGCTGCGCATGCGCCCCGACCGCGTCATAGTCGGCGAGGTGCGCGACGCATCCGAAGCAGGCGCGCTGTTCGACTCGCTTCTCGCGGGGCAGGCGCGCGGCACCTATGCCACGTTCCATGCCGGAAGCGGCGACGAGGCGCTGCTGCGCATGCAGGCGCTCGGCGCAAGGCGCGAGGACATGAACGCAATCGACCTGGTGGTAGTCCAGCGCCGCATTTCCATTTATGACGCCAAAACGAAGAAGCAGAACGAGGTAAGGCGCGTCACCGAAATAAGCGAGGTGAGCGACGGAAAGGCGGTGCCGCTGTTCGTGGTTGGCGCAAAAGGAATGGAAAAAACCAAGGCGTTCGCGTCGTGCGCGCTCATGGACAAGATTTCCGCGAACTACGGGATGGCTAGGAAGGCGCTTGCCGGAGAGATGGCGAAGCGCGAGCGTTTCCTTAGGGGGCTTCCTGCGCAGGACTTCTCGGGTTTCACGCAAAGCGTGCAGAAGTACATGTTCGGGTGACTGGTTGATAGAGGACATAGCGCGGAAATTCTCGGGAGCGGACGCGTCGCGGCTTTTTTCGGAGAAGAACCTGCGCGACTGCCGCCGCGACCTCATGCAGGCGGGAATGCGCGTCGGGCCGCAGGA
>JAZDNL010000096.1:0-4644 GCA_043799765.1 Microcaldota archaeon | reverse complement strand
CGTTGTAGAACGCGCCTATCTGGTACGCCGCGTTCGTGGTGAGGTTGTGGTCGAAAAAGCCGAACGTCGCGGCGCTTCCGCCGTTCTGGTCGTTGCACAGCCGGAATTCCGCGCGATGCATGGTGTTCGGCTCAATGTTGTGGTTCGTTATGTTGTCGCATTCGGTGTTCGTGATGTTTTCTCCGTACGCCGAGGTGATGTTGCACCTGAGTATGCCCCCGCCCAGCGACATGTGGCTGTCCTCGTAAATCCTGAACGCGGCGATTTTCAGGTTGGCGGGCGGCTTATTGTAGTAGCCGAGAATCACGTAGGCGGTGAGCGGGAAGTTGGACGCGGTGCTGAATCCGGTTATGGAAACGCTGGTATGGGAATGCGTCCCAATGGCGGCACCGGTTGTCGTGCCTGTTACTGCGGTGGCTCCTCCCCACCCTGTTGACGTCATTCCGGTCATGTCGGCATGCGAATGGCTGGCGGCGCCGCCGGTTATGCCGTAGGTGGCGTTCGTCATGATGAATTTCTCGTACATGGCTTCCCCGCTTGCCGAAATCGTGGTCCAGTTCGTGCCAGGTGTTTCGTTGAAAAACCCTATCATGCCGTCAGGCAGCGCGTCGCCGTCAACCGTGAGATACCCGAGAATCAGCGTCTTATAAGGCGGGACGCGCGTTGTCGTGTTGGTGGCGACGTCGGTCGAGGTATTCGTGTGCGAGTGGGCGCGAAGAACAAACGTTCCCCCGGTTTTGGATACAGCCACCTCTCCGGTAGCAGGAGAATCAAGGCTGTAGGAAACAGGGTTCGAGTGCGTGGCTGCGCCGCTGCTGTTCGTCTGGTTGGGCGCGGCAGCAGCACGCACGAGCGTGTCGTTCGCCCTGCCGGTGTACCCGCTGTACCACACCCAGTTCGTCGGAAGAGTTGCAACAGTTGTGTTGAAGAACGCGATTGCGCCCCCTGGCAGGGTCGCGGGAATGCCGTTCACGTTGGTTGAGCGTATCAGCGTGAAATTCGTGTATTGCGGCACGTTGTCTGCGGAGCCTATGGTGACGGTGTTGGTGTGCGTGTGCGTGCTGCTGGCATATCCTGCGCCTGCAGCTGACCTCGATTGGGCGCTGACTGAGCCGGAGTTCGCCGCGGTTTTTGTGTGGGTGTGCGTGGCGGAGCCGGTTCCTGTTGTGCTGTAGTTGTTGGTAGCATAGAGGTACTTGTCGTTGAGCGTGCTGACGACTTCCCAGCCCGATGGTGCGGCTGCCTGGTCCCACAAAAGAATCAGATTAGAGGTTGCGTCGTTCGCGAGCATCCACCTCCGATATTCGTTCCACGAGCCTATGCCCAACGGGCCCAAAAGGAACAAGTAGGGCGAAATATCAGGAGCGTCGAACTCGTATTCCAGCGCAATCGAGCCGTTCTGCTGCAGGTAGACGCTCCATTCCAGTATTTTCGCGCCTTTCTCCTCCCTCGCGGCCATTCCGGGCGTGGGCGCGATGTCGAACGAAAGCGGGACGCGCTCGGTGATTTTGCCGGCGTACTCCTTTCTCGCGGTGATTTCCAGTCGCATTTTCTGGAGCGCCTGCGGGTAGATTCTGGTCGGGCCGATTCTCCTGACGTCGAAGTCCGTTTCCTTCACTTGGAACGAGTCCTCCATTGTTCTCGTGCCCGACTGCGTTTTCGCGGTCAGGAGCAATTTGTAGTTGCCGGTTGAATTGGCGGCGTAGTAGGCGTAGTAGTCGGGCTCGGTGATTGTGCCGAGTTTCCCGCATTCGGGGCCGTTCATTATCAAGCCGTTGGCGGTGCTTAGAACCGTGCTGCTGCCCTTCGGGTCGGTTATCAGCAGTTCCAGCGTTGCATCGCACACAGGGCTTCCGTAGTCGTCAAGCACGCCTATGCTCAGGAACGCCTGCTCGCCCTGCGAATAGTAGTTCTTGTCGGGGTTCAGCGCAAGCACGCCCCATGAAAACTTTTTCTCCGAGACGAACAGCGTGCCTGCCTGTTCAGCCTGAACCCTGAACCTCTGTGCTCCTGGCTTGAAATCCCTGATGTCGTCGTCGGTAACTGTTGCCGTGAATGCCGCCTTGAACCTGGACGGCTCGGCTATGTCGAACAAGAGGACGCGCTTCTCTTTCCTCCACGAGGTTTTCGAGGACGAGGCAGGCGAAGGCGCGCCGCCGTACGCAAGCCGGTTCTTGAACCGGACGCTGAACTCAGGCCTTTCGCCTGCTGCGAAATTATTCTTGCCCTCAATCCCCACATCGTCCAGCTGCCCGACTACTGTCACGGTGAACCTGTTCCCCGCAATCTGCCTGTATTCGTTGCCCGCGTAAAACACAACGGTATCGCTGCCGATGAACCCGTCGTACGGCGTTATCTCGATGATGTCGCCGTCCAGTTTCGCGGCAAATTTGTCCGCGTCGTACGCCGCGACGATGTCAAGCGTGCCGTTGACCGTATTCCTGAAGTACTCGGACATGTTGAGTTCAGCTGTGCTTCCCGCCTGCATGACGATGTTCGGGAAGTTTTTGAGCAGAACCGGTTTTTTTTCTGGAGCATACTCGACAAGAGGCGACATTTGAACCACTGCCGGCGCTGCTGGCGGCTGTTCCTCTTCCTCGGCTGACGGGGACGGGGAAGGACTGGGAGAGAACGACGGCAGGGGCGAAGGACTCGGCGATGGCGTCATGGTTGGCGAGGGCGTTGGTGACGGCGAAGCGGTTGGCGAAGGCGACGCTTCTGGACTGGGTGAAGACGAGGGGGAAGGCGTCGGCTCTATGCCGGATGAAGGCGAAGCGCTCGGCTCAAGAGAAGGCGAAGGCGACGACTGCTCTGCAACTACGAACGCGATGACAACCATCATCAGTGCCGCTAAAAAGACTCCCCCGCGCATGGAGGCATTACTGTCCTCTCCTTTAAAATCCCACTGCGGAAGGCCGGCGAAACCGCTTTTAACCGCGGTTTTTTAATGAATTGCATGAGGGTGCTCGCGATTCTCGTGCTCTGCGGCGTCGCGTATCTTGCTTATCTTAACGTGAACGAGGCGATGTCAAGGGCGAAGCTGGACATGGACCCCGTAATCCTGAAGGCCGAGGTTGACGCGCTTTCCTGGGTGAGGGAGAACACGCCGGAACGGACGGTTTTCGCAACCGACCTCGTCGCCGGGGAAATGCTCATGGGGCACGCGCTCCGCGAGGGGATAATCGGCGGCGACTGGGCGGTGGTACCGAGCGCCGTCAGACGGATGAGGGACGTACAACCCAGGATATACGGGGCGGACAACGCCAACAGCGTGTGCGCGATGATGACGGAATACGGCGCCAGATATCTCTGGGTGCCGAAGCGGAAGATTTCTTCCGGCTACGACGAGTGGATATGGCCCTCCGATGTTTTTGACGACGCCCAGCGCTTCAGGCGCGTTTTCGGGAACGACGGGGTGGCGATATACGAGGTAATCTGCTGATGAACAGGCGCGTCCTGCTTCTCCTTCTCGCCGCAATCGCACTCAGCGTCTACACGCACTCGATGGTTTTCTCCGAGTGGCACATGCCCACCTACGGGAACACTATGATTCACGTCGCAAGCGCGCGCCATCTCGTGGAGCACGGCTACTATCCGCTCGAGAACGACTATTCCTTCGGCGGAGGGGCGCCCAACCTGTATGTCCCGGCATACCGCTTCACGCTGGCCGAGGCGGTTTTCCTGACAGGCGCGGACTACGACGTCATAAGCAGGCTGTTCGTCGTCGTGTTTGCCCTGCTGTTGCCGCTCGGCTTCTTCCTGCTTGCGCAGGCTGCTTTCGGCGACTGGGAGGGCATCGCCGCGGCATTCCTCGCGTCGTTCGTCCCGGACATGCTCGCATACACCGCGCGGCCGCTTCCGCAGGGATTGGGGCTCGCATTGCTGCCCATAGCGTTTTACCTTTTGCTGAAAGGAACGCGCTTGCAGGCGATGTGCGCTTCCTTGGTAATCGTGCTCGTAAACCAGGAGGTGGGCGCATTCTTCGTCGGCGCGGCAGCAGCGTTCTTCGCGTTCAGGGCAGCGGAAGGGTACCTGAGCCGGCGCGCGCCTATAATTGACGAAAAGGCGGAAACCGCGCTTTACTGCGCGCTTGCGGGAGTGCTGACGTACGTGGCATGGCACTTCTTCGTGATGGGAAATTTGGGCGTGTTCGGGCTCGTGCAGTTCTCGTACCACGAGGGGGATGTCGTTGACTTCCCGCTCCTGCTGGCGACAACAGGCAGCACGGTTCTGGCGCTGTCCGTCATCGGGCTTGCCTGGCTAGCGTGGGGTTTGCGGGAAAAGCGCGGCGACGCGGAACTTCTCGTGCTCGCCATCGTAGCCGTAGGGCTGTTCGCGATAAAAAACGACTTGCTAGGAATCCGCGTATTCATGGACAGGTTCATCGTCTTCCTGGACATTGGGCTGATTGTGCTCGCCGCGCTCGGATTGGTTGCGCTGGTGCGCGCTGCTGACTGGATTCAGGAGAAGATTACGCGCGCCACGAAGCAGCAGGCGGGCTACGAAACGCGCACGAAGAACGTCCCGCCAGACGGCACCCATTCCTGGACGTTCATGAAGGTGTGCGCGCGCTGCATCGTGCCGTTGTACGACGCCCACGAGACGTTAACAAACGAATCGCGGATGTACATGCCGACCCAGAAC
>JAZDNL010000067.1:0-2682 GCA_043799765.1 Microcaldota archaeon | reverse complement strand
CCGAGCTTGGATATGCGCACGCACAAATCCTGGTCCTCGGACGCCTGCATCTCCTCGTCGAAGCCGTTTATCTTGAAAAAGGCGTCGCGGCGGTAGGCGACGCAGTTGCCCGCAATTGAAGGCCTGCCGACGCGCACGGAGATTTTCACGAAAAGGTTGAGAATCTCGAAGATGAACTCGCGCATCGGCGTCAGTTCGCCCGGCATGATTTTGCACCCGACGCCCACGACGCTGGGATCCTCGAACTCCCTGAGCATGCGCGGGAAGAACGCCTTCTCGGGGACGGTGTCGGCGTCGATGAACACTAGCAGAGCGGACTTTGCAGCGCGGGCGCCTGCATTGCGTCCCGCGCCTATTGAGCGGAACCCCTTGCCCTCGAACACCACGTGCGCGCCGTTCTTCAGCGCCACCTGCTCCGTCTTGTCCGAGCTCCTGCCGTCGGCGACGACATACTCGGCGTCAGGCGCCATGCGCTTCAGCGCCTTGAGGGTCTCGCCGATGATTTTCTCCTCGTTGAGCGTCGGCGTGACTATGGAAAACCGCGGTTTCTTGGGCATGATTTCAGTAAGCGGGGACACCTTTATTAAACTAAGCGGGGAAATTTGCTAGCTGGTGGCTTTATGGCTTACAAGGTTTCCAAGCGGAAGCTTCCGCTCCGCGAGGACAAACAGCTCCACGAAATCAACAAGATAGCGGGGCGCGTATTCGACAGGATGACGCTCGCCGTGCTAGTGCGCATGCTGAACGCGGGCATATTCAGGAGCCTGGACTACCCCATAGCCAGCGGCAAGGAAGCCATTGTGTTCAGGGCAACAACGAAAACGGGCTACGCCGCGGTGAAGGTTTACAAGTACGAGACGTCGTCGTTCCATCACATGCTGCCGTACGTGGAAGGCGACCCGCGCTTCAAAGCCGTAAGAAGGAAGCGGGACCTCGTGCAGCTCTGGGCGCGCAAGGAGTTCGCGAACCTGCAGGCGTGCTGCACGGCGGAGATAAGCGCGCCCGAACCCATCGCCATGCGCGACAACGTCGTCGTCATGGAATTCCTCGGCGAGAAGGGCGTTCCTTACGCGCTGCTCGAGGACGTGATTGTCGAGAAGCCAGCGGCGGTATGCGACGCAATTCTGAAGGACGTGAAGAAGCTGTACCGCGAAGCCGACATCGTGCACGCGGATTTGAGCCCGTTCAACATCATAATGCGGAAGCAGGAGCCCGTGATAATAGACTGGGGGCAGGCGGTGCTGACAGAACATCCCAAAGCGGAAGAGTTTTTGAGGAGCGACGTCACCAACATCGTGAAATACTTCGCAAGGCTCGGCGTGAGGCGCGAGCTTGAAACCACACTGGAGGAGATTACGCATGGCTGAATTCGACGAATGGGGCCCTGAAAAAATACTCAAGGTTTACGACCAGAAGACGGGGATATGGGGCGTAACCGTAGTCGACAACACCGCGCTCGGCCCCGGAAAGGGCGGCGTGCGCATGGTGCCCGACATAACCGTCGACGAGGTGAAGCGGCTCGCCCGCGCGATGACGTGGAAGAACGCGCTCGCGGAAATCCCGTTCGGAGGCGCGAAATCCGGAATATGCGCGGACCCGAAGAAAACCGACAAGAAAACCGCGATGACCGTCTTTTCGAGAGGCGTCGCTCCGCTTATTCCGAAATACTACATCGCAGGCCCCGACATGAACGTCACGGAAAAGGAAATGGCGGTTATGGCAACGGTGCTCGGCAACGATTCCTGCACTGGCAAGCCGGCTGAAATGGGCGGATTGCCGCACGAGCTCGGAAGCACGGGCTGGGGGGTCGCGCAGGCAACTCTCGTCGCGCTGGAATTCAAGGGCATAAAGGCGAACGGCGCGACAATCGCAATCGAGGGCTTCGGAAACGTTGGAACATTCACCGCAAAATTCCTGAGCGAGGCCGGCTGCCGAATTGTCGCGGTTTCCGATTCGAAGGGCACGATTTACGATGACAAGGGGCTGGACGTAGCCGCACTCATTGACTGGAAAACCCATGGCAACTGCGTCGTCGACTTCGCAGGAGGGCAGAAGAAAAGCGGCGAAGCGCTTTTCGAGCTCCCCGTCGACGTGCTGATTCCGGGAGCGCGCCCCGACGTGATAAACGCGGGAAACAAGGACAAAATCCGCGCGAAAATAATCTCGGAAGCGGCGAACATCCCAATTCCGCTAGACATCGAGGCAGAACTCGAAAAGAAGGCGCTGGTCATACCTGATATCATAGCGAACGCCGGCGGGGTAATTTCCTCGTACATCGAGACGATACACGGCACCCCCGACCAGATGTTCAAGATCGTGAAGGAGAAGATAACTCGCAACACGAGGATAGTGCTTGAAAGGGCGCAAGTCTCCGGAAAAGGCACGCGCAAAGCCGCAGTTGAAATCGCGCAGGAGCGCGTGAGAAAGGCGATGAAATGAAGGAATACGAGCTCGCCATCATAGGGGGAGGCCCTGCGGGGCTGGCCGCGGGCGTCTATGCGGGCCGCAGGACGCTGAAGACGGCGATTTTCGAAACCGCGCTTCCAGGCGGGAGCATGAACTGGACTACGGACATCGACAACTACCCCGGATTCACGCACAGCACGGGCATGGAGATTTCCGCGAAGATGAAGGAGCACGCGGAAGCAGCCGGCGCCGAGATAATCAATGAGGAAGTGATGG
>JAZDNL010000064.1:0-2293 GCA_043799765.1 Microcaldota archaeon | reverse complement strand
GTCGTTCGACTCCTCGATAAGCGACACGATATACTCGGGCGCGTCCTTCGACGCTGCCGACTGCGCGTCCACGCCGTCCGGCAACGAAACGCCCTCGCTGCTGAAATGGGTGCAATTCGTTTTGCCCGAAGGCTTCGTCGGCACCAAGGAAATCGAGCTGAAAATCGCGGTTAGCCCCGAGGCGAAATCCAACGATTCCGTGAAGATATTCTCACGGATGCACGGAGTGAGGAGCGGCGTGCCGTTCGTCGTGCCTCTTGATTCCACGCTCATCAACGCCCTGCTTTCCCGGCCCGGCTTCTCCGACGCCGACTTCTGCGGCGCCAAAACCGAGAAGAACGAAATCGCAGTTACGAAGGAGCCGATGCTCTGCTCCGGCAGCGTGTGCGTGCGCCTGTACTTCGACGTTGACGGCAAGATTTACCGCGACGCGCCCGAAGTCGAAATAGGGAAGACGTTCAAGCTCTACTACGACGTGCTTGCCCTTGATGCGACGGCAAACCGCCTTACGCTTTCAACAGGGTCGAACGTTGAAATCGTGACGTGGCAGGTTGCCGGCGGGGCGTCGATGGCTGCGGAAACAACGATGAAGGAGCGCAGCACGCAGGTTTCCGTCGCACCCGGAGAGCGCGCTTCCGGCGTAATCACGCTGCGCGGCCTCCGCGCGTCCGATTACGAGCCGTTCCAATTCACGATCAACTTCGCCGACAGCGGCGTGGAGCCCGCGGTGCTCCAGTCATACGCGAAAATCACGGGCACGAACACGTTCAAGGTTCTGATAAACCCGACGGAACTTGTGGCGGGCCTGCCCGAGAACGTCAAGGTAACCGTTCTTGACAAGATTGACGCCCCAGTAACCGATGCGACCGTGACGTTCTTTGATTGCGACGGCGCACCGCTCAACGGCGAGGAACTCGCGCTCGTAGGCGAGAACGCACGCAATCTCGGAGCGGACGGAAAATACGTCGCGAAGATTCAGCCCGCCTCCATCGGCTCCATAGGCGTGCGCGTGCAGAACCCCGCGTTCCAGACGTACGAGGAATGCGCGATTGCCTCGCTTGCAGGCGACTTCGTGCAGGTCCAGCCCGAAACGCTGGCAATAACCGGCTCCTCCGCGGACGCCCGCGCGATGACGCAGCAGGTGATAGTCAACACGCTGCTGCCGGTCCGCTCGTCCGTTTCAGCGGACGTTGCATGCACCGACGAGGCGGGGAACGCAACAGCCGCGGACATGGCGGGTCTAGTCTACACGTCGCCGCAGTCGTTCACGCTCACTCCCGACAGCGAAACAACCGTCGAGGTGCACGTGAAGAAGGACGCAACCGCGACCGCGAACTGCGTCATCACCTTTACCGCGAAAATTTCGCCAAAGCAGAAAGCAACCGCTTCCGTGTCGGTCCACGTCGGCGTGCAGGGCCCGCCGCCCGCGCCTTGCGCGAAACCGTACGCGTGCCTTGCGGACGCGGAAGCAATAGCGCGCGACTGCGCCTACATCCCCGCCCTTGCTTGCTCCAACGGAATGAAGTGCTTCTCGTGTGAAACGGGACCGCAGACGCTGCCTTCGCAGATTGACTTCGCGGTTAGCAACACGAAGCCGTCGGACACGCAGGGATTCCTGATTGCGCTCGACAGCTCGCCCGAGGAATGCCGCGTCGAGGGCTTCGATGCGTCCGTAACCTCGTCGCTCACGACCCAGCAGTACCAGCAGAACTACGGCACCACGCCGCAGTCCTACTACGGCTACCAGGGGAACACGTATTCACCCACGAGCAGCGTGTACCAGTCGTATTCGCCTTATTCGACGCAGTCCTACTACAACGCATACGGCACGATGAACTCGCAGACGGGGCTCAGCACGGGCGTTTCCGCCTCTGGCTCGGGCTATAGCGGTTCGCTTTCCTACGGAACTGCTTCGAACTGTCCCACGAGCGTAAATTCGCAGACGCTCGCTTCGGGCTACGGCTCCACGCAGTACCAGTCGCCGTGGTCCTTGTACGGTTCCACGGGCACGACCGGTTATGGCACCACTGGATACGGAACAACAGGTTACGGAACAACCGGAACGAACGCCTACTCTTCTTCCGGAATGTCGATGTACTGCCAGTACCCGTACATCTGCCAGAACCCGCAGCTGTGCTCTTACGTTTCAGCTGGATACGGCTCGTCGATGTACGGCACTACTGCCACCGCGAGCTACCAGCAGATGTGCCAGCAGCAGACGCAGAGCACGATTCCCCAGACTTCTTCCTCGACACCGCCAGTGAAAGTGACAATTGAATCCTGCACCGCTTCC
>JAZDNL010000066.1:0-5389 GCA_043799765.1 Microcaldota archaeon | reverse complement strand
CTTTTCTGGAGTTCAATCGCCAGCTTCAGCGCCGCAACCAAGCCGCACGCCGCGAGCAGGATAAGCCCCAAGTCCAGGAATACGATGAACCGGTCCATGAAGACGCGCATCCCGAACACGTCATTCTTTATTGCGGCAAGCCCTGCGAGCGCAATGCCGAAGGCGAACAGTTCCGCGCCAATCTTCCGCTCCTTCCACCTTTCGTAAACAGTCTGCGCGCAGGCGACCGCGCCCGCGACGGACAGCGCGAGCACCACCTTGCCCGTCTTCGTCAGCAGGAGCGCGTAATCAACAGGATTCCCCTCGTGGTGCTGGAACTGCGCGAGCGACAGGATGTCGAAACTGCCCATCACGAAGAAGTGCCACGCAAAGTAAGCGGCGGTTCCGACAACGGCGCACAGCAGCGCGGTGAGCGCGTTTGAGTCGAGAGCGAACCTTTTCTTGTCGACGCCCCAGCGCAGCGCCGCCTCCAGCAATTTGAGCCCGAAGTACGCCGCCGCCACGCCCACCAGGAACACCGCGGCTTCCTGATGAACGAGCGATATTACGAACGCGGCAACAATCGCGGGACCGCGCTTTCCAGCCAAAATAAGATAGAACGCAACAGGCAGCAGCGCCAGTCCCATTGCCTGCGGAAGCGGGCGCACAGTATATATAAGCAGTTCGGGAACCAGCGAGGCGAGAAATGCCGCCGCGATTCCGGCCCATTCGCCGAACGCCTGCCTCGCCAGCAAGAAGAACCCGAGCGGCACGAGCAGGGCGAACATCATTACAAAAAGCCTGCTTATCGCGTCGTAGTCCGCGCCTGTCAGGAAAACCGCTTCCGCCAGCGCGAAGCGGTAAACGGGAACGTACAGGTTCGGTATCCCTCCGCCGTATGAATAGTCGTTCTCAAGGGGGTAGTAGCCGTGCTCCACGAGATTCCGCGCGCTCGCGACGTGGATCATCGTGTTTCCGTACGTGGGCATGTGCCACTCGGAGAAAATCATCGAGTGGGTGTACGCGCTTAGCAGAAGGGCGCCGGCGAGCAATATGAGGGTGCGCCGATCCATCAGAGCACCTCGTAGACGGACGCGCCCTCGTTGTCGAAAACGCGCCTGAAGTATCTGCCGTCGTCGAACACCTTTGCGGGCAGCTTCCACTCATAACCCGCGAAAACCATGCGTTTCGGCACCCAGACGTATTTTGCGCCGTATTTGACCGCGTATTCGTGCGCCTGCACCGAGTCGGACGCGCCGTATATCTTGTACTGCACGTCGCTCATGCGCTGCACGACGTTGGGTATTATCGCCCAGTCGCCGCCTACGGTGCCTTCGCGCAGCGTGTGCCCCATCATCATTTCGCCGCCGAAAATGTCCGTCGCAAAAACCGTGCGCTCCTGCGTGTTCTTAACCACCCAGTCGAGCGCCGCAACCTCGCTCGGCAGTATCACCGTGCTCATCCAGGGCCGCGCCTGCCCCTCGGCGTCGCGGACGTCGCCGTAGGCGAAATAAACAACGCCCGCCAGCAGGAGCGCCGCCAGCGCGAATTCCTTCACGCACTTGTTTTAAACCAACGATTTAAAAGCGGTTTCGCAATAAACTTTTTCTGAGGTGCTTTCTTATGGAAGAACCAAAACCGCAGGATGCGCACAGGCAGACCCTTCTCTATCTGGTGGCGGGGCTGGCGCTGGTTTTCGTGATTTTCGCAGGCTACACGGTAATGCAGCTGAATGCGATTTCGCAGCAGCGTTCCGCCGCGGGCAACAACACCGAGCTCCTAAACAGGCTCGACTCCCTCGAGTCGCGCCTAGCCGTCCTTGAGGCCACCAGCGACGTCAAGCCCGCGACGCTCATGCTCTTCTACGATTCCTCGTGCGAGTTCTGCGAAAACGACAACGTCCTGTCGTACTTCGACGGTTACGCCTCGAATTTTGCGAACTGGCGCATCTCGCTCCAGAAGGTGGACATCAAGGGACAGGGGGCGACGGCGACTTCGTACGGCGTCGCGCGCGTCCCCGCGCTTTACGCGTCCTCGACGGACGTCATGAACAACAAGTACCTCGAGGCGTACCTGACGCAGGTGCTAAGCTCCTCGACTTCCGGCTTCTCCGTTGCGCACCCGCCCAACGGCAACGTCATATACGTGCCCCAGCGCTCGGAGACTGTGGCCGCGGCGTGCTCCGAGCAGAACGCCACGAAGCTCGACTACTTCTATTCCGAGTCCTGCACGGCGTGCAAGCGCCTCAGGAACGCCCAGGGGCTCGAAGTAAATCCGAAAGGGCCCGGTTACGAGTACGTAGCGAGCGAAGGGCTCGCTGAGGCGAAGGCGCGATTCGGTTCCCTGCTCTCCGTTGAAAACCGCTGCGTGGCGCTGCACACCGGCGACGAGCAGTTGTGCCTAGACGCCGTGGGTGATGTGAACTATACCAATGCGGAGTCGAAACTCGCCGAATACGCGCTCGACGCCATTCCTGTTACGGTGCCGACGTTCGTAGTTGACTGCAAGTACGTGTTCTCGAACCTCCCGTCGCCGAGCGGCAACGCGATAGAGAAGGAAATATGCGCGGCGCGTCCGGATGTCTGCAGCAAGCTGCCGGCGAATGCGTCTCCGACAGCAACCGCAACCCCGTCTGTCAACGCGACGGCGACTCCATCAGCCAGCCCAGCAGCGTAACGCACCCTTTTATTTTTCCCTTTCCTTATTCTCGGGTATGTTCTCCAATCCGAACCTCGTTCGCGAGGGTTCGCGGCTGTACGCCCGTTCCATGGTGCCGGGATTCAAGGTGCACGGCGAGCGGCTGCTCCAAAAAGGCGGCGCCGAATGGCGCGAGTGGAATCCGAACCAGAGCAAGCTTGCCGCGGCGATACTGCACGGTTTGAAGGCGGACATCCCCATCGGCGCTTCGGTTCTCTATCTCGGCGCGGCGAACGGGGCGACGCCCTCTTTCGTCAGCGATTTGGTAGGCGTGGACGGCGCGGTGTTCTGCGTCGAGATTTCCGCGAGGGCGATGCGCGACCTGATACGCGTCTGCGAGAAGCGCGAGAACATGCTGCCCATACTGGCGGACGGGCGCAAGCCCGAGTCGTACGCGAAGGAACTGCCCGAGCGTGTGGATTTGGTTTTCGAGGACGTCGCGGATCCCGCGCAGGCGCGCATCCTCGCAGAGAACGCAAGGTTTTTGAGGAAGGGAGGCATAGCAATGATAGCCGTCAAGGCGCGGTGCATCTCGAGCGCCGAGAATCCCGAAACCGTTTACAAGGCAGTCGAGGCCGAACTTTCGCGCACGTTCGAAATCTCCGAAAAAATGCGGCTCGAACCGTACGAGCAGGACCACGAATTTCTAGTATTAAGGAAAAGGTGAATTGAATGATAAGAAAAAGGGAGGCGCGACACCGCAAGCTCTCGCTCCGCAGGAAGTCGAGGCACAAGGCATGCGCGTGGATGAAGACGCAGAGGCGCAGCAAGAGATGAAGGCGGAAATCGGCGTTTTCGGCGGTTCGGGTTTCTATTCGTTCCTCGAGGACGTGCAGGAGGTGGAGGCGGACACGCCCTACGGCAAGCCCTCGCACACGCTCGCCCTGGCAGAAGTAGGCGGCAGGAAGGTCGCGTTCATGCCCCGGCACGGAAACAAGCACACGCTTCCGCCGCACATGATAAACTACCGCGCGAACATGTGGGCGATGAAGGAGCTCGGCGTTTCCAGAATCATTGCGCCTTGCGCCGCGGGAAGCCTGCAGGCGGACGTGAGGCCGGGAGACTTCGTAATATGCGACCAGTTCGTAGACCGCACCTCCGGACGCAAGGACACTTTTTACGACGGTCCCAAAACCGTGCATGTCAGCACCGCGGACCCGTACTGCCCCGAGATGCGCTCGCTCGCAATCGACGTCGCCAAGAAACAGGGCGTCAACATGCATCCCGAAGGAACTATGGTGATCATTCAGGGCCCGCGTTTCTCGACGAGGGCGGAGAGCAGGTGGTTCTCCTCCATGGGCTGGCGCGTGATAAACATGACGGGCTATCCAGAGGCGGCGCTCAGCCGCGAACTCGAAATGTGCTACGTGAACATCTCGCTGATAACGGATTACGACGTCGGGCTTGAGGGCGTGCCCGGGGTAAAGCCGGTGTCGCACGAGGAGGTTGTCCGCGTCTTCAACTCCAACAACGAGCGCATCCGCAAGCTCATCCTCGAACTTATCGCGCGCACGCCGAAGGAGCGCAGGTGCCCGTGTTCAACAGCGTTAAAAGACGCCACGTTATGATGACGGCATGCGGAACGTATGGGCGGTTGCCGCCGCGTTTTTAGCAGGCATTATTCTCGCCTCCGCTTTTTTCATCCTCATTCCCCCCGCCGCCCGCGCCTTCTGCGTCAACTCCTCGGCCGTGACGCCCGTGTTTTCGCCCAATTCCGACAACCAGCTGCTTTCCTTCATTTCTTCCGCAACGCAAACGCTCGACGTTGAACTCTACCAGTTTTCCTATCCGCCGCTGAAAAGCGCGCTGCAGGACGCCGCGGCGCGCGGGGTAACCGTACGCCTGATTCTGGAGCCGCGCATCGACGCCAATCTGGAAACCGGCGCGTATCTCGCGGCTCACGGCGTTTCCGTGCGCTGGGCAACGCTTTCTTACGCCAACACGCATTCGAAATGCGCCGTAGCCGACAATCGGCGCGTGCTGGTCGGAAGCATCAACTGGTCGAGGCACGCGCTCACGCTTAATCGCGAAGCGGCGGTGATAGTCGACGATGCGCATGTTGCCGCGTCGTTCGAAAGCGTTTTCGAGGAAGACTGGGCGGCGGGAACCGAGGCGATTGCCGCATGAAAATAGTCCGCGCGTCCCGCAGGAACCTTTACAGCATCACCGCCATGACGCGCCATTTCTTCCCGTACACGGGCTTCACTTTTTCGACGATAATGGAGCGCATGCAAAACAAAAACATCATGTATTTCGCCGCCGAGGAGAACGGGCACACCGTCGGCTTTGCTGACGTCGAGTTCCGCGGAAAGCAGGCGAAGATTCTGGGGCTGGCGGTTCTGCCGGAATTCCGCGGAAAAGGAATAGGTGCCGCGCTGGTAAGGAAATGCCTCGCCGCGGCGAAGAAGCGCGGCTGTTCCCGCATCGTCATGTTCGTAGCCGAAGACAACGCCGTTGCCCAGTCCCTCTATTTAAAGTTCGGTTTCAAAAAGAGCGGCGTCCTTCGGCGCAAGCTCTGGGACAAGAAAATCCTGATTTACGGCAGGGACGCATAAAAAGAAAAAATGCCGGTGGAGTGATTTGAACTCTCGGCCTCCAGATTGCCCAGCAAATCCCAGTTAGACCCTGAGTATGCACGTATGAGTCTGGCGCTCTAACCAGGCTGAGCTACACCGGCACGAAAGGAGTATTCCTCCGCCGAGTTTATTATCGC
>JAZDNL010000045.1:0-3996 GCA_043799765.1 Microcaldota archaeon | reverse complement strand
GTCGTCTTCGTTCTTAGCTGCGCCCTCACCGCGGCGCTGCTGCACTTCGCGTTCGGCTGGCGGTTGCTTTACGCGCTCATCATGGGCGCGATAATCGGCGGTTCGAGTTCCAATATAGTGGTGCCGATTCTTTCGCGGCTCGGCGCGTCCGAGGGCACTAAGACGATACTGAGCCTCGAGTCCGTGCTCACCGACGCGCTCTGCATAGTCGCAACCGTAGCGCTCGTGAAGGTGGCGACGCTCGGCTCGTTCGACGCCTCGGTTGCGCTGCACGACGTGGCGAGCGCCTTCTCCATCGCCGCAGTAGTCGGATTCGGCTTCGGCATGTTCTGGATAGGCATCCTGCGGCGCTTCTACGGAAAGCCGTTCGGCTACGTCGTCACGCTCGCGATTCTCTTCATCATGTATTCGCTAGTCGAGGCGCTTAGGGGGAGCGGCGCGGTTGCGGTTCTCGTGTTCAGCATCGTGCTCGGCAACTCGCAGGAAATCGCGCGCATGTTCAAGCTCGAGGGCGACTACTCGCTGGACAAGTCCATCAAGGTCGTCGAAACCGAAATATCCTTCTTCGTCCGCACGTTCTTCTT
Source organism: Microcaldota archaeon (assembly GCA_043799765.1). GTDB lineage: Archaea > Micrarchaeota > Micrarchaeia > Norongarragalinales > Norongarragalinaceae > Norongarragalina. Next base: position 3,412 of record JAZDNL010000045.1, on the reverse strand, counting down.
CGTGTTCCTCGGGCTCGTCTTCAGCCTCGGCGCGCTGGCGGTGCAGCCGCTTCTGCTCGCGGCCGCGCTTACCGTGGCGCTCATCATAGCCAGATTCATAGGAGTCCGCCTGCTTGTCATGTTCTCCCCGTCGTTGCGCTCGTCGGCGCTGCTTATCGCGACGATGATGCCGCGCGGCTTGGCTGCAGCGGTGCTGGCTTTCATGCCCGCGGAGTCCGGCATTCAAATCCCGCTTATCGTCGACATAGTGTTCCTCGTGATTCTCTTCACGAACATCGTCGCGACGGTCGGGGCGTTCGCCTCGGAGAACGGCAAGGCGCCTGTTCCTGCGCCCGCAGCGGACCGAGGGAAGCCTAGGATAGTCGCTGCGCAGGGAAAGGGAAAAGGCTAGACGGAATAGTCTACGAACCTTCCCTCCCACGTCCTGAGAATCAGTTTTCCACCTTTCCTTCTTGCAACGCCGTCGGGCAGCAGCGCCACCTTGCCGAGCCCGCCCGGGGTGTTGATTATGAACTGCGGAACGGCGAGCCCCGAGGTGAAGCCGCGCATTTCGCTTATTATCCGCAGCCCCGCAGATACGGACGTCCTGAATTTTCCGGCGCCAGGCACGTTCTTGCAGTGGTATAGGTAGTACGGTCTCACGCGTATGCGCAGCAGCTCCTGGCAGAGCTTCTTCATGACGTACGGGTCGTCGTTTACGCCTTTCAGCAGCACGGCTTGATTGCCGAGCGGTACGCCCTCGCGCGAGAGCAGTTCGCAGGCGCGCGCCGCATCCCGCGTAACCGATTTCGGATGGTTGAAGTGCGTGTTCACGTAAAGCGGCGCGTGCTTTCCGAGCATGCGGGCGAGCTTCGGCGTCGTGCGCATCGGCAGCGTGCAGAGCGTGCGCGTTCCTATCCGCTTTATTTCCACGTGCCTTATACCGTCGAGTTCGCCAAGCACCCAGTCGAGCTCGCCGTCGTCGAGCGTGAACGGGTCTCCGCCTGTCAGCAGCACGTCGCGTATCTCGCGGTTGTCGCGCACATAGTCCAGCGCCTTGCGCACCTCCTTCCGCGGCTTCGCCTCGTCGACGCAGCCGATGTTGCGCTTGCGCTGGCAGTGCCTGCAGAACATCGCGCAGCGGTTCGTGAGGTTTATTATCAGCCTGTCGGGATAGCGCCGCGTCACGCACGGCGCGGGCGAGCTGGATTCCTCCGCCATCGGATCGAGCGCGGCGTCGGCATCCGTAACCTCTTCCATCACCGGCAGCGACTGCATCCGTATCGGGCAATTCGCGTCATCCCCGTCCATCAAGCTTGCGTAATACGGCGAGACGCCCCACCTGTATTTCGCGCCGACGGTGTCGATGGCTACGCGTTCGCCTTCCGTAAGATTCAAAATTCCGCCGAGCGTTTCGGCGTCGCTTATGCGGTTGCGCATGTGCCAGCGCCAGTCCCGCCAGTTTCGCTCGGTTCCGCCGAGCACCGAGAGCACGCGCTTCCTGTTCCGCGCGTATTGTTTTTCCAGAAGGAAACCGGTCGGTATTTTTTCGCACACCCTGAGGTAGGGAGTTACGCGTCTCTTCAATTCGGCAGCGCGCCTGATGGACGCGACGCGTTTGGAAGCCTCCATTGGGAGGAAACCTCGCGTCGCGAATAAAACCTTTCCGATTTTTCCACGATTGACGATGCTCGTTTCCACGATTGTGGAAATCAGCGCCCCATCGTCTTTTTCAGCAGCCACGGCGCGCCTATGGTGGTGAAGAACGCCATGCTGGCGATTATCGAGTATTCAGTCTCACCGAGAACTCCGGCAGTGAGTCCGTACAATCCTATAATGAGCGCGATTTCGCCGCGCGGCGACATTCCCACGCCTACGACCGCCGCGTCCTTCTTCGGCATTCCGGTCGCAAGAGCTGCGCCGCCGCAGGCGATGAATTTCGAAGCCATTGCGATGATCGTGATGGCGATTATGGGCAGCAGGTTGTGCCAGAGCGCGGGGATGTTGACGAGCATGCCGAGCGTTATGAAGAACACCGGCACGAAAAGCGCCTCGAGCGGGTAGAACAGCTCGAAGAGCCGCGACGTGAGCCGCGAGTAGTTCAGCGTGATGCCCGCGATGAACGCGCCGACTATAGCCGAAAGCCCGATGAACTCCGCCACGTACGCGTACGCCATCACATAGGCGAGGATGCCTAGGAACATAGTTTTCGGCATGTTGTCGCCCTCCTTCAGCGACGGGTCGAAGTACCTGCGCACGACGTATTCGCCGAGTTTTATGCCTCCTGCAACGAATATCGCCGCCGTTGCGAGCACGTAGGCGAAAGGCGCGAGCGACGTGGCGTCGAAGGACGCGGGAACGTTCTTGACGAGCGACAGCACGAGAAGCCCCAGTATGTCGTCGATTACTGCCGCGCCGAGAATCACCTTCGCGAACTCCTTTTCAAGCATGCCGAACTCGCTGAGCACCGCAACTGTGACGCCGACGCTGGTTGCGGTGAGCGCCGCGCCGAGAAAGAGCGCGTATACGAACGAGCCTCCGGCCCAGATGGCGTAATAATAGCCCGCGGCGAACGGCACGATTATGCCCAGGAGCGCGACGACGAAGTTGCGGCCGTTGAAAATCTGTTTGACTTCCGAATGCAACCCTATCTTGAACAGGAGTATGATCGCGCCGAGTTGCGCGAACACCTGAACGACGCCCTCTATGGGGATCAGCTGCGGCACTTCTGGCGGAAGGAACGGCAGGATTGACGCAAGGAATGGGTATATCAGCGCGAGCGCGCTCGGGCTCATCGCCATGCCGACGAGCAGAAGCACCATCACCGTCGGCTGCTTCAGGTAGACGACTAGCAGTTCGGCGATAACCGCGAGCAGCAACAGAAAAGAAAGTTCGAACCAGATGCGCTTGTCCTCAGCGACGCCGCCGAACAGGCTCGCGCGGAGCACGGACGCGAAAAGGATTGCCGCGAGGACGAGAAGCAGCGCTCCCGCCCATTTCAGGGCGATTGTTTCGATTTCCTTGCGCATGCCCCTATTACGCGCCTGTTATTTAAATTCAATAGGGCGCGGCGAGCAGTTTCCACGGCTCGAGCAGCAGGAAGCCGCCGAGGAACATTATCACGAGGTTGTCGAGCGCGACGACGTCGAATATGAACAGCACTAGCCCTATTACGCAGAATGCCTGAATGAGCGGGTCGAGTGCCATGATATAATGCGTGCGTCGAAGAATAAAAAGTTACTACCTTACGGTTGTTCCCGTAGTTTTGCCCGCGAGCGCCAGCCGCACGTCCTTCAATTCCCTGCCATCGGCGAAATCCACGCGTATTTTAGAGCGGGCGGCAAGCTTGCAGGCGATGAGGTCGAACGGGAAGTTCGTGCGCGCCTTCCGTTCATCGAACTTCGTAGCGAGGGCAATGAGCTGGCTGTGCGTC
>JAZDNL010000060.1:0-26773 GCA_043799765.1 Microcaldota archaeon | reverse complement strand
CGGGAGCTATCATTTTTGCCGTTGTGAGTGTTGTTCTGTTAGCTGCCGACAGATACATAGAGAACGAACACTTGAAAGAAGAGAAGTGATAAACAGCAAGACTACTTTTTAGCACGCTAACAGGGTTTTTTAGCAGAATCGGCTTCTTTAGCAAAGCTGATGACTAAAGCGGCCGATACGGCAGCCGCAGCTTTTTCAGGAAGAAAAGCGTGAGCAGCACCACAAGCACGGCGAGCGCCGCGACTATCATGGGGCTGTCGTCGTTCGCCGAGCTCGTGTAAACAACCGACTCCTGCGTAACCGACGAAACGAACGGCTGCTCGACGGTCTGCGTGCCGGAAACCACCTTCACCTTGCCCGAAACCGACGTGGCGTTCGGCGCGGGGAAGGCGAACTGCACGGCGCGCTCCTCCCCGGGATCAAGCGGAACAACGCTGCTCTGGGACACGCCCTCAAGCGAGCATATGACGTTCGGGTTCGCCTGCACGTTGCCGCGGTTGCGTATCAAAACGCTGAGCACGAACATCCCGTCCTTGAGTTCGGACTCGAGCGTCTCGATGGAAACCTCCTGCGAGTAGGAAACGGGCACGTCGTGCCTTCCCTCAACCACGTAATTGACGCGCTGCCCGAGCGTCGACGCCTCAAGCGTGAAATTGTAGACGAAGCCCGACTGCAACGCGGTCGGGAACACGAGGTCCCATTCCTCCTCCGCCTCTCCGTTCGGCGGCAGGTAAACCAAGCGCGAGGAAACGCCGGCTACGCGCACCGCGAGCTCTGCCGGCGACTGCGGAGCCGCGAAGGACACGGGCACCGCCTGAGGGAACGCGGACGTGCTCTGGATTGCCACCTTCACCTTTTCCGAGGAACCCGGACCGACGCTCTTGGGAGCGGACGCGAATTTCAGCGAATACGCGAGCGAACCGAAGTTCGACTGGGTTTCCACGTCGAAGGATGGCGCGGGCTTCTGCAGCAGCAAGCCTTCCGTGATTTCCTCGGAGATGTCGCCCTGGTCCCTTCCGACGGCAAAGCGCAAATGCGTAGCATCGAGAAGCTTGAACTCGTTGAACGTCGCGTCCATGGGAGTCCAGACGCCGTCGCCCAAATCCGCCTCCACCCACGCGTGCGGGCCCCACGCCTTGCCCGAATACACGAAACCCGCAGCCATGCGCGAGGGGATGCCGACACTGCGCAGGAACGCGAGCAGGAGGTGGCTTTTCTCGTCGCACACGCCGCGCCTTACCTTGAGCACCGTGCTGGAGTTCTCCTGCCTGTCCCAGTAGGCGACGTCGTATTCCACGTTGCTATAAACCCAGTCCGCGAGCCGCACCGCCTTCTCGAATCGCGTCGCCGCGTCGCCCACGATTTCCAGCGCTTGGGAAGCCGCCTCCCTGTCCAGAATCACGAATTCGCTCTGCTGCAGGTACGCGGGGTTCTGCTCGCCTATCGCCTCCAAGCCGAGCAAATAATCCACGAACACGTCGGCGAACATCTCTAATTTCTGCGGGTTGCCGGGCTCTGGTTTCCATGAAAAAGCGACGCGCTTGTTGCCGAAGGGATCCGTCTCGACGGAGTGCTCCTGCGGGACGTTGAACTGCATCGTCTGGTAGGGCGTTTCGGAAAAGGCGAACGTGGAGAAGCGGCCGTCGCCGCGGAACCCGTCGGAGGCGTGCACAACCCACGAAAGGGAGACGCCGATGTGGGCGGAGCCCGTCATCTTCGGGTCCAAGTCAACGCCGAAAACCAAGGGCGCGGCTAGCAACAGCAATAGTATGAGCTGCGGCCGCATGAAAAGAAAAAGGCGGCGCGCTTAAAAAACCCTTTACGCGCCGGCTTCCTTCCGCAGGACGTCCGCCTTGTCCGTCTTCTCCCACGTGAAGTCGGGGTCCTCGCGTCCGAAGTGCCCGTACGCCGCGGTTTTCTTGTAAATGGGGCGCTTGAGCTTGAGCTGGCTGATGATGTCCGCGGGCTTCAGCGGAAAGTGCCTGCGCACGAGTTCCGATATCTTGTCTTCCGGAATCCTATTCGTGCCGAAGCAGTCGACGCGAACGCTCACGGGTTCGGCGACGCCTATGCTGTAGGAAAGCTGCACCTCGCACCGTTCCGCGAGCCCGGCCGCGACGATGTTCTTGGCGATGTAGCGCGCCGCATACGCCGCGGAACGGTCAACCTTGCTCGGGTCCTTGCCGCTGAAGCACCCTCCGCCGTGCCTGCCCATGCCGCCGTAGGTGTCGACTATTATTTTGCGCCCGGTTACGCCCGTGTCCGCCTCGGGCCCTCCCACTGCGAAGACGCCCGTCGCGTTTATGAAATACTTCGTGTTCGCGTCAACAAGGCTTCCGCACACGGGCGTTATCACGTGCTCCATCACGTCGGCGACGAGCTTTTCGCGCGAAACAGCCGGGTCGTGGTGAACGGCGATTACAACCGCGTCAACGCGCTTGGGCTTCCCTGCGTCGTATTCGACGGTTACCTGCGATTTCCCGTCGGGCCGCACCCAGCCGAGTATTTTCTTCTTGCGCACCTCTGCGAGCCTCATCGTGAGTCTGTGCGCGAGCGAAATCGGGAGCGGCATTAACTCTTTAGTTTCGTTGCACGCGAATCCGAACATCATGCCCTGATCCCCAGCACCCTGCTCCTTTTTCGCGGAGCTGTCCACTCCCACGGCGATGTTGCGGGACTGCTCGTGGATCGCAGTCCAGACGCCGCAGTCGTTGCAGTCGAGCCCGAACTCGGGGTTCACGTACCCTATGTCCCTGAGCGTTTCCCGCGCGATGTGCGGGATGTCGACGTAACAATTCGTAGTAACCTCGCCCGCTATCATCAGCGAGCCCGTGGTAGTCATGCACTCGATTGCGACGCGCGCGTCGGGATCCTTCGCCAGCATCGCGTCGAGTATGGAGTCGGAAACCTGGTCACAAATTTTAGACACACTTGAACGAAATCATTCAAGAGTTTTGTCCGGGTGGCCTTCGGTCACGGATTCCGACGTGAAAAACTTCTTCTCTGCCATAAAATCACCGAAATTGCTTGCACCGCAAGATATAAATAATTTGCTGATAAAATTATTACGATTGGAATATATGGACGCCGAAACAACCGCGATACGGAGGCGACGCGCGGCTCTTGACATGACGCAGGCCCAGCTTGCGAAAGAGTCGGGCGTGAGCCAGTCGCTCGTTGCGAAGCTCGAAAGCGGGCGCAGCGACGCCTCGTATTCGCGCGTGCGCCGCATCCTCGACGTGCTCGAGGCGAGGGAGCACGCGACGGGCTTGAAGGCGGGGGACGTGATGAGCAGGCGGCTCCGCGTAATCGCGCCTCGCGAAAAGGCGTCGAAGGCGGTGGCGCTCATGCGGAAGCGGGGCGTGTCGCAGCTTCCGGTTGTCGAGGGGGAGCGGGCAGTCGGGAGCATGAGCGAGGAGGGCGTTCTCGGCCTGGTTGAGAGGGGAACCGACCTATCGCAGCAGGCTGTTTCCGCGATAATGGAGCCGCCGTTCCCGCAGGTCGACGAGGCTGCGCCGCTACAGGCTGTTGTCGCGCTCCTGATGCACGAGAAGGCGGTGCTTGTAACGAAGAGGGGGAAAATCGCGGGCATAATAACGAAATCCGACGTGCTTTCCGCCGCGTCCAATCGTCACGTTTAATAAGCTCCCGCGACGGAATAACTACGGCTTCGCGTTTCTGGAACGCGGAGACTAACGACGCCGCTTTCGTTCTTTCCGCGGTTTTGTGTGGTGAAACTGGAGATGGAGCTTTACGTTCCGCAGGAGACGTACCTGAGCGCAGGCGTGCACATCGGCACGCGGCTCAAGAACGGTTCGATGAGGCAGTACATCTATCGCGCGCGCGAGGACGGACTGCACGTCATCGACCTGAAGAAACTCGACGAGAGGCTGCACATGGCGGTGAACATGATTTCCCGCTACGACCCGAAGGAGATTGCGATTATCGGCAGCAAGGACAACGCCAAGCGCGCAATAGAGCTGTTCTGCGAGGTTACGGGATGCGTGCCCATGGCGGGGCGCTTCGCCCCCGGACGCCTGACGAACCCGTCGCGCAAGGACTTCGCGGAGCCGTCTCTCGTGCTCGTGGTGGATCCAGGCATCGACAAGCAGGCGGTTCGCGAGGCTTTCACGGCGAACATGCCCGTGATTGCGTTCTGCGACACCAACAACGGCACGAAGTACATCGACCTCGTGATGCCCACGAACAACAAGGGGCGCAAGGCAATCGCGCTGCTGTTCTGGGTCATGGCGCGCGAGGTTCTGCGCGCGAAGGGCGCGCTGGCTTCCGACGAAGACTACACGTACAAACCCGAGGATTTTGAGGCATAGGTGGTATCATGAAAATCGTATTCAGCGAAAAAAGCGGGCAGTCCTTCCAGAAGGAAATCGAGAAGGCGAAGGAATCCCAGCTCTACGGAAAAACAATAGGCGAGAAGTTCGACGGCGGGATCATCGGGCTCGACGGGTACACGCTCGAAATCACGGGCGGAAGCAACCGCGAGGGCACGCCGATGCGCAAGGACGTCAAGGGGATGCGCAAGACCAAGGCGATTCTCGGCGGCGGCGCCGGAGTGCGCGGACTGCACCGCGGGCAGAAAATCAAGAAAACAGTTGCGGGCAACACCGTAGGAGAGCACACGATGCAGCTCAACGCCAAAATCGCGGAAGCCGGCGCGAAGCAACTCGCGGACTTGGGATTCACGCCGAAGCCTAAGGAAGCGAAGCCCGCCGCGGCCGAAGCCAAGAAATAAGCGGCTGGAACGCAGGCGCGCAAACGTCACCCAGCTGACTGAAAAGGGTTAAATAAAAGTTTGTTCACGATTAGCGGAAGGATTGAAATGTCGGTTGAATCGTCGCGCAAGTTGTCGCGCACGGAGGGCGCTGCCTGCCTCTTTATACCGGGCGGCATGCCGTGCAAACGCACGGAAGGTGCTGCCCGCCTATATGCACGGGGAGCGCCGCTCAGCCTGCGCGCCGAGAGAATCGACTCCCTGCATCTGAACGCTGCCGGCAATTAGACTGCCCGGCAATCCGCTTGTCTGCCAGACTCCTAGCCGACGCCCTGACCCCCGCACAGGAAAGGGTGCTGGCTGCGCTTGACAGCCGCAAAGGCAACATCACCGCCCTAGCCGAAGCGCTGTCTGAAGAAACAGGCGTGAGCGAACCGACGTGCAGGAGGCTGCTGCAGCGGCTGAGGGATTTGGGGCTGGCGAGCGCGGGGCGGAGGAAATCCAAAGGCAGGCGATTCAGGCTCACGGCACTGGGAACGGCGGTTTTACTGGAATTGCATTCGCACAACGCGAGGGAGGTGAAAAACAATGGAGCCCGTCTTGAGACTGGTCGAGCCCGGAAACGAACTGGTTGACTCGGCCATACTGGTGAAGCCGCCTAGCGGCGGACACGTTGAGAAGGTCGGTTGCGCGAAGTGTTACGCGTAACGCAGACGGGGGGCCAAGCCCCCCCAAAAAACAAGAGGTGAAAAAAGTGATTGCGATAAGGGAAGGAATAGCAATGCGACCCGACGAAAACGGCGCGGTGCTCTACGAAGCCGCGACTGGCAAGGTGCTCGAGTGCAACCGCGCCGCGTGGGAAGTGCTGCGCCTGCTCGACGGAAGCCGCAGCGTCGAACGGATAGCCGCCGAAACAGGCGCCTCTGCTGAAAAAATTTCCGAAATGGCGGAACTGCTCAAGGAGGCAGGGGCAGCAGAGGAAAGCGCGAGCCAGCGAAAGCTCGACATAAGGGAAAACGCCATGACGCCCCCGCTCCGCACGGTGACGATAGAGATAACGAAGACCTGCAACCTGAAATGCGCGTTCTGCTACGCCGACGCGGGCGAGCAGTTGAGCTGGAAACTGGAGGAAGTTGCGGCGCTTGCCAAGGACCTGCGGAACAACGGCGTCCTGAAGGTTATAATCACCGGGGGCGAGCCGACGATGCATCCGCAACTTGTCGAAATAATCGGCGTCATGAGGGCGCAGGGACTGGGCGTGGAACTGCTGTCCAACGGCACGCGCATCACGCCGGAATTGGCGCGCAAACTAAAGGGAACGGACATAACCAAGATACGCATCAGCCTCGATGGAGCAAAGGCGGAAACCCACGACGCCATACGCGGCATGAAGGGCGCATGGGAAAAGACAATTCAGGGCATCCGCAACTGCAAAGCCGCGGGGATATACACCGAGGTAAACATGGTGGTCTGCAACCGCAACATCGGCGAGATAACCGACGTGTACGATCTGTGCCAGCAACTCGGCGTCGACCGCTTCTACTCCGAGGCGATGGTCCTGCTCGGAAGGGGAAAACGCTGCGGCTTGGAAATAACGCCCGCTCAGTACAACGAAGCCAACGCAAAGCTCCTGAAAAAGGCGAACATACAGATAGCGGTCCACGAGGGGCTGAAGGAAACGTCATGCGGAGTGGGATTCCTTAATGCGGCGGTAAACGTGCGCGGCCAGCTGATACCCTGCCCCCTGCTCCAAGAGCTGCAGGCGGGAGACGTTAAGAAAAACGGCATAAAGGCGCGTTGGGAGGGAAGCGACGTGATGAAGGGGCTGCGCGCCAGCACGTGGAAGAACATCGAAAAATGCTCGGCGTGCGAACACAAGCTGGTGTGCAGGAGCGGCTGCAAGGCAAGGGTATTCGGAATGACGGGAAAACTGGACGAAAGCGACAGCGTGAACTGCGCCCTATACCGTGGGGAATAGGCGCTCAAAGCTGGAACGTCTCGCCTACGCCGAGAACAACCGGCTGCGTCCTCGTGCCCTTCAGCCGCTGCGCGAAGTCGTCGGGGTCGGCCTGTATGCGCGCGAACGTCCCGTAATGCATCGGGATGGCGAAATCCGTCCGCATCATTTTCACTGCTTTTACTGCTGCAATCGCGTCCATCGTGTACATCCCGCCTATCGGCAGCATCGCCAGGTCCACGTCGAACGTGCTCATCTCGTAGAAGTCGTACGTATCGCCCGCAAAGTATATTTTCTTTCCGCCTGCGTCGATTATGAAGCCGACGGGATGCACTGATTGCGGGTGTTTCGCCGGCACGACGCTGACGTTTATTCCCATAACCGTGAAGTTGTCCCCCGCCATCGCGGCTACGCGGTAGCGCGGCGGGATTTCCAACCGCCCCAGCGTCTCTTCGGGAGCGACGACCTGCGCGAACGTTCGTGCGACAATGTCCGTTATCGCCGCGGGATCGCAGTGGTCGTGGTGCTCGTGGGAAACGAAAATCAAGTCGGCTTTGCGCACGCGATCGGACGTAATCGCGGGCGGAATAAGGCGCTGCTCCTCCCGCGGTCGGGGTTCAAGCCACGGGTCGAAATAAACCGCATGGCTGCCCCACGAAACCTCGAAACCCGAATGCCCCAGATAGCGAACCGAAGCCATGCCAATCCCCGAACTGCCTACGCAGACGCGGAATAAATGGCTTTTGTTGGCGGGCTATTTCTTTGCCTTTTTCTTCGGCGTTATGCTGCCGACCAGGTCCTCCCAGCCGGGCCATTCATGATGGCGGTAGTAGAAGGCGCTCAGCGACGCGGCGGCAAGGTCGTGGATGTTTCCATTGGACAGCTTCCGCTTTCCCGCAATCGTAAGAAGCCGCTTGAACTGCAACGGGCTCATTCCGACGACGGTGAATGATTCGTTGTACATCGTTTTCTGCACCGGATGCTCTTGGAATGCGTGCCCCTGCGGGCTCTGCTTCGTCTGAGGCATCAATTTTTTACCGGAAGCTCCGTCTTCGTATTCCAACTGATGGCTCTCGGGAGATTCCGTCAACACTATTGCCTGGTCCCATAGATGCAGTTCGTGACTTCGTATGAGCGTGGCTATCTGCTCCGGCGAAAAATGCGGAATTATGTGCCGCGCGTCGGAGCATGCCGCGGTTACGGCATCCTTGAATTTGGCGGGATTCTGCCCGCGGGTGCTTCCGGCGACGGTCAGAAGGTCGTTTTCCAGATTGTGGAGGATGATTATGTGATTCCTTATGCCGAGATTTTTGTAGTATCTTAAAAGCATCCGGGCGTGCTGTTCGGGATCCGGCGAAAGCGCCATTTTTTCGAGCTGCTTTCCGACTGCCGCGATGGTCCTGTCGCCCGCCCCCAACTCGCGGAGGAATCCGCCGACACCCGCGATTGTCCCGGCTATTTTCTCCTCGCTGAGCGCCTCGCTCGCCCCGCACGGGAAGCCCGTCGCGTAGTGGATGAACGTAATCAGCCCGTGCGTCTGGGCTCTCTTGCGCGCCCCGCCTATCACGAAGGAACCGGCGGTTGCGGCGTGCAGGCTCAAACCCCTTTCGAAACGTTTCATATCGGATACCCCGCCCTATTCGGAATCGTATTTTATGAGCGCCCTTACCTTCCGGGAACCGAGCTTCTCGCGACCCTTCAGGAAGGACAGTTCTATCAGGAATTCCAAGCCGACGATTTTCCCGCCGAGCTTCTCGATGAGATCGCACGCCGCCTTCGCCGTGCCACCGGTTGCAAGCAGGTCGTCCACCAGAAGAACGCGCTCCCCTGGCGAAATCGCGTCCTCGTGAATCTCGATGGCGTCGGTTCCGTATTCAAGGGCGTATTCCTGGCGCAGCGTTTTGTAGGGAAGTTTCCCCGGTTTGCGGAGCGGGACGAATCCGACGCCGAGTTCATGCGCGACTGCGGCGCCGAGGATGAAGCCTCTGCTTTCTATGCCGACCACGATGTCGACGCCGCCTGTTGCATAGGGGGCGGACAGCTGCTTCACCGCGTCCCTGAACGCCGCCTTGTCCTTAAGCAGCGTGGTGATGTCCTTGAAGCCGATCCCTTTTTTCGGGAAATCGGGGACGTTGCGTATGTGCGCGGAAAGGTCCATGTATTTCAAACTCATGCGGCTTTCGGCATCACTAGCACGGGCGTGCACGCGTCGTTGCCCTTGCACGAGCACGACGGCGCGGCGAAGTTCGTGTAGCAGACGGGCTCCGCGAGCGCGACCATGTTTGCCGCCTTGGTGAACACCTGGCCGAGAGGAATCTTCTGGGGGAGGAGGCTTGCTCCGCCGATGGCGTAGTTTTCGCCCTCGCGCGTCAGTTGCAGCGACTTTATAGTGCCGTACGATATCACGGTGCTTGCGCCCTTCGCCATGTACTGCACGGGCAGGAGCGTGTCAGAGGGCAGTTTCGCGCCCGCGGCCTTGTTGACCTCCGCTACCGCCGCCGCAACCGCTTCCGTCGGGTCCGGCGAGTTCAGGTAAATCGTCTTCTCGGCTATCAGCTCGCCTCCCACCTTGACGCGCACGAGACATGGCCCGGGAAGCCCGAAAAACTTCCTGATATCGCCCCACCTCATGTCGAGGACGACGTACGAGGACTTGGTTTTTGCCGACAGCAAGAGCGACTGGCGCTTCACCAGCTTGCACTGTCCCGCAACCTCACTGTCCACGCGGGAGGGGCCGCGGGATTCCGGCGACAGCGAAGGCGTGAAGTAGGTGTTGACCCCCGCCTTAATCCGCTCCGTAGGCTTCACGTTCGCAGTCCTGAGCCCGATGTTGTTGTAGAGTTCCACATAAGCGGCCTTCGCCTTTGTCGGGTCCATTTTTGCGTTGGCTGCCACCATTACCGCGAGCGCGCCTGCCCATTTCTCCTGGGTGAGCGGTTCTGGCAAGTACTCGAACGAAACCTCAAGAGGCACCTCGACCGTTTTTCCGGAAGCGTCCTTGTTCGGCAGGTTTTCCATGTTTATGGACACCGACTCTCCCGCGCTCGTGACAGTCATGGCGATTTCAACTGACGGCGAAACCGACGGCGTGACGCAGGAGGAGGCCGCCCTGCCGTAATGAACGGTTACCGTTGTTTTCTGGGAGAACGTGCCGGTGTCGCGCCTTTTGCCGACGACGTTCTTAAGTTCGCCGTGCGCGGCCCACGCGATGTCATTGTCCGTGAAGTCGATGCTGGATACGTCGCGCAACACCCTCAAGCCCATGTCCGTGACGAACGATATGTCCTCGGCGGGCTCGAAGAACAGGGTTGACGAATATTGGTCCCCAATAATCTGGGGCGGCTCGCCGTTGTAATAGAAGCGCGTGACGGACAGTTCCATTGTTTTGGACGGCGCGCTTTCTGCCTTCGCTATTGCCTTTATCGGGTCCTGCGTGCCTCCCGAAGGCTGTGAAACGCCGATGCTCGTCTTGTAGTACGCAGCGAGCGAGGGCTGCTCGGAATTCGTCCGTATCGTCGCGGAGAACTTGGTTGGCAAGTCTATGGCGCCCTTTATTTGGGATTTGCCCGCGGAGGACGTCATCAGGTAGAGCTGCTTCAGGACGTCCGCGCCGCCCGGAATCGATATGCTGGCGACGTCTTCCACGCTTATGCGGTCTACCGTTCCGATATCGCGCACCAATTCAATCTTCGCGGCAGGATTGTCGAAGTAGCACGAATCGCCGTTGCACATGGTGATGTAGACCGGAGGCGACAAAACAGTAAGGCGCTTGAGCGAGTCAACGGAGTACTCGTAGTAGGACATCGGTATTTTCCCGGACGGGTTTTCAGTCGGCCTGAAGAACTGGTTCTTGTTGGTTTTGACGGTGATTTTCACGTCGGAGATAAAAGTGCCGCCAACAGACGTCAGGAGCGACGCGCTGCTCGTGTACGACTTGGTTTCGAGCACGTATCGGGCATCAATGGTGTTATACAGCTCTTCCGCCATGTCCGTCGGGCTGTAGCGTATTTGGTTGTAGTTCACGCCCCTGAAATCAATCGCGGTGACGCCCTCGAGAACTGCGGCATACGTCTTCTTGTCCGCGGGGCTGTAATACCTGACGAGCATGTCAATCGGCGTCTTGAAGGTCAGGTACTGGTTATTGTCCCTGTTGATGTCGTTGTAGTCCTTGCTGCCGAAAGGCACAGGCAGGACCGGCTTGTCGCCTTGGAAGGAGATGAAGGTGAGCCTGCCGTACTGGGAACCGGGTCCGAATACGAAGTTTTTGGGCATTTCGGCGGCGCTTGAGAAAACCGCGAACATCGCCGCGACGAGAACGAAAGCGAGAATCCTCCTCATGAAATCACCTGCAAACAACTAGGGGCGCGCGAATATAAAAACGGCGCGGCTGAAGGCAGCCGCTGGGGGGAAGAAAAGGAAGGGGCGCGTGCGCACCCCCCTAGGGTTGCCTAGGTGGACGCCTTCGGGGCGCTCTGCACGTAGGCCAGCAGCGCGCAATCAGGCGTCGTGCCGCACAGGCAGCTTACGCCGTCCCACACCATTCCGGGGCAGTATTCTATCATGGAGCCGCGTTCCGCGTTGGCGTCGCGCGTCAGGAACTGGTTGTACCCGGCAGATTCGATCGGATCGGAAAGATATTTGTCGCACACCCGCACGATAAACTGTTCCGCGCTCGGCTTTCCGGTGACAGTCACGGAACCGACTTTTCCGTCGCATGCCACCTGCGCCGTCCACGCGGGCGTGTGCACGAGATAGGGCACCGCAAGCCGCAGGTCATCAGGCAGCGACACGACGTTCTGACCGCCTTCCAGAAGGTCGGCGAGGACGTTGTCGAATTGCGGGGAAATCGACTGTATGAGAACGTATCTGGGGCCGATGGTGATTCCGCCGATTTCCGCGGTTAGCATGTAAAGGCCGGGCTTCCTCAAGTTCCAGTCGCTGGCGAAGACGCCGGACGACAGCTGGGCTTTCTTGGAGCCGCCACTGACGGTGATAAGCGTGGGCTTGGCTGCCAGATTTACCGAGAGCTGGCTCTTGGAGCCGGAGCGCTCGTCCGATATTGTCGCGCCCGAGGGAAGTTCCTGGTAGACGTCCAAGGCGTCACGCACGGAGTTCAGATAGCGAACCACCGTCGAGGTGCAACTCGGGGAAGTGGGTTTAGTGCCTGCCACGGTGTTGGTATAGTACCCGAAATAGCCCGTGACCGTCTCCGCGAGCTTGTCGCTTATTATTCCGTTGCTCTTGAACGTGTCCAGGCAGGGCCGCGCTTTGGAGTCGTCATAGGCGGAAACGAACAGCAGGGCGCTCTTCGCGGCGTCGCTGAGTTGCGGTGGCACGTATTTCAGATGCAATATTATCTTGCCGGTTGAAGCGCCGAGGTTATTGAAGGAAATCTTGAGGATGTTCCCGTCCAGCGACACCGAACTGAATGACGGCTCGTCGCTCTTGCCCTCAAGGTACTTGATGTATGTCGGGACAAAGTCAATGCTTCCCTCGCAGAACGCCTTCTTGAGGCCGTCGCCGGTCAGCATAGAGGAGAACTTGCCGCGCATCTCGGAAACGAGATATCCATCAGGCAGCTTGCCCGACGCTTTCCATACGTTGACCGCGATGAAGCGCGGATCCACGCCGAACACCCAGGCGCTCTTGCCGAATTTCACGGAATCGACGCCGTTCGCCTTGGATAATTGCGCGTACTGGAGGCAGTCGGTCGTGGAGAGCGGACCGGCGTGCAGGTATTCTGACAGCGTCTTTTCGAACACCTTCGGCATGGTGGTGGTTATCTCGAACACGCCTCCATCCGCCTGAATGTAGGCGGGCTCGGAACTGCTGAAATACTGCGGGTCCGCGTACGTCTTGTCAGGGAACTTCATCTCCTTGACGCCGGAGAGCTTGACCGAAAACTCGTATGTCCCCAATTCGTCGCCAGCCGAAAGCACCGCGACCGCGCTCCCGAATTTGCACCTGCTGCCGGAGCACGATGTCGGCTTTCCGGTTACGTCGACGGAGTCGAGCGAAGCAACCTTGTACGTCGTGCCTGCGGCCGTAACGAGCTTGGGCGTCCCCTCCGAAGGCACGGGCATTTCCTTTATCAAATCCTGCGTGGATTTCGAACTGCCGGTGTTTGAGGAGCTTCCTGCCGAGGAAGCGAGGTACTTCACGGTTACGGGCTTCAGGAAGACGTTGTAATTCTTTGAGCCGATGGAAACCGAAACCGGTGTTCCGATGCCATTACCGCTGCAGAGCATGCTGAGAACCTCCGCGGCCGTCAGTTCCCTGCCGAATTGCGCAACCGGAGTCACCGCATCGGTTTGGGAGTTGAGGCTGTAAAACAGGGGCTTGAGAACCAACTCGGACACGCCGGCATATGCATCGTAGTCAAGGACCGTACCGCTGCGGCTTTTGAGCAGCGATTCAAGGTCGCCTTTCAGGGCTGCCACGCCGGGATAAACGCCGTCCAAGAACGTTATCTTGTAGGTGTCGGCGGATTCCTTCGAAACCCTGACGTACTGGCCATTGCAGTACGTTGGCCCGACTGTAAGGACGGCGCCCCAGTAGTCGGAACCGAACGACGCGGATTTTGAAGCAGCAGCGGAGGTTGTCTTCACCTCGACTGCATAGAGCGAGGTGTCAGCAACCAGTTTCGTTCCGCTAAATATCTTTTCGCTTATGTATTTCCTGCTCTCATTGAACTTCGCGGCAACCGCGGCCGGGATAGCGCTGGTCGCAATGCTCGCAGTGCTCAGGATTTTGACCGACTGTACTCCGCTGATTTGCGTCGAAGCGGCAAATGCGGTTTCGCTCCTCGCATACATAACCTTCGGGAGAACCGCGGTTCCGTGGCTGGTAATCTTGAGTTCGGTAGGCGGGGACGCGGAGCAGATGGGCGTTCCAGCGGTCTGCGAGAGAACGGAAACGGAAGAAAGCGCCTCGATATCCAGCTGGTCCGAATAAAAGCGATAGGTTGCGGCGTGCGCGAGCGGCAGGAGCAGGGCAACCGCGAGAACGAAAGTTAGAATCCTCTTCATTGTACCACCTAAAGCACTAGGGGAGGGGGAATATAAAAACGGCGCGCTCGCCGCTGCGCTCGGGGCGGAAAAAGAAAAGCTGGGTGTCAGGCGGCCTTCGGCACCAGGAGCAGGTTCAGGCAGTGGCATCCGCCGTTGCTGCAGGGGCAGTTCCTGACGTAGAATGACGGGTTGAAAACCAATGCCGCTCCCGACATGGCGCCTGCGCCGGCGCCTGCGCCCTTGGGAACATCAAAGGTAGTCTTGAGCGCTAGGGGCTTCAGCAGCAGTACGTCGTCTATTGTGAATTGATATGTGCTTTTGGGCGATGACCGGACGCTGAACGTGTGCAGGTTGTCGTAGTTTGTTATGGCGTACTGCTTGTCGTGCTGGTCGTCCGTGGGCACGACGTAAGGCACGGCAAGTTTCGCGGGCTTCGCCTTAAGGAGCACGTACTGGTTCGCTATGCCGTCGAGCGTTTTCTGCGGATCAACGCCGTTGTAGATGAAATATTCCGCGCTTTTTACCGTGTTCCCGTCCTTCACCAGATAGTAATACACGCCCGGCAGCTGCATGTATTTGCTCGGGGAAATGTCAGGGAACGGGCAAACGTTCGCCGCACCGCCGGAAACCACCGCCTCCCAGTCCCTCGTTATAAGCCCGGCAAGCGCGGGTTCTGAACCGGTTATCCTGCAGGCGGATTTCGCGCACGCGGGAGCAAGCGACGTTGTCCCGAGATTGAAGGATTGCTTGGAGAGCGAGCTTTTGAGACTCGCGTCGTCATACGGTATGGCGGGCTGAACCGAATAGTCGTGCATGGCGTCCCACAGGAAGCCAAGCGTGAGCAGGTCGGTGGAGCTGCATCCGGTCGTCGAGCCGGGAGTGTTGGAGTTAATCGAGGCCAAGAAGTTCTCAGGTATCTTTCCGTCCTTTGCCAGCGCCTTGGCGCACGCCCCAACAGTGCCGCCCATTGCTATTGCGGACAGGTACGTCCCCGCACTGCAGAAGTTGTTGACGACATCGCGTGGGCCTACATACCCGACCTCGGTCGTGAACATCATGACGGTGCGGGTGGAGGACGTTTTTTTGGTCGGGAAACCGGTTACGCGAACCGACGGAAGGCCGTATTTCTCGCAGGCGGTGTCCGCCAAGCTGAGGATTCTCCCGTTAGACGCGTCCGCCAAGCTCATGATGCTCGATGCCTGCGCTGTTGCGGAGGTGGAGGGATAAATCGCCTCTACCGAAGGCTCGGGCGCCGGAGCCGGACAGCCTGTGCTGGACTTGTACTGCTTCGCGTCGCGGTAGGCGGCCTTCTTGTAGGAATCGTCCATGTAGATGTCGATGGTCGTCAGTTTTGAAAATAAAACTCCCCAGCCCGCAGTCAAATCGCGAAGTGCCTGCCCCGCGAAGGACTGGCCGTCAACGAAGTTGATTGCGCGAACGCCGTAGTATTTTTTCTCGCTGAGGATTCGAACGTTGCCAGTTGCCGTAGTGAGCGGCCTCGTAATTATGATGACGTTTACAAGGGCGTGCTCCCAGCCGATTATCGACGACTCGGCGGGCACCCCTTCAAGAGAACTCGTCGGCGGGATATCGGGCGCGATATGGGGCGAGGAATCGTATGCTGGCATATTCCAGACGACTATTATTGCGGCCACGTCCGTGATATGGGTTGGGCTGCCAGACGCCCCCTTGATTATGTCCTGCGTGGATGTCGAACTGCCTGTTTGGGACGCCGACGAGTAGGTTATCTTCACCTTCGCGTGTGTCATGCCCGACAGCTGCGCCTTGATTGTGCCGGACTGGTCGCTTACGTAATAATTTTGCGAGGGCTGCATGTCATCGGGGAATTTGAAGGATACCAATTGGGATGTCGAGGGTTTTTTGAACGAAAAATACGTGTAGATGGCGGAGGCGATGTCCGCGTTCTCGAATTCCATGAGGGTTACCTGCTTCAGTGCGGTGGGCGCGGTCTTGCCGGCCTCCATTATGCTCACGTCAAGGCTGCTTTGTTGATTGGACGTCCTTACAAACGAGATGGAATCGTCCGTATAGGGAACGGGGTAATAGCCTGTGAAAGAGAACGACTTGATGTCGTACGTCGCGGTGGTCGCGAACGCGGAAACAGCGAAAACCGAAAGCAAAAGCAATGCCGAACCTTTCAAAGGGATCACCCGAAAATACGAGGGCGGGGGTTATATAAAAATAGGCGCTCTAGGCGCGCAGTTCGCGGTCTGCGCCTTCGACGCGGCGCGCGTTCTCGGCCAGCGCCTGCGCCACCTTTTTTCGCACCTTAGCGTCCGTTCTTCCGATTATCTTCGCCGCGAACAGCGCAGCATTTCCCGCGCCCAGGACTGTGGCGTGTGCGATGCCGGACGGCATGCGGAGCGAGGAAAGGATGTCGTCGGCGTTAGGCGGACAGGTGATTACCGGAACGGTGGAAACGCCCGCCAGCATGCCGCTCAAGGCGTTGGAAAGGCCCGCAACCGCGATAACAACGGAATTCTTTTTTTCCAGTTCCTTCGCCAGCTTCAGGACAACGGCCGGGGTCTTGTGGGCGGAAGCGACGCGCATCTCCGAGGAAATGCCGAACTCCTTCAACGACGCGGCAATTTTCCGCGCATGCTCCAAATCGCTCCTGGAACCCATCACTATAGCAACGGAAGCCGTCATCAGAATATTTCACCCGCCTTGACGCCGCCGTACTGCGACGCCCGCTTCAGCGCCTTTTCCGCCATGTTTTTAGCCATGTGCTCCGCGTTTCCGAAGTGAGGTTGCGCAAAGGCAGAAGCGATTTCCTCCTCGGACAGGCGCTTGCGTATTTCCTTCTCCCGGGCCAGCATCTCGGGAAGGGGATTCCGCCTGCCTTGCTGGACGTCCTCCCACGCGCGGAGCGAGCAGCGGCGTATCAGCTCGTGCATCTCCTGCCTCGACGCGCCTTTCCCGACGAGCTTCATGAGCAGCGGTTCGCACGACGCGAAGGCGTTGAATGCGTCCAGGTTCCGCCTGAGCTGCGCCTCGTTCACGAACAAGCCGTCGAATACGCGCGTCGCAACTGAAAGCATCTCGTCGGTAGCGAGGAATGCCTCGGGAATGAATATGCGGCGGTTCGCCGAATCGTCCAGCGTCCTCTCAAGCGCGCTCTGCGCCGCGTTCTGCCACGCAATCGCCTCGTAAGCGGGAATAAGGCGGGAAAGCGAGCACACGCGCTCGCACGAAATCGGGTTGCGCTTGAAAGGCATCGCGCTTGAGCCCACCTGCTTGGAACCGAAGGGTTCGAGAACCTCGAAGCGCGACTGCATGATTCGGATGTCGAAGCACATCTTGTGAAGCGTCTGCGAAAGCGAGGAAAGCGCCTGCATCACCAGCAGGTCCTGCTTGCGCGGGTATGTCTGCGTTGCAACTTCGAAAGCGTCAAGCTTAAGGTCGGAAAGGAATGCTGCCTCCAGCCCCGCCGCATCCATTTTCTTTCCGTGAAGCAGTGCGGCGTAAGAAGCGGCTGTTCCAACCGCGCCCTTCAGCCCCTTTCCTTTCAGATGCAGCGCGTCGAGCGCGTCGAGATCCGCCATGATGTCCTGCGCGTACTGGCTGAAACGGTAGCCCAGGGTCGTAGGCTCGGCGGGCTGCAAATGGGTAAGGCCGAGGCACGGAGTCTTCGCGTGGCTTTTCGCCTGCGTTGCGACGGCTTTCAGGAGCGCGGCGGCTCTCGCCTTCACGATGCCCAGGCCGTCGCGCATGAGCAGGACGTCGGCGTTGTCCTCGATGTCCATGCTCGTCGCTCCCAAATGAAGTTTCCCGCCGCCTTTTTTGCACTGGGACGAATAAACGCGAAGCTCCGCCATAAGGTCATGGCGCAGTTCCTTTTCGAGCGCAAGAGCTTTCGCAACGTCAACTGCGTGCGCATGCGCTTCTATGTCCCTTAGTTCGGCAGAAGAAACGATGCCCGCCTTGGCTTCGGCTCTCGCAAGGGAAACCCACACGCGGCGCCACGCCAAGCGCTTCCGCTTTTCGGAAAAAATTGAGCGCATTTCCGGCGAGCCGTACCGCCAGGAAAAAGGAGACTGGTAGTTGCCGAACTCTTCCCCGCCCATAATAATCGGAGCGCAACTGACTTTAAATACTTCGCCCCGCCGTTTGGAATAAGCCCTTAAAGAGGCGCAAACCATCTTCCCGTTTGCTTCCCGTCGTCCAGTCGGGGAACTGCCAGAAGAACGAGGCGCGCTCCGGGTGCGGCATCATCGCCAGCACGTTGCCCTCGGGATTGCATATTCCCGCGATATCGCCGAGGGAGCCGTTCGGGTTCCACGGGTATTCGCCGTTGGCAGGGGAGCCGTCTGGCTTGCAGTAACGGAAGACAATTTGGTCGTTCGCCTCCAATTCGGCGAGCGCCTTCTTTTCCGTGCCTGGAGCAACCGTATAGCGCCCCTCACCGCTTGCGATCGGGATGCGGATAACCTCGCCTTTTTTGTACAGACGCGCCATCCCGCAGTTTCCGCGCCCCTCATACCTCAGCCAAACCCACATGCACCTGAATCCATAGGCGTTGTTCGCCATCGCAGCCTCCGGATAATCGCTCGTGCGCGGAAGAATCCCCGCCTCGACGAGCACCTGCATGCCGTTGCACACGCCGAGAATCGGCTTCTTTGCGGCGACGAAGTCGCGCAGTTCGTCCTTCAGGACCGCCACGAACTTCTTGCCCCAGATTGCGCCCGAACGTATGTAATCGCCGTACGAAAATCCGCCGGGAAACACGAGCACATCGTACTGGGAAAGATTTTTTTCAGCCAGGACATCGTTTATGTGCACGAGCTGCGCGTCGAACCCCACGTTTTTCAGGGAGCGCACCATCTCGGAATCGCAGTTCGTGCCCGGCGCGCGCATGACAAGTGCTTTCATTTGCTTACGCCCTCCCAAGCCGCACGCAAATCCTCGACAGTCGCATCCAAAACAGGCTTGCCTTCAGCCCTGACAACCACGTTTTTGCCGCCCACGGTGCCCAGACGCAACAGCGGCAGCCCCTTGAACGCCGACTGCAGCGCCTTTTCATCCTCGGTCTCGACAAGGAACCGCGTGTTCGACTCGCTGAACAGGAAGAGGTCGGGCCGCATTCCTTTCGGCAGCGCGACGTCGGCGCCCAGGCCGCCTGCGAAGCACGACTCCGCCAGCGCCACGCCGAGCCCGCCCTCGCTCAGATCATGGCAGGAGCGGACACAGCCGGAGTCGATGGCGGAAGTAATGGCGGAAACTGTTCTCGGCGCGGTTGTTTTGTCGACTGTTGGGACGGACGCGCCGAGATAGCCCATGGATTTATAGTAGTGCGAGCCGCCGAGTTCCTGTTTCGTCTCGCCAACCAGGAAAAGCGGATTGCCCGCAGTCTTCAAGTCCATAGTGACGCATTTCCTTACGTCGGGCACTATTCCAAGGCAGCTGATGACGAGCGTGTGCGCGATGGAACCGAGCGGGGATTCGTTGTACAGGCTGTCCTTGCCCGAGATGAAAGGCGCGTTGAACGCAACTCCGAAATCGTAGCATGCGCGGCACGCATCAAGCAGCGCCAGCGCGTTCTCGGGCTTCTGGGGCGTGCCCCACGAGAAGTTGTCGAGAATCGCGAACCTCCTGCCTCCAACTGCGGCGTTGTTTCGTACCGCCTCGTCTATTGCTGACGCGGCCATCCAATAAGCGCTGATTTTCCCGTATTCGGGGTTGAAACCGTTTGAAAGGACCGCGCCCTTCCACGAACCGTCGAGCGGCTTCAGCACCGCCGCGTCGCCCGGACCCAGCCGATGCAGCGGCTTTATCGCGGTGTTGCCCTTCACCTCGTGGTCGTACTTCTGGATAACGCGGCGCTTCGACATCACGTTGGGCATGCCGAGGATTTTCAGGAGAATTTCGTTCAGATTTTTCGGCTGCCCGAACTGCGGCTCTTCGTGCTTTTTCTGCTTCGCGCGGGCGTCCGTCTTTTGAACGAAGGACGAGCCGAACATGAAGCAGAGGTCGAGGTCGGCGACAATCCTGCCCTTGTACTTGATGCGCAGCTTGCCCGAGGAATTGAAAATGCCTATGGGCACCGCCTCGACTTCCTCGGACTCGAATATGGAAACAACCTTGTCCAGGTTCTGCGGCGGGACGGTGAGGAGCATGCGCTCCTGCGACTCGGAAATCCAGATTTCCCACGCTTCCGACATCGGGTATTTCAGGCGCACGTTGTCCAGATGGACCTCTATGCCGCCTGTCCGCTGCGCGATTTCCGTCACTGCCGAGGAAAGCCCGCCTCCGCCCAAATCCGTCGTCCCCGAAGCGAGCCCTTCCTCGCGCACGCGAAACATGGCGCGCTTTATCTTTTCCTCCTCGATGGGGTCGCCTATCTGCACCGCCGAGCGCGAGGTTTCCTCGGATTTCTCGTGCAGTTCCACCGACGCAAAGGTGACGCCGTGCACGCCGTCCCGTCCGGTTTTCCCTCCAACGAGCAGGGCGACGTCGCCCGACTTCGTCTTCCGCACGTAGTGCTTCTTCCTCAGCATTCCGAGGCAGCCGCAGAACACGAGCGGATTGCCCACGTAGGACTCGTCGAAGTAAATTGCGCCGTTTACCGTCGGTATTCCCATGTTGTTGCCGTACGTCTGGATTCCCGAAATCACGCCGTCGTGGATGTACTGGGGGCGCTTCGTTCCGGCGGGAAGCTTCGAGTCCGGGAAATCAAGCGGGCCGAAGCATAAAACGTCGGTGTTCGCAATCGGGTCGCCCCATGCGCCGAGTATGTCGCGGATTACGCCGCCCACGCCTGTTGCGGCTCCTCCGAAAGGCTCAAGCGCGGACGGGTGGTTGTGTGTTTCCGCCTTGAAGGAAAGCAGCCAGTCGCCGTCGAATTCGACGATGCCCGCGTTGTCCTCGAAAACCGAGAAGCACCACGGCGCGTTGATTTTCTTCGTCGCAGCCGCGATGTACGTCTTGAAAATGTTTTTTACCTCGCCCTCGTTAGTGAGGAAAACGCCCTTGAACGTCTTGTGCCCGCAGTGCTCGCTCCACGTCTGGGCAATTGCCTCCAGTTCGACGTCGTTGGGCTCGCGCTTCTGCAACGCGAAGTATTTCCGGACCTCGTGCATTTCTTCGAGGGAAAGCGAAAGCTGCCCTTCCCTGCTCAGCTTGACAAGCTCGGCATCCGACAGCCTGCTTATCGGGACGATCAAGCCCTGCTCACCGAATAGTCGTGTATGATCGGGTTCGCGAGAAGTTTGCGGCACATCTCCTCCACGTCCTTTTGGCTGGAGGGCGTCTCAATCAGGTAAACCTTGGCCGTTGCAACCGCATCAGCCTTGAAGCCGAGAGATCGCAGGGCGTCGAGCGCGGCGTTGCCCTCTGGATCCAGAACGCCCTTCTTGTAGCGCACTTCGACGCGGTACAACATGAAATCACCTTTTATCTTTTGAGAATGATGTGCTTTCCTTTGAATAACGCCTCGACTGCGCCGGCGTGCGAGGTAACCTCGCCGATTTTTTCCGCGCCTTCATTGCGAAGCAGCGAAAGCAATTTGTCTTCCTGCGCCTTTGGCGCGATTAACGCGAACCCCCAGCCCATGTTGAACGTCTTCAGCATCTCGTCATCGGGCACTTTCCCGCACTGCTGAATCAGCGAGAAAATCGGCTGCGGTTTGAAGTTGTCGAAACGCATTCCGACGCGGGAGAAGGAAAATAACTTGTCGAACTTCACGTAGGCGTCGCCCGTTATGTGAACCGCCGCCTTTATTTCCGCAGCCTTCATCGCCTTCAAAACGCTTTTCACGTAAATGCGCGTCGGCTCCAGGCACGCGTCGGCAACTGTTTTCCCCCTCAGCATTCCGGGCTTGTCGTGCGCGTTGAAGCGCCCGCCCCACTGCGCGAACAGCGCCTTGCGCACGAGCGAGAAGCCGTTGCT
The DNA here is from genome assembly GCA_043799765.1 of Microcaldota archaeon. GTDB lineage: Archaea > Micrarchaeota > Micrarchaeia > Norongarragalinales > Norongarragalinaceae > Norongarragalina. The sequence goes on along the minus strand of JAZDNL010000060.1, from coordinate 5,166 downwards.
GTGGATGCCCGACGAACGAAGCCCGATAATGACGTCGCCCTGCTTCAAGCCCGCGCCCGTCACCACATCCTTCTTTTTCACGAAACCGACGCACGAGCAGTTGATGTTGTAGGGGTTCGCACCAACCCCGCCGACCATTTCTCCGAGATCCGCGGTTTCGCCGCCCACTACTGGGCAGCCCGATTGCCTCGCGCCTTCCGCAACTGATTCCAGCAGCTTCCTCAGCAGATGTTCCTCGGTTTTGCGGATGTCGATGACGTCGACGAGCGCGGAGGGTTGCGCGCCGCTCCTGACCGTGTCGTTCGCAACCATCGCTACGGCGTCGATGCCGATTCCGTCGTGCTTGTCGGCTAGCTGCGCAACCATGCACTTGGTGCCGACGCCGTCGGTGCAGAACGAATAGTAGGATTTTGAATCGAGGGGAATTAGGGAGTTGAAAGGAGTCCGCAGCCCTACCGCGCCGAACACGCCGACATTTTTTTTGGCATGCTCCCTGGAAGCCCTATCCACGCCAGAATCAGCGTAACGCATCTTGCATCCCCACCGAGGAAAGTAATGAAGGAACGCATTTAACCCTTGCCCTTCGAAAGCCGCTTCTCCGCTTCCGCGCTTCCCAGAAAGTCCTTCGCCCCTCCGTACGACCAGTTCCCAGACAAGCGCATTTTTTTCAGAAGACGGGAGTAATTGCCCGCTATTTTCTTTTCAACGCCTTCGAAAACGCTCCTGCCCTTCGCGTCAATTGCGACAAGCAGCGGGCCGAAACCTTTTGAGCGCAAAAGCCACGGCGATTCGGCCATGCCGAGTTCGCTCCAATAGCGCCGCGCAACCGAGAACTGCGAACCGTAGAGCGCGCCGCATCCGCCGCATGCAAGGAGATAGACGGCGTGCCTCTTCCGCAGCGCGCCGACCGCCTTCTTCGGCAGCTCGCCCTTTCCTACGAATATTTTCGTTCCCCGTTCCGCCATGAGCGCCATGCCCTCGGCGAATCGGGCGCTGGTAGTCGGTCCCGCCGCAATGACGCGCCTATTTTTCACTATCGGGCCGCAGTGGTAGATTGCAACTGGCGTCGCGATTTTGGTTTTCTTCGCCTTCACGTAGGCGCGGTCACGCATCGTGAGGAAGTCGCCAGCCAAGGAAACGAAATCGCCGGCGCGAAGTTCCGGAATAATGGAGAACGGTTTTCCCGCAACGGCAGTTCGGCGCTCCGCTCCGCCGCCAGCCATCATTTTCCGCCCCTCAAATGCCGCCTGAAGCTCCCTCGTCTTTGAAGGATGCGTGACGCAACGCACTTTTTTGCCTTTAACCTCAACCACGCACAAGCGCAGTGCCCAGCAAAGGGTTTTCACGCACACGTTCTGGTGCGGCCCGCCGGTCCAGCGGAGCGCCACATCCAGGGCAGTTGCGCCGCTGCCGAGCCCCATGACTCCGACGCGCAGGGCGCTGATGTCGCGGAGCATCCTCTTCTCGAACGCGGGCTCCTGCGTCCTGCCGATGAATTTGTCGATGAAGGCGCGCTCGGCATTTCCGCAGGCGATTGCGCTCGTCGCGCCTATGCCGACAGCGACCCAGTACGGAGGGCAGCCTTTTCCTCCGGCTGCGCGAACCGCGTCAAGCGCAATCCGCTCAACGCATTTTTCTGCGTCCTCTTCGCCGTAGCTGCCAATCGCGTAGGCGCTCTGGTCCTCCGCGCCGCCGCCTATCTGCAGAACCGAAACGCGCCAGCCCGAACCGAGCGAATCGTCAATCCCGATCCTGACGTCGGGCATGCCGAAGCCGACGTTGCCTTCGGCGAACTTCTTCGAGAAAGGATGGGGAATGCGCGGGCGAAGCGGAAGGGATGAGGAAACGGAACGAAGCGCGGAACGCATCTCCGCGGAAACCTGTGCCACATTAATCCTGCATTCGGGCCCTACGTCCAGAAAGATTACGTGGTAGCCAGTGTCCTGGCAGAGCGGAAGGCGCGCCTTTGCGATGGAGGCGTTCTCGGAGATGCACGAGGCGAAGCGGTTTTTTCCAGATGCCCGCAGCGTTTTTTCCGCCTTTTCAGGCAGGCTCGTGGCAGCGGTAGCAAGCACGCCTTCGAAGAAATTGCGCATGCAAAATGGAGGGGGTTAGGATTAAAATCCCTTCGCGGCGTCCGCTATGCTCCCCTAATTAGTTTTTCATCAGAAGCTACTCCGTTCTTCACAGCCCGTCAGGGCTCCGTCTGGGACAGTTTCATCACTGAGTATTTTTGGAAGCCTGCGTTTAAAGCGTTATGCTAGCACAGCAGAAGGATGAGCACGAAAAGAAGCAGCAGCCAGTTCGTGTCCGCGACGTGCCCATGGTCGTTCAGCCAGTATGCTAGCGCGATGGCGAACAGCAGGAACGGGAGCGATTCCGAGTCCATTAACTAATACTGCGGGGTAAATTTTAAAAATGCGTCAGAAAACCTTCTCTTCGCCCTGGGGGGTCCTGAGCGCGACGTTCTGCACGTGTTTGCGGCAGGCCTGCGCAAGAGGAAGCGCCTTGTTCCTGTCCGTGCCGACGACGAGGAAGCGGTCGCAATACGCCGAAACGTATTTCGCCACGCTTTCCGCCGTTTCCGCATCGTCGTTCTTCCCTTCCACCACCGTGAAGCGGAACTCCTTGAACACGTGGCTGCCGAGCTTTTCCAGGAACGCAAGGGAGCGCAGGACGTTGCTGAGAAGGAGTTCGGGGTTGCCCTCGAAACCGGTTATTTCCGCGTACGGCGCCTGCTGCAGCCTTGTCTTGATGTCCAGCGAAACGTACGAGAGGAAGGGCAGAAGGTCCGCGAGCGCCTCGGGATAGTAGCCGCACGTGTCTATTTTGATGGAAAGCCGCTGCTGTTTTGCCAGAAGCATGCACAGTTCGTGGAGCGCGTTGCCCTGCATCAGCGGCTCCCCGCCCGCGAAAACAACTGCTTCGGGCTTCGTCTCGGCGAAATGCCTCGCGAAGAAGGAAGTGGGCTCCTCGCCGCACGACGCGGTATCAAGCAGCTCGGGGCGGCCGCAGAAACCGCACTTAAGCGGGCAGCCGCACAGAAACAGCACGGCGGAACGCTTCCGCGGATAGGCGGACGGGTCGCCGTCTACGAGGCTCGCGAAGTGCAGGTTCATCCCGAAACATCAGGACGCCGACGCATTAAAGCGTTGCGGAGAAGTAATGCCGCGCCGCCTCCAATTACTGCCGTGACGAGCTGCATTATTCCCATCGCCGTCAGGAACAGTGCTGGCAACGCTCCGGTTGCGACGAGCGCGTATGCAGGCGCGAAAAGCGCGAGGGCTTTTGCGCACGCGGCAACCGCAACCGAGGAAACCGCGTTGACTTTCAGCGATACGAGCCGCCTTGTTCCGTAAACCAGCGTCGCATTGCCCACCCAGATCATCGGCATCATCACCGCGAGAAAAGGCGTGAACGGCCCGAAAAGCAGGCCGCGGGAAAGCGCGCCGACGCTCGGCAGGAAAATCACGGGCAGGGCGCGGGAGCCGCGGAACTCGAACGCGGCCATCACGAGCATCGCATTGACGATTGTGCCGACGAGCAGCTGGGGGCCGTCGAGAAGGAAGGGAACGAGGAAGGCAACCGCGGAGTAAAGGACGAGACGGACGTTCTCGTCGGAGTTCAAGAAAGCGGGTTTGAAAGCGTAGTCCATTATTTTCCCCTCACAGCGTCTTCATCATTTCCGCGTAACCCCGCTGCCCGCGGTGCAGCAAGCGGCGCGCACGCGCGCTGCCCGGCTTCCCGAACATCGAGGCGTAAACCTTCTTTATGACGGGATTGTCGTGCGCGCTGCGCAGGGGGAGCCGCCTGTCGCGCTCGTGGAGCGCAGCAGCGCGCATGAGCACGGCATCCTCGCCAGTGTCGGGCTGCCCGGGACCGCCGACGCAACCGCCTATGCAGCCGAGCACCTCGACGAAATCAAGAGAACGCATGCCGTTGCGCCTTTCCTCGAGCACGCGCTTGCACAGCACCGACGCGTTCGGATATCCCTGCACTATCGCCAGATGGACGTCGCGGTCAGCCATCATGATGGAATACTCCTTGATTTGCCCGAGTTCGGGCCGCATGTTGGATTCGAAACGCGGGAGCGCGCCTCCGGTCGTGGCGTGGTAAGCCGTGCGCATAATCGCTTCCGCGATTCCTCCGGTTGCGCCGAAGAGCGCGCCGGCGCCGCCTGTCACGCCGAGCGGATTATCGAACTCCTCGTCGGAAAGCCTGCGCAGGTCGATGCCCTTGCTCTTGAGAAGCTGCGCGAGCTCGTGCGTGGTTATGACAAAGTCAACGTCCTGCGCCGCGCCCGCGATCTCGTGCTCTCGCTCCTTCGCCTCGAGCTTCTTCGAAAAGCAGGGCATTATGGAAACAACCGCGACGTCCTTGGGCTGCTTGCGTATTTTCTTCGCGAAATACGTCTTGGCGAGCGAAGCGAGTATCTGCTGCGGCGCCTTGCATTCAGAAAGATTGTTTTCAAGCGAAGGGAACTGCTTCAGGCAGAAGCGCGTCCAGCCGGGGCAGCACGACGTGAAAATCGGGAGCCGCTCCTGTTTTTCCAGGCGCTCCAGAAGCTCCTGCGCCTCCTCCAGCACGGTAACCTCCGCCCCGAAGTCGGTGTCGAAGACGTATTTGAAGCCGAGCATGCGCAGCGAAGCGACGACGCGCCCCGTAACGTCCGCGCCGGGCTTGAGCCCGAACTCCTCGCCCAGTGATACGCGCACCGAAGGCGCGGTTTGCACTACCGCGGTTTTCTTCGATGAGAGCAGGCGCTCGATTTCTTCCACGGAGTCACGCAAGCAGCTCGTTCACGCGCCCCATCATCAGGAACACGACGAAGTACGACGCGAACGCGTGGTACGACGTCCAGCCGTTCGCGTAGTGCAGGTTGCCCGCTCCGACGAGCATCGCCTCTATGAACGCGCCCGCCGCCGCTATGACGAGGCTCGACGCGATGGCGAGGTGCCATTCGAACTTGCGCGGGAATATCAGCGCGTACGCGGAGCCCGCGGAAAGCGCGATGATTACCACTTCTATCGGCACCGCCAGCAGCGGAAACGCGCTTCCCGTCGAAAACCAGTATCCCTGCATCGCGCCCACGTTCTCGAACGCGAAATCAAAGAGGGCGAGGAAGAACGCCATCTTCAGCATTTCCGAGCAGTGCTTCTTCTTGAT
>JAZDNL010000033.1:0-3916 GCA_043799765.1 Microcaldota archaeon | reverse complement strand
CAAGACCGCAGACAGAATCTGGAACTTCCTGAAGAAGGAGGGCATCAAAACCGAGGTGCAGAAGGGCTTCCTGAAGAGGCCGAACGCCCGCGAAATCCGCGAATTCGACGCCGACCTGGTGCTTTCCTTCGGCGGCGACGGCACGCTGCTGCACGTCTTCCGCGAACTCGGCGAGCGGAGCGTACCCGTGCTGGGCATCAACTGCGGGGAGCTCGGCTTCCTGACGGACGTGGACTACGGGATGGTTGACGCGCACATAACGAACGTCGTGAAAGGGCAGTACTACATCGAGCCCCGCGCGCGGCTCGATTTTTCCGTGGACAGCGAACGGCTGCCGCCTGCGTTGAACGAGGGAGTAATCGTGCCGTCGAAACCGCTCACGATGCTGCGGTACGGACTTAACATCAACCAGGAATACCTGTGGAGGGACAACGCCGACGCGCTGATAATCGCGACGCCAACTGGCACGACGGGACACGCGCTCAGCGCGGGCGGGCCCGTCGTAAATTACAACGCGCGCGTCATCGCGGTGGTGCCCATGAATTCCACCAACCAGGCGAGCCGCCCGCTCATCGTGCCCGAAGAAGCCACCGTGACCGCTTACGACATCAACGCCGTGTCGCCGCCCGAGCTCGTCATAGACGGGCAGGTGCGGATGAAATGCGGGAGCGAGGTTTCCGCGAAACACTCGAAACACGCCGCCCTTCTAGCGAGAATTTACGCGTCGAGCTATGCCGCGCCGAGGAAAATCCGCAAAAAAACCGAAACCGCGGAGATGGAAATACTGAAGGCGGCGCCCCCGTCGTCGAAATTCATATTCCGGCTGCTGGAATTCGAGGGCCCGCTCACGCAAAAGGAAATCATCGCCGCGACCATGCTTCCGGCGCGCACGGTGCGCAGGGGGCTCGAATACCTCATAGGGCGCGGCGTTCTCGTGAAGAAGCCGTTCCTGGGCGACCCGCGGCAGTCGCTTTACGCGATAAGCAGGTGATTGCTTGCGCACACTCGACTTCCTTTTCGAACTCGGACAGCTGAAGCGCGAGAAGCGCAGCGGCTGGTGGATTGCGAAGGTTCCCGCACCCGAGAGCGTCGCGGAGCATTCGTTCCGCGCGGCGGTAATCGCGTTCGTGATTGCCGAGGGGGAGGAAAAGAAGAACGCGGGCGACTACGCCGCGGCCGCGCTCCTGCACGACTCCTGTGAAACGCGACTGGGCGACAGGCACAAGATCAGCCAACGCTATTTGAAAAAAGGGAACAGCGAGAAAAAAGCCAGGTGCGAACAGCTCGCGCGCCTCCCCGCGCGGCTTCGCCGGGCCATAAGCGCCCTGCCTGACGACGAAATAGTCCGCGACGCCGACCTGCTCGAATGCGCGGTTCAGGCGAAGGAGTACTTTGACTGCGGATACCGCGACGCGAGAGGCTGGATGGAGCGCGCGGGGCGCGGGCTAAAGACGAAGACGGCGAAGAGGCTGTTCGGGGAACTAAAACGCGCCGATTCCGGAAAGTGGTGGAGAGCGCTTATGTGACGCATTCCGCGGAATGCGTCGTGCAGCGGATGGACTAGGCGAGGGCTACGAGCAGCAGTATCGCGGCAACTATCCAGAGAATCGAATCCGCGGCGAAGGAAAACGGGCCGAAGAGCGTCACCGTGAGATAGTCGAAGAAAATAAGGGTGTTGACCTGAAGCTCCTCGATGAAGTCGCCTATTGCGTCTAACATTGCCCCTTGCCTCCGATGGAATACGTGGTTGACCCGAATTTAAACGTTAGGAATCAGGCCGAACGGCGCGCGAGGCGGGAGACCGCCCCGCATTTGCGGCAGACGCGCTCCTTTTTCTTCCAGTTCATGTCGAACTCCGCGCCGCCGCATTCGAGGCATGTTTTCACTTCCTGGTTGTGGAACGACTTCCAGGCGTCCTTCGTGTCGCCGTAAACCATCGAGGAGCGCACGTGCGACTTCTTTTCCGTGAACGGAACCGCTACCTTGGGCGGTTCCTGAACGGAGGCGCGCCGCAGCCTGCCGCTGCTGCAGCGGGGGCACTTCTCGGGCTCGTCGTCCTCGAATCTGGCGCGGCAGTTAAGGCACTCGAACGTCACCATAAGATGTGATTTTAAAGGCGGCGAAGATATAAAAGCTTCGTGATTAGGCGGAAAGTCCTTTATTGCCTGCTTGACGGTTACGGCGACGTGCGCTACAAGGAACTCGGCGGAAAAACGCCGTTGGAATACGCCGAAACGCCGTTTTTCGATTCGCTTCTTGCCAATGGAAAGTGCGGCTATATGGAGCCGGTTGGTTTGGGGAAGGAGGTTCCGATAACGGACGCGTCAGCGATGACTTTTTCATTCTTGGGCTACGACGTGCGCGGGTTCCCGCACGGACGCGGCGTCATCGAGGCGATAGGCGAGGGAATTGCAGTGAAGGACGGCGACTTCGTCGCGCGCTGCAACTTCGCAACCGCGAAAAAGGACGGCACGATCACGGACCTGCGCGCGGGAAGGATAAGGGATACTGCCGCGTTAGCGAAAGCCCTGAACCGTATGCCTTTCCCCGTTCCGCTTGAATTCAGGGCAACGGGAGGGCACCGCGGCATAGTGGTTTTCAGGAGTGGAAAGGCGGGGCGCTTCTCGGAGGAAATTACTCCCGTGGACCCGCACGCAGTAGGCAAAAAAATCATGAAGGCGCGGCCCCTGAAGCCGTCCGCGAGAAAAACCGCCGAGCTCCTGAACCTGTTCGTGGAAAAAAGCCGCGAACTGCTGGCGGCGCACCCGTTCAACAAAAAACGCCAAGCGCGGGGGCTTCCCCCCGCCAACGCGATTCTTCCGCGTGGGTTTTCCGCGAAGGCGCCGAAACTCGCGCCGTTCCCGAAAAAATACGGCGTGGCCGCCTGCGGCGTAACCGGCGTCCCGATAAACAGGGGAATCTGCAAATTGCTAGGAATTCCGATTATAAACGTCGAAGAGGACGTAGGCAACAACGAGAAGGAGATGGCGCTGAAGAGGAAGCCTGCGCTTGAAGCCCTGCGCAAATACGATTTCGTGTTCCTCCACTTCAAAACAATAGATTTGGCGGGGCACGACGGCGATTTGTGGCGCAAGATTTCCGAAATCGAAAGAACGGACTCCTTCCTCGGAAGCCTGCCTTTGGACGGCGCCGTCGTCGCAATCGGCGCGGACCACTGCACGCCGTGCAAAATCAGCGGGCACAGCGCAGGCCCGATTCCCTATTTGTTCGGAACCGCCGGCGCAGGCGGAAGCAGAAAGTTCGGCGACGCCGAATGCGCGAAGGGCAGGCGCATCAAGCAATATGACTTCGCCGTGTCTGTCTTGAAAGCGGCGAAAGCGTAAGCGCTCAGCCGCGCAGCCCGTCCTCGATTCTGAGCAGGCGGTTGTACTTGCTCGTGCGCTCGCCGCGCGCCGGCGCGCCTATCTTCGCGTATTCCGCGCCTATTCCGACAGCGAGGTCGGAAATGAAGGAATCGTCGGTTTCGCCCGAACGGTGCGACACCACCACCTTCCAGCCCGCCTCCTTCGCAAGGCGCGCCGCCTCGAGCGCCTCCGAAACGGTTCCGATCTGGTTTGGCTTCAAAAGAAGCGCGTTGCACGCGCCGCACGTAATCGCGGTTTTGATGCGCCCCGTATTGGTGACGAGCAGGTCGTCGCCGACTATTGAAACGCGGGAGCCGAGCGTTTTCGTAACGGCGGCGAAATCCTCGAACGCGTCCTCCGCGAACGGATCCTCCAGATAAATGAGGGGGAATTTCCTGGCGAGCGCGGCATAATAGTCCGCGAGCGCGTCGGGCGCGTATTTTTTACCCTCGACGACGTACGCCTTGCCTTTGAGCAGCCGAGTTGACGCGCAGTCGAGCCCAAGCTTCGCCTTCTTCGCGTGCCCCGCCTCCTCGAGCGCCTTGGAAATC
>JAZDNL010000030.1:0-2371 GCA_043799765.1 Microcaldota archaeon | reverse complement strand
TATCTTCACGCAACGATAAGGGCGGCGGTATAAATAAATGGTATTCGCAACATAATGTTCCAAAGGGCCCGTAGCTCAGCTTGGCAGAGCAGCTGGCTTTTAACCAGCCTGTCGGGGGTTCGAATCCCCCCGGGCCCGCTTTCGCCGCCTATTTTAAACTCGGTGGCTAGAGTTAATCATGGAGCGGCCGAAAACCGTTTTTTGCCTGGCGCGCGCCGAGAGCATACACTCGAAGAAGGGCCTGCGCGAACTGCTGGACCAGAAACTGATTCTTCCCGTAACGCCCGAAATTCTACAAAACTGGCTGGAAACCGAGACGCGTTGGCGCGCAAAGAACGAGCCCAAGGGCGCCGCCAGGACAATTCGGGCGCTAAAACGGATTCTCGGGGATGGGACAGGAGATTATTTTCTGATTCCGATGCGCAAACCGAACACGGAGGCTCAAAAAGAGGAGTGGGCGCCAGACGCGCAGAGTTATGGCTGGCACAAATATTACTACGAACACGGGCGTGATGTCTTCTTTGAAACGAAAAGCGGCAAGCACGCGGTATTCAAGGGCGTTGGCACCGGTGGGGAAAGTGAGGTGTTCCGCAACGATGATGCTGAGAGAACCGCGGAGCATGCATTCCGGGGAGGCGCGCGGCGGGGTACAATAGACTCGGCGCGGTCAATGGCGGAGCTTTTGTTGCTCGAATATCAAAAGGCAAAGAAGGAGGGCGACCCCGTGGTGTTTGCGGCTGAAAAGCAGGGCGTAACCGAGGCGCCTTTCCTGAATCCTGTTGCGACTTTCGTGCCGATTCTCACGCCCGAATCGACACTACCGGGCTCTCCGGTGGTGCGCAAGTCCGTTCGCGCAAGGAAAAAGGCGGGATTGACGAAAGAACAGATTGAGGAGCACGTGGTTTTCGCATACACCATTGACGACAACCGCCGCATAGGTTTTACGGAAATGGGCCACGGGTTCGTAGCCGATCCGCTTTTCCAGGTGAGGCTTGCGCTTGCGCGGCATCTGATGAACAGGATAGGGGGAACGTTCAGTTCGGAAGCGGGAAGCGCACTGAGTTCGCATAATGTTACAGTGAAGGGACAGGTCCTGGATTTGGACACCGCGAATGAGCGATGGCGCTCCAATCAGCTGTACCAAGATTACGATGTTGCAAAATCAACGCTGCTCAAAACCAGACGCGAAAACGGAACTAAGGAATATTACGAACTTGTAAGAATGGGCGCGAATTACCTGCGCGACAAGCACCCGGAGAGAGTCAAGGCCGCAAAAACGGATGTGGAAGCTGCTACAACCCCCGAAGAACGACTCAGGGCTATAGAGAGGCACGGCATCTACAACGACATTGAGACGCTAAAGGCTATACGGTCCAAATACCACGACGTATCGTGCCTTGCTGCTGTGGGGCTGCTGGGAACAATTTGCCCCGATGACTACGGTTTGTGACGCTGACAATTCAGCACGCCTTGCCGCCGAGCAGCTTCAAGACCTTGCCGAGCACTTCCTGCGGCGTGCCGGCTGCGTTAACGCTTTTTAGCAGACCCTTGTTTTTGTAAAACTCCAACACCGGTTGGGTTTTTTCCTCAAAGGTGCGCATGCGCGTGACGACGGTATTAACGTTCGTTTCATCGGTGCGCTTGCCAAGGGTGCCAGTTTTGCACTTCGGACATTTCGCGCCAATCGCGTTTTTAAGTTCTTTTTTTGACGAGATGAAGGGAGACACGCCGCAGTTCGGGTTGCTGCAAGTAAGCCTGTTCTCTATGCGTTCTCTCGCGACATCGATGGGAAGCGACAATGCTATGACGAGATCTGGCTTCACCAGATCATGAAATGCCTCAGCCTGCTCCAGAGTTCTCGGAAATCCGTCAAGTATGAACGAACCGCGTTTGGGCAGCCGACGCCTCATGACGGCGAAAATGTCATCGTTCGGCACCAGGTCGCCCTTTTTCATTATCGGCGCGACTCTGAGACCCAGTTCTGTTTTCGCGGCAACCTCGGTCCGCAGAAGTTCGCCGAGCGAGATATGGCGGAACCTCCTGCATCTTTTGGTAATTCCCCCCGCAACTGTGCCCTTGCCCGTACCCGGCGCGCCGACGAGCACTATGCGCATCACGTCGCGCTCGATGGGCTTCCATGTCACTCCGGGAATCGGCTTCCTGTTACGAAACAAGTTTCGCGGTGCCATAGAGTCTCCACCTGTTGTTCGCCCTGCGCATCACTGCGATGACGTCCGTCTTCGACGCGCACACGGGCTTTTTGAGCATGAGTTCGCACACCTTCTTTTTCTGCTTCGTGACGAATCCAACCGTAGTCGCGGTGCCAACTCCAAGCACGAGCGGCTCGTTCGGAAGGAAAGACGACGGGAAC
>JAZDNL010000027.1:0-3004 GCA_043799765.1 Microcaldota archaeon | reverse complement strand
CTCGTGATGAACTTCCTGGTGATGCCGCTTTTCTTCCTGTCGGGCGCGCTGTTCCCGCTGAACAACCTGCCGACATGGCTTAGCGCGCTTACGCTGGTCGACCCGCTGACCTACGGCATAGACGGCATGCGCGGTGCGCTCACGGGCAGCAGCGCTATGCCATTCTGGCTGGATTTCGGCGTGCTCGTGCTTTTCTGCGGCGCGATGTTCGCACTGGGCGCGTGGCTTTTCAGCAAAAGAAGCACCGGGAACTGACTGGCGAGAGTAATGCCTGCAGCTTAACCGCCGCGCATTACTCCTCGCGAAAATTAAGCTGCGCGGATTACCTGGAGAGGAATTGCCTTCTTTTCAAACTCGGCTTTCGCCAAGAGCACCGCGTTTATCGAGCCCTCGGGCACGTCGATGAGCGGCGGCGCGCCCATGGCCAACTGCAACGCGCGCGCGCCGACGAGGCGGGCGCGCTCGTACTTCGTCAAATCGTCGTACTTCACCTTATGAATCATAGCAAAAGCAACCCTCGGACAGATAGTTTGCCCGCGCCCTCTTATATTCCTTTCGTCAAAGCCTGAACTCGCAGAAGAAGAGGATGCGGTGCGGCGCCAGCACGAAGGCGAATACCCTAGCCGCGTCCTCCGCCCTGCGCCGCTCCTTTTTCGGAAAACGGCCTATGCAGTCGCGCAGCGGCGTCTGCCCCTCGCACCTGACTGGAACGCCGAAGAAGTAGTAGACGAGCGGGTTCAGCACCCTGCAGCGCGATGGCTTGTCGGACTGGTCGGCGCACTCGTAAACGTACTTGCCCCGCCGCTTTTTCCAGCGGAGGGACGAACAGGGCGTCGCACGGCAGGGTTCCGCCGCGCTTCCGTGAATCGTCTGAACGGCGCAGCACCTGCCGCAGCGCCTGCAGCGCCTGCTGTTCCAGACGCTCTCGAACAGCGCGGGCCATGAAGGCGCAGACATAGAAAAACAGTTCCGCTTCCCCTGCTTAAACGCCTTTTCACATGAGCGACTTTACTACCTTCAGCAGCGAGGGGCGTTTCAGCAGGAGCTTCGCCACAACGGGCTTGAAGTCGCCGCCCATGAGCTTGTTGGCGTCCGCGCCGTCCACGTTGTCGAATATGAAGTTCAAATCGTCGTCGGAAAGCCCTTCCATTGCCTTGCGGAGCTTGAGGCGCTTGAGCATCGTCGCGCCCTCGCCTGCGTGCCACTCCTTTTCGTAGCGCACCAGCGCGTCGCGCGAGTAATCCTTGCGGCCGTGCGCTTCCGCCGCCACCTCGGCGGCGATTTTGCCCGCGGTTATCGCGAGCCCCATGCCGCCGCCGTGAATCGGGTCCACCATGTGCGCGGCGGTTCCGATGACCATGAAATTGTCCTCAACCAGGCGCTCCGAGGAGGCGCCTACGCTTATGTCGCCGCCCTTGATTTCGATGACCTCCGCCTTCTTGAAGCGCTCTGGGCGCTCGCGTATGAACGCGTCGAGCAGCGCCTTCGGGTCCGCTCCTGTTTCGCCTCCGACGCCGATGCCCACGTTCGCGACGTCCTTCGCCTTCGGGAAAATCCAGACGTATCCGCGGGGAGAAATCTTATTGCCGAAGAAAAGCTCTATCACGGGTTCGCACGGCACGTTCGCCATCTCGTATTCGTAGCATACGTCCGTGTCGTAAAGCGTGTGCTGCACCTTCATGCCCGCCTGCCGCGCAATCGTGTTTTCCATTCCTTCCGCGGATATGACAAGAGGCGCCCTGAACTCTATTTCCTCGCCGAAGCGCTTCGCCTTCACTCCCGCGATTTTGCCGTTCTCGCGCACCAGTTCCGTGACGAGCGTTTTCGGCATTATGTGCGCGCCTGCGCGCGCCGCGTCAATCGCTAGGAACTTGTCGAAAATCTTGCGCTCAACTACCGCTCCCGCTCCGCCCATCTTGAACGACTTGCCGTTCGGCGCGATTGCGAGCGCGGCATCGATTTTCATCGCTATGCTCTTCGCGTTGAGCGGAAGGTCGTACGAGGCGTCCCACTGCGTCGCTATCCCCTCCCCGCAGCGCACGGGCGAGCCCAGGTCCTTCTTCTTGTCGAGCACTACGACGCTCATTCCCTTCTTGGCCGCGGTTTTCGCGAAGAACGAGCCGCCCGGCCCGCATCCCACGACAATCGCATCGTAATGTTCAGCCATTTTCATTCTACCTTTATAGCGCGGGCGGGGCATCCCTTCACGCATATCCCGCATTTCGTGCATTTGGACTCGTCGCACACCACGTTCGTCTCCACCAGCGTCAGCGCCGTGAACGGGCACAGCGAAACGCAGCCCCCGCAGTAGAAGCACTTTGACTTGTCGACCTTATGCGTCATCCCCTAATAGCACCTTTCTGGAATTATGAACAAAATCAACATAAACCTTTCGTTATTCGAACGAATTGTATTCCGCCGAATTGAACTCGTACAGGCTCTTCGTGAAGCGCCTGCCCTCGAACGAGAGCGTGGAGAGCAAATCCTCCAGCGACGGGCCGGAAAGCATCGCCTCGTTTTCGGAGGAGGGGTCCAGCACGTACCATACTCCCGCGTGCGAGAAGCAGACAACTGGGTGCTTCAGCCCCCCTTCGAGCTCGACAACCCGCACAACCGCGTTGCCGCCCCCGTAAGACAGGAGGGAGCACAGGATCACGGTGCGGTCGAAGGAATCCGCAACTCCGAGCTCGAAAACGTCCTTCGCCGAAAGCCAGAAGGAGATGTCTATGTCCGCATGCATGGGCCGCAGTTTGCGCACGAGCTCCAAGGCGCTCTTGGAGAACTCAAGGAACTTGGCTTCGAATGAGTAGCCCTCGATTGCCGCGGTCAGGCGGGAACCCGCCTCCTTTATCGCCGCGTCGTCGGTCGTGACAAGCGCTTTGAGCTCGGGAATCGTCTTCTGCTCGCCGAGGTTTATCACCTCGGCGTAGCGCTCGATAATCTTGCGATAATAAGCCGCCCTAAGCCCCTCGTCCCCGTCGTGCGTTTCGTGCGCGTGCACCTC
>JAZDNL010000018.1:0-14830 GCA_043799765.1 Microcaldota archaeon | reverse complement strand
TGTCCCGCGTTTTCCGAAAGGGTTTTAAGAACGCTTTGCGTCAAGGGCATCATGAAAAAGCTTCTCCTCGGATTGCTGGTTTTGGCCTCCTTAGGGTACGCGGCGCAGATAGTCGTCATCGAGCCCGTCCCGGGCGCGCTGACGCAGGGGCAGGTTCTCGACCTGGGCGTCGTCGGCCCCGGGCAGAAGATTGAAATCGTCGCGGAACGCCTCACCGGCGAGACGGGACGCGGCGGGGGCGAAGCGCTCTGGGACAGGTTCGTGGCGGTTGCGGATAGCCTTCCCCAGGGATGGACGTCCGAACCGAGCAAATTCTACGAATCGCCGATGCGCGCCTACGTGACGGTAGCAAGGGACGCTGCCGACGGCGACTATGTGTTCCCGATTAAAACCATAGACGAGTACGAGGGCGTGCTCAGCACGACGATACAATGCAAGGTCAGCGTCTCGCGCAACGTCCTTGAAACCGGATTGCTCGAGGAGCGCGTCAGCGCGGGAGTGGAGCAGCCCGCGGTATACTACGTAAAGCTCAAAAACAAGAGCAGCGCCAGCGACGTGTTCGAGATAAGCGTCAGCGGCTTGCCGAAAGAGAACGCCGTTGTTAAGCGGATTTTCGTGAGGCACAACACGGAAACCGTCGTGCCCTACGAGGTATATTCGGCCGAGCAGGGCGAGTACTCGCTTACGTTCAACGTAGTCTCGCTCTCGAGCGACGCCATCAACGGGAGGCAGAAGGGCACGCTGATAACGTATTCCTCGCTGTATTACGACATGCTCGCGTGCGCGCGCGGCATACTGCTTTTCCCGAGCGTGGAGCAGACGCTGTACGCGATTTTCGGAATCACAGCGAACTTAAAGTAGTCTGCGCTGAATAAGGCGTGGACGAAGACGTCGAAAAATTAAAGCGCATCCGAGCGGAGCTGCGGCGCGACGGACGCGTTGAAAGCAACTCGGAGCTGATGGACGCGCTCGGAATGCGCGGAAAAACACGCCGCGAGCTTCAGGTGCGGCGCGTGCGGAGCGCGAGCGGCATCTGCGTGGTTGCGATAATGACGCGACCGTACGCGTGCCCGGGAAAGTGCATCTACTGCCCCACCTCGGAGAAGGCGCCGAAGAGCTATACCGGCGAGGAACCGGCGGCGCTGCGGGCGCGGCAGAACGGTTTCGACGCCGCAAGGCAGGTGCGCTCGCGGATTGAGCAATTGGAAGCAATAGGGCACGAGCCGAGCAAGTGCGAGCTCATCGTGATGGGCGGGACGTTCAACTACCAACCGAAGCGCTACAGGGACGCGTTCATGAAAAAGGCGTTCGAGGCGTTCAACAACAGGAAAAGCAAAACGCTCAAGGAGGCGCAGAAGGCGAACGAAGGCGCGGAACACCGCGTCATCGGCCTGACGTTCGAGACGCGCCCGGACTGGTGCTCCGAAGAACAGGCGAAGGAATTCCTGAATTACGGCGCGACCCGGATAGAGTTGGGAGTGCAAACGCTTGACGAGGGGGTTTTGCGGCGCGTCAACAGGGGGCACGACGTCGCGAAGGTTGCCGAAGCCACGAAAATCTGCAAGGACGCCTTCCTCAAGGTGGGCTACCACATAATGCCGGGGTTGTTCGCCGACGCGAAAAAGGACGCGGAAATATTCCGCAAGCTTTTCTCGGACGAACGCTTCAAGCCCGACATGCTGAAGATTTACCCCTGCCTCGTCCTCGAAGGCACGCCGCTGCACGGGTTATGGAAAAAAGGGGAATTCAGGCCCTATTCCGCGGAAGAAGCTGCCGAGGCGCTGGCGGAGTGCAAGCGCTTCGTGCCGCCGTACTGCCGCATCATGCGCATCGACAGGGACATCCCGACGAAGCTCATCGTCGACGGCGTCAAGAAAAGCAACCTGCGCGAGCTGGTACGCGACGAGATGGAGGAGCGCGGCTTGAAATGCAGGTGCATAAGGTGCAGGGAAATAGGGTTGGCTGGGAAAAAAATAGGGAAAACCGCAATGCACAGGTTCGAGTACGGGGCGAGCGGGGGGAAGGAAACGTTCCTGTCGTTCGACGACGAAAAAACAGGCCTGCTCGTCGCTTATCTACGCCTGCGGAAACGCGCCGACGGAGTTTTCGGCGTGCGGGAGCTGCGCGTGCTCGGGGAGCAGACGCCCGTAGGCGACGAAAGCAGGCTGGCGCAGCACAGGGGGCTGGGCGGGGAGCTGCTGGCGGAAGCGGAAAGGATTGCCCGCGAAGCCGGGGCGCGGGAGCTCCTCGTGCTGAGCGGAATCGGCGCGCGGCCGTATTATCGAAAACAGGGTTATAAACTTCGTGGCGGTTATATGGTGAAGGGATTGCCGTGAAGTGCGGAATCGAGATTCACCAGCGACTGGATACCGGCAAATTATTCTGCCACTGCTATGCCAATCCATCGGCTGAGAATACGAAACCCGCGGGGGAAAAGACGCTCATAACCCGCAGGATGCACGCCGTCGCGGGCGAGACCGGCGAGGTGGACGCCGCCGCGGGATTCGAGGCGCGGAAGGGCAGCGAATACCAGTACGAGGCGCCTGCCGAATCCTCGTGCCTGGTTGAATGCGACGAGGCGCCGCCTTTTGAAATCAACCGCGAAGCAGTCGCGATTGCGCTCGGCGTCGCGCTCGCGCTGCACTGCAAACCAGTAGAGGAACTGCACGTGATGCGCAAGACCGTGCTCGACGGCTCCGCGATTTCGGGCTTCCAGCGCACGGCATTGCTGGCGGCAGACGGGTATATTGAAACGCCCCAGGGCCGCGTCGGCGTGCAGAGCGTATGCATCGAAGAGGAGAGCGCGGGGATAATAGAGAAAAACAAATTCCGACTTGACAGGCTGGGCATACCGCTCGTCGAGGTTGCGACTGACGCGAGCATAAAAAGCGGGAGCCACTGCCGCGAAACGGCCGAGGCGATCGGGCTGCTCCTGCGCGGCGGCCGCATACAGCGCGGGCTCGGCAGCATCAGGCAGGACGTGAACGTTTCCATAACCGGCGGGGCGCGCGTCGAAATAAAGGGCGCGCAGGAGCTTTCCGCGCTTGAGAAAATCGTGGACAACGAGGTTGCGCGGCAGGAGGCGCTGATTGCGCTGCGGAAAAGGCTGGAGTCCGTAAAGCAGGATGGAAAAATAAGGGACGTGACTAAGGAAGCGGCGGTTCTGAAATTGCGCGGCGCGGTTTTCGGCGTGAAACTGGTTGGGCTCGCGGGGCCGCTGAAGGCGGACTTGTATCCCGGAAAGCGGCTGGGTTCCGAACTCGCGGACTATGCGCGCACACAGGGAGCGGGCGGAATAATACATTCCGACGAGCGCGACGACGCATCGCTCGCGAAAGCGCTCGGTTGCGCCTCAAAAGACGCATGGGCGGTTTGCGCGGGCGGGGATGCTGAGCGGGCGCTCGAAGCGGTCCTGAAAAGGGCGCAGCTGCTTTCGGAACGCGTGCCCGAGGAGACGCGGCGCGCCGACGGGGAGGGAAGCGCGTTCATGCGGCCGCTGCCCGGGAGCGCGCGCATGTACCCCGAAACCGACGTCCCCCCGCTGCTTCTCGGGGAGATAACGCCCGAAAAAATACTGAGCGCCGACGAGCGCAGGATGCGTTTCATGAAGGAAGGGCTGAACCCGGAACTCGCGGAGAAGATGCTCCGCTCCGCATACGCGCGGGTTTTCGAGGAAAACGCAAAGGCGGGCGCGGTGTTCGTCGCAACGACCCTCCTTGAAACGCTGCGGACAATAAGGAGGGAGGGCGCGCCTGTTGAAACCATGGACAGCAGGTTCGGGGAATTCTTTGAAGCTTACGCCGACGGGCTTTTCGTGAAGGCTGCCGCTCCCGAAATACTGAAGGAGATGGCGAAAACAGGCGCAGGCGTCGCAACCGCGGTTGAAAAACTCAGTTTGCGGCGCATGACAAAGGGTGAGCTTCGCGCGGCCGCGAAAACAGGCGGCGCGTTCGAGGAGCTTATGCGGAAGCACCGGCTGCGCGCGGATCCGAACGAACTCGGGAAAGCTCTCGGAAGGTAGTTTTTAATAAAAGGGGTAACAAGACTATGGGCGACGAGGAAGGCGGGGACCTGAAGGGCAGACTCGGCGGGTTTCTGGAAAAGGCGAAGGAAACAGTCAACAAGATAGGGGCCAGGCGCATAGTCGTCGGCGCGCTTCTCGCCGCAATACTCATATGGGGCGTGTTCCTGCGCCCGGTTCCCGGAAAAATCTCCGTCAGCGTGGTGGAACTCGACAACGAGGAGCAGGTTGTTTCTGGGGCGCAGGTTTACCTTCTCAACGCGGACGGGAAGATGGTTGGGAGCGAGGTGACCGACGAAGCGGGAAGGGTGGAATTCAGGGGCGCGCCGGCGGATGCGGACCTCACAATCGAGGTGGACGCGGGCGCGATGTACAAGACGCTCCGCGGAATGTCCGTGCGGCTGGAATCCGGAGGAAGCTCGAACCTCGAGGCACAGATGGAGAGGGCGACGAGCCTCGACGTGAAGGTGTCGAACGTTCCCAGAACAGTCGGCGCGGGATGCGGAAAGAACGTAGCCGTCGAGGTGACGAACCTCGGCGAGGAACCGGCCGACATTGAATTCATAGGCGAGGGCGAACTCGAAGGAAGGGTTTTCGCGCCATCCGAGCAGCTCGCGGGCAAGACGAGCAAGACGTACACGGTCCAGATAAGGGCAAAGAGCGACAAGGCCGGCGACTCAATCTCGGGCATGGTGCGGCTGAAGTACACGCGCAAGGGATTCAATGTCGACATGAGCGTGGTGGAGAAGAGCGATTTCAACCTCGATCCGTCGACGATAAAGAGCAACATCAACGCGGGCGAGATACTGAAGGAATACATCACGATAACGAACGCGGGCAAGACCGAGGACATCGACGACCTATCGTTCACCGTCGCGGGCGACATAAAGGACTGGACTACGGTCACAATGACGAACAACGACCCCATACGCCCGAAGGAGGAGAAGATAGCCACCATCAACATCGACGCGGGCGGCTCGAGCGGGAAATACCTCGGGCAAATAATATTCTCCACGTCCTGCGTGACGAAGCCCGTGCCCGTCGAGATTACTGTTAAATCCGGCTGAAGCGCCGGAAATCGGTGATATAAAATGAAGACTTGTTCGAGCTGTGGAAGGCAGGTTAAGGAGTACGCAGAATTCAAGTGCCCGAGTTGCGAGAAAAGCGCAATCGTGCGCTGCAAGACGTGCCGCGAAACCAGCAATCCCTACCGCTGCGGAAAATGCGGCTTTACCGGACCCTGAGAATGCGGAGCGCCTGCTGTTTTTTCTCCTCGCCTACGGTAACGACGACCAGCCCGCGGTTCGGCTGGCCGTAAACCACTGCGGAACCCAACGGTGCGAACAGAACCGCTGGTAGAACCGCCAAATCCTCCTCACCGCGAACAACTATTCGCACCGCGCCGTCGCGCAGTGCGCTGCGCAGAGCCGAAAGCAATGGGCGGGTTACGCGTCCAGGAGGATTGTGCACGCGCAATGTCTTCTCTCCGAAACTCAGCAACGGAACCGGTTTTCTCATTATCTTCCCATCTATGACGCAGACGTCGGGTTTGAGTTTCATCAACGCGCGAGAAGTGGAATCGCCAACAAGAACCAGTTTCGTCGGCTTCATGCGGCGCAAAAATGCGGACGCCGCGCCCGCGGTCCCGAAAAGCCTGCCGAAGGGCTTGCGCAGCGCCGAGCGCAGCCGCGGCTTCAGCGTGAACGGCGTCGCGCTTTTCGAAAACACGGTGCCCCGCCTGTCGCAGTCGCCTTCGCGAACGCGAGTCGAGGAGATGTGCCTCCTGTCGGCGGCGAGCACGAGGCGGCAGACGATAACCGGCAGGGCGGGCATTCCCCTGCTCCTGCGGGCGGCGTTGACGCGGCGCGCTCCTGCACGCGTTTCCGGCGAGACGACGATGCAGTCGCATGCGCAGTGCGGATAGAGAAGCGGGCCTGATTCGTCGGATATTTTGGCGATAATGGCGCGGGAAAGCAGGCGCTCGGATGAAAGGAACGACGCAACCGCTGCCTTCCTTTCTTCAAACCGCTGGATTATTTTTCCGAGGGTTTTTTTGGAGGCGAACCTGTCGGACGTGATTCCCACGAGCACGCGCTCCGCCGACGAGAACGCCTTGAGCAGGAGCGCCTTGTGCCCGTCGTGCAGGCGGTCGAACGTGCCGCCGCAGGCGGCGAACCGGTAGCGCATGAAAAAGCCACAGGGTTGTGCTTAAAAACAATGACTCCAAAATAATACTCCGTCTGAATAGCGGATTTGATGCGCCTACAAAAATGACGGCGCATCGGATCTCGCGGACATGCCGCGCCTGCTAGAATCACGGCGCGGCGTTCAGAGGATGGGCCAGTGGTATAACCTGGATAGCATGCGAGCTTGCGGAGCTTGAGATCAGGGTCCAAATCCCTGCTGGCCCGTTGCCTTGCTTTCTTTCCGGTGGGAACACATGAGGAAGGTAGTAGTGTGCGGGGCGTTCGACCCGCTCCATCTAGGGCACGTGCGCCTGCTGAAAAGCGCGAGGAAACGCGGAAGGCTCCACGTGGTCGTGGCACGGGACGCGAACATCAGGAAGACAAAGAAAAGGAAGCCGTTCTACACCGAGAAGGAACGCACGGAGTTCCTGAAGGAAATGAGGTGCGTTGACGAGGTCGTGCTCGGCGGAAAGGGCGACATGCTTGCGGTTCTGCGCCGGCTGAAACCCGACGTCGTGGTTCTCGGATACGACCAGAAGGCGGATTTGCGCGCGATACGCAAGGCGGTTCCGAAAGCGATAATCGTGCGCGGGAAAAAGCTCTCGCGGCACAAGAGTTCGAATAAAAGAAAGGTGATTTGATGGGAAAGGTTCTGACGCTGCTGAGGATTTCGCCCGACGAGGGCGTGGATGTGAACGAGCTCTGCGAGCGCGTCAAGAAAACGGCGGACTGCAACTCGGCGAAGGTGGAGGATTACGTCTTCGGCACGAAAATCATAAAGGCGTCCTTCGTCTGCGACGACAAGGCGGCTAAGGATTTCGAGGAGATAGTGCGCGGCGTCGAGGGCGTTTCCGAGGTGCAGGTCGAGGAAGTGGGGCTAATCTCCTGAGGGTTTTCCCGATTTCCGAAACGTGCGTGCCGCGCCAGTAGATTTGCCCGCACGACGAGCAGCGCCTGAAGACGCGGCAGCGGGCGTAGACGCGGGGATAAACCTCTTTGCGCACCGACGGCTTCGCGACTTTTTTCAGTTTTCCGCCGCATTTGGCGCATCTTGTTTCCGGAATTCTTTTAGGAATTCTGATGCGGAACTCCGACGCAACCTGCCGCAACTGCTCAAGCGAATCGTTCGAGGAGGGGCGAAAGACGCGCACGTAATCCTTGGCTTTTTCCGCAAGCAGTTCGTCGCGAGTGAGAAGGATGGCATCGAGGGACATGGCTCGGCGGATAATTTCGTCATCTGTTGATTTCTTGTCGGCATAAAAGGTTTCGACACCCAGAAGGCGCAGCCACCTGGCTAGCCTTCCAAGCATGACATCCGCGAGAAAGCGGGGGGATGACGCGCGCCGCCCGCTTGTCTTGCGGGAACGGGACGCAACGGCATTATTCTCGTTCACCACCACGATTCACGCCTAAAGAGATACGCGGCGAACTCCTGCAGCGCATCCGCCTTCAGCGAAAGCGGCGGCGCCGTCTTTGCGCGCTTCAGCGGCTTGACGAAATGCGACGCCGCGCCCCATGCTTCGGGAGAGTGGAGGAGCGTCTTGACTTCGGTTTCAAGGAAGGTTACCGCGCGGCTGCGTTCGGCGAAAACCCTGCCGCCCTCTATGTAGGGCCCGCGGTGCGCTCCCTTGTGCGCGCGGACGAAATCGGCCACCGCCTTCGCGGATGACATCGGCGGCCCCCGCAAGCGCTTAAGCCGCGGGCGTTCCGCGGACTCGCATTCTACGACGAAGAAGGCGTTTCCATCGGCAACAAACGAAGCGGTCCCGAGAATCCTGAAATCCTGCAGTGCAAGATGGCGGCTGAGAGCGCGCTCAGTTTTGTGCAGCTGCGGATAGAGGATGTCTTCCACGAGCTTGGGCGCGGTGGCCTTCAGAATGACGATTGCGGTTCCCCTGCTGCGCAAAGCGCGCGTTATTTCCGCCGGCGACCGCTTCTTGCGTTTTCCGAAGAAGAATGAAACCGACGGCTTTGTCCTGAAGGCGCGGCATAACGCTATGAACTTGTAGAGGTTCGTTTCCGAAACAACAGCTGCGGCGTTGCGGTTCTTGTCTATCGCGTCTATCACGACGAGAGGTTCCGCGAATGGATGCCTGCGCTCGGCGTAGTGCCCTTCCATGTCGACTGCTACGGGAGGCGCCCACAGCGCAGCAGCCTCGACGACGTTCTTGAACGAGCGGTAGTTCAGCACGAGGTATTCGCAAAGCAAGCCCGAGAACCCCTGTATGCGCAACTCCGCGCCGTAAAGCCCCGCATTCTTGAGGAACTGCTTGAGCACGCGCACGTCCCTGCGCTGCGTTTCCGTCAGGCGCTTCTGAAGGTAGTCCATGTGCAGAGGCGAGCGGTCAACCGCGCTCTTCAGCTCCTCGTGCGGCGACGTCTCGAAGCAGGGGATCACCTCTATCCTGAAAGCGCCGTGCTGCGCCTGCAGATAGGGGTGTTCCGCGTAATGCTTCTCCCATTTCGCCCTAAGCGCCCTGCGCGCCGCCCTGAATGTTTTCGAAACGATTTCTTCCTTCGAGAAAGAGCGCGGGAACGAAACGAACAAGTCGATGTCTTTTGAGCCGCGCAGACCCGTGTCGCGCGCCGCCGAGCCTACGAAGAAGACGCGGCACTGCTTGGGAAGGCTTTTCGAAAGCGCCGCGGAAACCTTTGCGGCGAACGCCTTCTCGGAATCCGCCTCCGCTTTCGAAGGCGTTATTTTTTTGGAAACGCGCTCGGCGATTGCGTCTATTGCGCTGGGATGCGACGGCATATAGAAAGCAATCGGCGCGCTCTTTAAAACGTTAGTGAAACACGAGGAAAAGCAGCATGTCTCCGACAAGAAGGCAAGTCACGAGCGCGGCGATCACGAACGGCCCGAAGCGCGGCAGTTTCGTATAAACGAACACACGCTCCGCGCCCGCCTTCCGAAGCCTCGCGATGACGTCCTTCGTCGCCAGCTTGCCGAAGTGCAGCGACTCGGGCATACGCTCGAGCGCAAGCACGTCCTCGTCCTCGACCGCCCGAAGCGGAACGCGCTTTATGAGCAGTTCGTCGGATATCTGCTGCTTGAAGAGCAGAAGGAAGAACGCGCAGAATCCAAAGAGAAGGAGCGCCACTGTTTGCAGCAGGCCGAGCCCGAAAACGAGCACTCCTGCGGCGAACACCGCGCACGCCGCCGCCATCGCGTAAAGCCGCCACGAGTGCAGGGACGGGCTCCTGCGCCTGACGAGCATCGCCGCGTAGTTTATCGCGGTGAAAAGCGTCGCGTAGAAGGACGCGGCGACGAAGACGCTCAGGATGAACGGAAGCACCAGCAGGTAAGACGGCGGCAGAAACTGCGGAAACAGCATCGGATTTATTGGAAGGAGCGCGGCGATTCCGAGAAAAAGAAGGACGTCGCCGGAGCCGAACTGCCCCGCCTTCCAGCACACCAGGCCGAAGAGCGCGATTGCGCCGAGAAGGACCGCGGTTTGCGTGATGAACGGCACGTCGAACGTCAGGACGTCCAGCAGCACGCCCGCCGCAATCATGCCGTACAGGACTTTGTCGTCGATGAAACTCGTCTTCGCGTCCTGCCAGGCGGCGATTCCGCACCCGAGCAGCGCGAGGCACGCGCGCACCGCCGCCAAAGTGAGCATGGGAAACAAACGAAGGGCGAAAATAAAAACAGGCTGTTTAAAAAAAGGCGGGAGGGCTGCGAACGCAAACGGGCGCATTCCCAGCCCTTCCCCGCCGCGAACCCTAGCCGCATTCCAGAAAAACGCGATCACCTTGCGAACAGAGCCCGCTCAGCTTAACGCCCTCGAAAGCCCTCTGAATCTCTTCGTAGCACAAACGCGTTACGTCCACTTTCATGCCCCTATCACCTCGCTTTGTTGGCTGCATTCCGCGGAGGAATTCAGCGGACAGGGGGTTGTCTGGAACGCTTAATAAACGGAAACAGACGGCGGGTTGCCAGTGTGAAAAGATGCCAGTGCGACGCCAACTACTTAAAGGCGCGATAAACAACAGTGTTCTCGAACGAGTAAGTGACTTCGGGCTCGGCAAACGCGTTTTCCTTCAACCAAGAAAACTGTTCCTCAAGCGCCGCGGGTTTGTCGTCGCTCAGAACATGCCTCGTCCAATGCTCGAGCTCCTTGCCGCCCAGATTATGGCGCAAACAGTCCAAGTAACGCGCTTGCGCCGCCTCTTGCACATCTCGGGAAGAAAACTTGACGAAGTCTGCGTTCACGAAAACTCCGCCGTTGCGAAGTGCTTCGCCCACTTTTTTGAACAATATGCGCTTGTTTTCGTCAAGACAGTTGTGGATGCTCACCGCGGAAAAAACGACATCGAAATCGGAACCGAGCTCCGTCGCGCAAAAATCCCCTTGCCGCAACTTGACGCGAGAATCGTGGCGGGAGAGCCTGCGGCGTGCTATCGCGAGCATGGAATCGCTCAGATCAATTCCTTCAATCGTCGCGTTCGGAAACGCCTGCAACGCAAGCAAACTCGTATGCCCCGTGCCAGCACCCAAGTCGAGCATTCGGAGTCGCGCGCGCTTGTTAAGTGGAATCGCGGCGACGAGCGCATGCTGGAGCTCTAGGTTGCGCGGAACGACTTTGTCAGCGCAGAAATCATAGTCCGCGAACTCTGAATCGAAATGCTTGCAAATCTTGTATGCCTGCTCTGCCACATGGACCCCGCAGTTATTTGCGTGCTAGCACTTAAAAACGCTTGACCAAGGAAGCACGAGCTACTTCAGCTTGCCGCCGAACCGTTTCTCCAACTGCTTGAGCATTCCGCGGTTCCTGCCAAGCTGCTTCATCATCTTGGAAACGCGCTCGAAATTGTTCACCAAGTCGCGCACGTCCTCGGGCTTGAGCCCTGCGCCTTTCGCGACGCGCTCCTGCCGGACCCTTGCCTTCATCAGGTCGGGGTTCTTGCGCTCCTTCGGCGTCATGCTCAGCACCGCTGCTTCAAACGCCTTCATCTTTTCCTCGCTTTTTCCGAGCATCTCTTCCGGAAGGTCGTAGGCGCCGAGCATCTGCATTATCTGCTTCAGGGGACCCATGCGCTTCATCGCGCGCATCTGGGCGAGGAAGGTTTCATAATTCAGTTCGCCGCCTTCCATCGCCTTCTGGAGCGCCTCCTCGTCGGACGCCTCGCGCACCTTCTCCATGAGCGCGGGCAGGTCGGGGAAGCCGGTCAGTTGCGCGACGAAACGCTGGGCGTCAAATGCCTGCAGGTCTGCCATCTTCTCCCCGGTGCCGACAAACGCCACCCTTGCTCCCGAAACTGCGACGGAAGAGAGCGCGCCGCCTCCTTTTCCCGAGCCGTCCATCTTCGTGATTACGACGCCCGTGACGCCGATTGAATCATTGAACTCCTTCGCCTGCTTTCCCGCAACCTGCCCCAAATCCGCGGAAACGACCAGGAACGTTTCGTCCGGCTTGAAGCCGTCCTTGACGTCCTGCAGTTCCCTTACAAGCGCGGCGTCGAACGCACTGCGCCCCGCCGAATCGAATATGAGCACGTCGTGCTTGTTGTTGTCCGCGTTAAGCGCTTCGCGTGCGATTTTCGCGGCGTCCTTCGCTCCCTTCTCTCCGTAGAAGCCGCACTTCGCCTGCGTGCTGAGCTGTTGCAGCTGTTCGAAAGCAGCCGGACGGTGCACGTCTCCCGCTATGACCGCGACCTTCAATCCCTTGGACTGGTAGAACTTGGCGAGCTTCGCTATCGTGGTTGTCTTGCCCGCGCCGTAAAGCCCGAGCATGAGTATGCGCTGCTTTCCGAGCTTGGGGGAATAGGATTCGCCGATGATGCGCTGCAGTTCGTCGTAAACGACGCGCACCACGTGCTCGCGCATGCTCAAGCCAGGGATGAGCTTCTCCTTGAGCGAGCGCTCCTCGATGCGCTTCGTGAGCTCCATGACGAGCCGCACGTTCACGTCGTTGGAGATGAGGACGCGCTGCAGCTCCTTCACGAGCTCCTTCACCGCGGATTCGTCGACCAGCGCGGCGCCGGTTATGCGCGCCAGCGCCTTGCGGATGCCCGCGCCCAAGTCCATATGCCTATCAATAGGAAACGCGGGTTTTAATGGTAATGCGGAATGGTGCCGCGCCGGTTTTCGGCGGTCGCGCAGCGGGGCGGCACGTCGCTGCCAGCATTGCTCCGTCTACGAGAACGAGGCGGCTATCTTCTTCGCCTTGGGAACGTTGCTGGTCTCGAACCCGAACACCACTTCGCTCTTCGACGCCGGGAACTGGTAGGCGTTCTTGATGTCGATGTGGTTTTCCGCTAGCTCCCGCGTAAGCCGCGCCAGCTCGCCGGGCTTGTTCTTGAGCCGGACGATTACCATCTCAAAGGCGGAAACGTCGAAACCCGCCTTTTTCAGCACCGATTTGGTTTTTGCGGGGTCGTCGGTAGTTACGCGGATTATGCCGGCATTGCCGTGCGCCTCCGCAGCGATGGAGGAGATATTGATGTGACTCTCGCCGAGTATGCCGCTTATGTCCGCCAGCAAGCCGACGCGGTCCTTGGTGATGACGGTGATGGTCTTCATCGTAGCCCCCTCCGTAACTAGGAAAGGTGAAAAAGAATAAAAAAGGATTGTTCGCGTTACTTGCGCTTCTTCTGCATCACGGAGTACACCCCGTACGCTACGAGCGCCACGAGCAGCGCGCCTGCAATCCAGAGCGCGGTGGTGCTCGCGAGGAACATGCCCGACTGCGACGAGGGCGCCTTCGCCTCGTACGTAGTCGTTATTGGCACGAATCCGCTCTTCGTCACGGCAACCGAGTACACGCCGTACTCGCCCGCTCCGAGCGTCGCGGTGCCGTTGACGCAGGTCGCGGCGGACGTCTTGTTCGAGGGCGACTTGATGCTGACGAGCGCGCCGTCGGCGCACTTGAAGTGGAGGTTGCCGGCCGCGTAGGATATGTCCAGCGGCATCACCTCTAGCTTCGGCGTCGGCGACGACTTGCTGCCGACAGGCACGACGTTGAGCGTAATCTCCTTGGTGGAAACTACTCCCTTCGACGTCGCGATTATCTTTACAGTGTAGGTCTTGCCGGCCTCGTTAAGGGGCGGCGACGCGGAAAGGTAGACTACCTGCGACTCGCCCTTCTCGAGAAGGACGAAATCGGGGGTGACGTTCGCCCACACCGGACCCTCGACGTCGAGGGCGTACGCGTTCTTCACCATGCCCGTGTTCTGTATCGTGACGGGAATTATCGTGGAGGTGCACTCTACGACCTCGGCATCGGGTCCGCCGATGCGAGCCACGTAGCACACCGCCTTCGAATAGACGGTGATGTTCACGCAGAGCTTGTCGCTTGCGTTGCGCGACAGCGAGGTGACCGCGAAGGTAAACTGGTACCTGAGCGGGTCGGCGTCGCAGGTAAACGCGACGGGGTTGACCGTGCGCCTGCTCTTGCCCTCTATGCTCATCACCGTGCCGTTGAGGAGGTCCTGCTGTATCCAGTCGGGGCCGTCAATGCGGGAGAGCGTGTACGAATCGGACTGCGTGCCTATGTTCATGACGTTGAAGGGGAACGCCTTGTCGGAGCACTGGCAGATCCAGTCATTCTCCCCGCTGAGGCGCACGCCGTAGCAGCGCTCGAGGTAAATGTACGACTTGTTCTCGCCGTAGGACATCTCCGAGCGCGCGGAAACAATCGGCTCGTACTTGCCGTCCTTCATGCCCGAGGAAACCAGGAGCTTGACCTCCTTCTCCTCGCCGGGGTTCAGGAACACCTGCGCAGGCTGGAGCGCGACGAAGTCCATGTTTTTAACGGAAAGGTTGAAGAGCTGCGGCGCCGCGCCGGTGTTCTTGATTTTGACGGGGAACGCGTGCTCGGTGTCGGAGCAGGTGTTGTTCGGGAGGAAGGCGTTCACGTCCACTCCGAAGCACGTCTTGGAAACCACTTCGAGGTTCTTTTCGCGCACGGCGCCGTATTTCGACGCGGCGCTGACCTTGAGGGTGAAGGAGCCTATGGCGGTCTGCCCGATCGTGAGCTGCGCCTGCTGCGTGCCGCCGGAGGCAAGCTGCAGCGTGCGCGGCAACGTTGCCTGTGAAGCGTTCGTGTAAAGCGTCACCGTATCAGAAAGGGGTCCTGCGTTCGTAACCACCATCGGCGTCGAAAACGGCGTTTCCGCGCATTTCTCGATGACGTTGCCGTTCAGGTTCGGGAAGTTGAAGTCGAGCGTCTGGCAGTTGTTCATTACGAACTGCATCGTCAGCGTGCCCTCGTCGTTCGTGGGCTGGCCCGTAACCTCGTATATGGAGACGGCGCGGACGTTCAACGTCTTCGTTCCGGTTCCCGAAAGCTTTGCGGAATCGAGCGAGATGTCAAACGTGGTTTCGCCGACTGCGGGGACGTAAACCTTCTGGGCAGCGCTTGCGGCCGGAGCCGCGTCTCCCGTAAGTATAATAGTGTAGTTCTTCGCCGCGGTCCTGCTCTTGTTGCGCAGGAGCACCTTATAGGTGTGCTTCTCGCCGAGGCACATCGTCTTGCTGTCCGTGCTCACGTCCTGCAGGGTGACGCAGGGCGTTACGCGGAGCGCTACGTGCGCGTTCGCCGTGTAGTCGGACGACTGTCCCCTGAGGGTGAAGTCGTAATTGCCAGGAGAGGCGAAGCACGACGGCGTCAGGTAGGCG
>JAZDNL010000014.1:0-18222 GCA_043799765.1 Microcaldota archaeon | reverse complement strand
GATATCATCCCGGCGAAACTAACGTGCGCCTTGCTGACGTCGTCGTGATAAACAAGGTGGACACCGCGAGGAAGGAGGATGTGGAAACCGTGCGGAGGAATGTCGCGTCCATCAATCCCCGCGCCAAGATAATCCTCGCCGCATCGCCCGTGACTATCGAGCATCCCGAACTCGTGAAAGGAAAGCGCGTCCTCGTGGTGGAGGACGGCCCGACTGTTACGCACGGCGGCATGGGCTACGGCGCGGGATTCGTAGCTGCGAAGCTGGCAGGCGCGGCGGAAATAATCGACCCGCGTCCGTTCGCGGTCGGCTCCCTCAAGGGCACCTTCCAGAAATACTCGCACCTACACGACGTGCTTCCCGCGATGGGCTACGGCGATAAGCAGGTTTCCGAGCTCAAGGCGACAATCGACGCGAGCGACGCCGACGTCGTAGTCGGCGGGACGCCGATTGACCTGAACCGTATCATGACCACGAACAAGAAGATCGTGCGCGTGGGCTACGAGTTGCGCGAGGAGACGAAGCCCGGACTCGAGGAAGCCATCCAGGCGCTGCTTTCGCGCTGAAAAACGGTTTTAAAGCAGCCCGCGCCCTAATGTATGCTGTTGCGATCGTGGTCTAACGGTATGATCTCAGCCCTCCAAGCTGAAGGCCCGGGTTCGACAGAGGGATGCATCGGAACCCCTCCGAATCTCCCGGCGATCGCATTGAGTGATTGCAGATGAGGATTCTGGAACTGCACTGCGACTACGTGCGCTTCAAGCCGCGCGACAAGGCGCTCAAAAGCGCGCCCGCGCTCACCGCCGCGGAAAAGGAGGGTGTGAAAATCGAGGATGTGCTGTTGGTTCTGACGTCGTTCGAAAAAGGGGACGACGAGGCGGTTGTGAAAAAAGCGGCTGCCGCGGTTGAAAAAAACATCAAGGAAATCAAGGCCCCCCGCATCCTGGTCTATCCGTACGCCCATCTGTCCAGCGATTTGTGTTCTCCCGACGTTGCGCAACGCCTTTTGAAGGCGTTCGCCGACGAATGTTCGGCTTTCGCGCAGACGTCGCAGGCGCCGTTCGGCTACTACAAGGAGTTCGAGCTCAAGTGCAAAGGCCACCCGATGGCGGAACTGAGCAAGACGATTTCGGCGGAGTTGGGCGTCGGGGAAAAGAAGGAGGACGCGACGCCCGAGGCGCTGAAAAAAGAGGCGTCGGTGAAGAGCCGCTTCTACATCCTTACCCCTGACGGCGAGGTGCACGACGCTGGCCAGTTCAATTACGGCAATCACGCAAATCTGAAGAAATTCGCGGACTACGAAATCCGCAAGGTGCGCAGCTATGCGACGGAACCGCCGCACATCGCGCTCATGCGCGAGCACCACATAGCGGGCTACGAACCGGGAAGCGATGCGGGCAATTTCCGCTGGCTTCCGAACGGCAGACTAATGAAGAAGCTCATCGAGCGCGACATAACCGCCTACTGCACCGGATACGGCGCTATGGAGGTGGAGACACCGCTGATGTACGACTACCAGCATCCTTCGCTGAAGAAGTACCTCACGCGCTTCCCCGCGCGGCAGTACGTCGTGAAGAGCGACGAGAAGGAGTTCTTCCTCCGCTTCGCCGCGTGCTTCGGGCAGTTCCTGATCGCGCACGACATGACGATTTCCTACAAGAACCTGCCGATGAAGATGTTCGAGCTCACGCGCTATTCCTTCCGCCGCGAGCAGAGCGGCGAGCTCGCGGGTTTGAAGCGCGTGCGCGCGATGACGATGCCCGACATGCATACGTTCACGAAGGATTTGGACGGCGCGAAGCAGGAGTTCGAGTCCCAGTTCCGCCTCTCGTTCGATTGGCTTTCCTCGCTGAAGCTGCCCTTCGAAGCAGGGTTCCGCAGCCAGAAGGATTTCTTCGAGGAGAATCGGGACTGGTACGTCTCGCTCGCGAAGCACCTCGGCAAGCCCGTTCTGCTTGAGATATTCGACGAGCGCTACGCCTATTTCATAACCAAGTTCGAGTTCAACTTCGTTGACTGCCTTGACAAGGCGAGCGCGCTTTCGACGGTGCAGATAGACGTCGAGAACGCCGACACCTACGACATCAGCTACGTGGACGAGGACGGCTCCAAAAAACGCCCTGTGCTGATGCACGCATCCATAAGCGGGAGCGTCGAGCGTGTCATCTACGCGTTGCTTGAGAACGAGGCGCGCAAAATATCCGAAGGAAAAACGCCGTCATTCCCGACGTGGCTGTCGCCGACGCAAGTCAGGATAGTTCCCGTATCTGAAAAGAATAATGCCTACTGTGAAAAAGTCCTCGCGGCAGTTCGCGACTCTGGCGTCCGCGCCGACTTCGACGACAGGCAGGAAACGCTGCAGAAGAAGATTCGCGACGCTGGCACCGACTGGGTGCCCTTCGTCGCCGTAGTCGGCGACAAGGAGGAAGCCTCTGGAAAAATGAACGTGCGCGTGCGCGCAACAGGCGAGAACGAAATGCTGACTCCCGACGAGCTCGCCGCGCTTGTGCGCAACGAGTGCCGGAACAAGCCCTTCGAACCCCTGACGCTTCCCGACCACCTGACGAAGAGGGCGGGGTTCGCGTGAGGAAGCGCGCGGCGGAATCCGCACTCGGAACCGTCAAATGGAGCGCGCCCCCGCATTGGGACCTCAAGGTTAATTTCACCAAAGATGGCGGCGTCGAAATAACGCAACACTACTACGGCGAGTCGGGAAAGAAAATCCTGAGCACTGCCCATTTCACAACTATCAATGAGGCGATAAGGGCGCTTGTTCACTCCGCGGAAAGCGAACGCGCCATGCTTGTCGAGACGAGAAAAATAGTCGAGGAATTCGGACGGATTCATCGGGAACTGGAGTCGCTCGGGCGTGGCTCCCTGGAACCCGGGACCGAAAAATGGGAACGCCGCGAGAAACTGATCGGAAGCCTTCAAGTCTCCCTGGAAAACCTTGAGAAGAAGAAGCGCGCGCTGAAGAAGGAGGCAAAGGATCTGCTTATCCCCCACACGGACCAGTCCGGCGTGCTAAGGCAGGGCGCTTTGGAAATGCTCATTAAAGGCAACTGGCCAGCGGCGCAGGCGTGCATAGCCAAGACGAGACTTCGGCTAAGGCAGGACAACGAGGACATAGTGAAGAACGTAATCCCGATTCTCAGACTGAGGGAGGATGCGCTTCGCGCCTACCGGTCCAACCACGTTTTCTACATTGGGGAGGCGCTCAAGATTCTGAAATCCGCCAGCGGGCTTCCGCCGGACGAGCGCGCCAAGGCAGTCGGCATGGCGGCAGACCGGCTTGGGGGGTTGGATTATCTGCATTCGGAGAAGGTTCAGTCAAGATTGTCGACGGCGCTCCAGATTCTCAAAATCAAGGGTAATGCATCGTTTATCGATGACGCACTTCTGGAGTCCCCGAAATTCCTGGAAGAAACACTTTCGCGGTTGAACGCGACCAAAACTAAGCCGGCACAATAGCGCCCGTGACCGGATCCCTACACGCCTTCGAGGCAACGCAGGCGGCGACCGCCGCGTCGATCTCCGCGCCGATTTCCTCGTTGTAGCCGACGAACTTCCTGTCCCCCACCAGCGTAGTCGGCACAAGGGCGTCCCATCCGCGCTCCGCAACCATCCTGTCAAAAAGCTCTTTTCCCGCACCCTGCGACGTGTCGTGCTTGGAGATGTTCACGCCGTACTTCTGCTCGAGCACGGGGTTGAGCTTCTCCATCTGCTCGTGGCAGTGCGGGCACGTCGGAAGGTAGAAGAAATAAATGAAGGACGATTCGGGGTTGTTCTCAGCAGGCGAAGGCTGGAAGAACAGGAAATAGGCGGCTGCAACAACGACGATGATTGCGGCGCCGATTGCGAGCAAAGTCTGCTTGTCCATCCGCTCAGTCCGTTTCCATTATGAGCTTTACTTCGCCTGTTCCGCACGGAATCGTCTGGCCTATGATGATGTTCTCGGTGATGCCCGCGAGGGTGTCCTCCTCGTTCGCGACACAGGCGTTGAGAAGGTGCTTCGCCGTCTCCTCGAAAGCGGCGCGCGCGAGCACGGACGCCTTCTTGCCCGCAAGCCCGTGCCTTCCGACGCTCGTGACCGCGCCCCTCGCGGTCATCGCGTCGGCTATGAGCATGATGTGGCGCAAATCCACCTTCAGGTCCTGAGCGTCGAGCACCTTCTTGATTTCCTCGACAATCGCGTTGCGCGCGGCTTCGATGCCCAGCACCTCGCCGATTTCCATGATGTCGTTCGTCGTGGTGCGCGTCGGATCCACCTGCGGCATCTTGAATACCGCGGAAAGGTTGCTTCCCTCGGTTGCGAGGCTCAGTTCGATGGAGCCGTCCGCCTTCTTCTTTTCGACTATGATGGCGCGGTTGATGCCGCGGATGCCCTTGAGGTGCAAGTCCTTCAGGGTGTTCGTCATCTTGCGTATGTTGCGCAGCGTGCTCTCCTTCTCGTCCACCTTCTTCTTGCCCTTCTTCGGCTTCGACGCGACGCCCTCCTTGAGTTCGATGAGCAGCTCGTTGCCGTCCTTGCGCACGCTTATGTCCGCCTCGGCTTTGCGGATTTTCTCCTCAACGTCCTTCTCGGATATGCCGCGCTCCTTGAGCGCGACGCGGTCGAGCACCACGGTCACGGCGCGGCGCTTGAAGTCCTCGTTGATGCTCGCCACCTTGTTCAGCCTGATTTCCTCTATGGAGGCGGCGATTTCCTTCGCCTTGTCCCAGTTTTCCTGGAACTCCTTCTTGAGGTAAATCTCCATGACCGGCTTCTTCGGGGTTTTGCGCGCGTCGACTATCTCGACGAGGCGCGTGAATCCGAGCTGCGCGAGCGAGGCAACGCCGGCGTAGTGGAACGTCCTGAGCGTCATCTGCGTTCCGGGTTCGCCGATGCTCTGCGCCGCGATGACGCCGACCGGCTCGCCGTACGCGACTTTCTCGCCGCTCGACGGGTCGATGGCGTCGTCGCCGTACACGTACTGCACGACGTGCCCTTCCGCGTCGCGGACGCTGAAGTCCTTCCGGACAATCAAGTCCTGAAGCGCGTTTATCAGGCGGCGCTGCATGTAGCCGGTTTTCGCGGGGTTGACTCCCTTGTCAACCACGGAGTCGCGGCCTCCCGCGGCGTGGAAGAAATATTCAGTCGGCGTCAGGCCGCTGCTGTAATTCGAACGAACGAACCCGCGCGCCGCGTCGCCGAGGTCGCCGCGCTTGAAATGCGGAAGGATGCGGTTCCTGTACCCGCTCGTCATGCGTTTTCCGCGCACCGCCTGCTGCCCGACGAGCGCGCACATCTGCACGACGTTGATGGGCTTGTTCTTCACTCCCGCGTTCGCCATGAGCAGCGCGGAGTTGTGCCTGAATTCCCTGCCGGTGCTCGTGCGTATCGCCGACGTTTTTATGTTCTCGCGCACGATTTTCCAGCACCTGTGGCGGATGCGCTCGACGACGTCCATGATGTCCTCTTCGAGCGTCTCCTTGAGCGTCTTGCCGGGCTTGCGTTCAAGCGTCTTATTGCGGTACTTGTGCACGAGCGTGCGCAGCCCCTTTCTGCCGTCCTTGTAAAGCTCGATTATCTGCTTGCGCGCCTCGGGCGCCATGTAGTAGTCGTCGAGCGAAAGCGAGAGCCCGTAATTGGTGATCAGGCACGTGCTCATCATCGACGCGGCGTCAATGTATCTGCGCGCGTCCTTAGGCCCGTGCTTCGTGAAAATCGCCTTCACGATTTCGTTGCTGACGCGGGAGTCGACGTGCCCCGACTTCAGCGAGCCCTTCTTAATTGAAATGAAGGCGTCGTTGTCGCACGTCTCACCCTTGCATTTCTCGCACTTCCTGCACTGCCTGTTCTTGCCCTGGAAGTCGAAGTCCTTCGGAAGCATCATGGAAAAGAGTTCGCGCCCGTGCGTCTCGTCGCTTTTCACGTCCTCCTCGATTCCGGCTGCGTTGAGCAGCCCGCACGCCTCGGGCCTCGGGAAAACCGCGTCCTTCTGGGTGAGCACGTACAATCCGGTGATCTGGTCCAGGTCGGGGGCGACGAGCGGCTCGGTGTTGCGCGGCGAAAGAATCTGCCCGTCCACCTTCATGAGCATCTCCGCCTCGCTCTGCGCCTCCTCGTTCTGCGGCACGTGGATGTTCATTTCATCGCCATCAAAGTCCGCGTTGTACGGCTTGCAGACTGCGACGTTGAAGCGCAGCGTCTTTCCGGGAAGAACCCTGACCTCGTGGCACATCATGCTCACGCGGTGCAACGACGGTTGACGGTTGAATATGACGAAGTCGCCGTCGGAAAGCTGGCGTTCTATGGTGTAGCCCGCCGCAAGCTCCTCGAGCACTTCCGCGGTGTTCGTGGCGGTGAGCTTCTTGCGCTTCCCGTCGGGGCGTATGACGTAGTTGATGCGCTCCGGCATGTCGCGTATCATCGTCTTGACGCCCTCGAGGTTCCATTCCGTGACGCTCACGGGAACCGTAAGCTCGTTGGCGAGTTCGTACGGCACGCCGAGCTCGTTGATGCCTAGCGTGGGATCGGGCGAAATGACCGTGCGCGCGCTGAAGTTCACGCGCTTTCCGCTGAGGTTGTAGCGCAAGCGCCCTTCCTTGCCCTTCAGGCGCTGGAACAGCGTCTTCAACTGCCTTCCGCTGCGGTGGCGCGCGGGCGGTATTCCCGCGGTCTCGTTGTCGAAATAAGTCGTAACGTGATACTGCAGCAATTCCCAGAGGTCCTCGATGATGAGCTGCGGCGCGCCTGCGTCGACGTTCTCCTCAAGCCGCTGGTTTATGCGGAGGATGTCTACGAGCTTGTGCGTCAGGTCGTCCTCGGAACGCTCGCCTGTCTCTAGAGTGATGGAAGGGCGGACGGTCACCGGGGAAACCATGAGCACGGTGAGAACCATCCACTCGGGGCGTATCCCGATGCCGAGTTCGCGCAAGTCCTCGTCGGGTATGCGCTCGAGGCGCTCGCGTATCTCGTTGGGAAGGAGGCGCGCCTCCTCCTCGTAGAACGAGGTGGGCTTTACGAATTTCACCTGCTTCTGCGCCTCGCCGCAGTGCGGGCACGTGCCTGTTTTCGCGGTCTCTCCCGAAGCGGATGGCGCGCTCATCAGCCTGCCGCACTTGGAGCAGCACGCCTTGAGCAGCTGGTAAACCGCTTTCGCAAAGCCCGCGTGAATCACGGGGCGAACAAGTTCGATGTGCCCGAAATGTCCCGGGCAGTCCTTCATCCTTCCGCCGCACGTCCTGCATTTCAAGCCGGGGTCTATGACCCCGAGCCGCTGGTCCGCGAGCCCTCCCGCGATCGGGTAGCCGTCCTCGTCGTAGGTGTCGGGCACCGTAATCTTGACCGAACTCATCTTGCGGATTTGTTCGGGCGAGAACAGGGAAAAACGCAGTGACGCTACCGCTTTCATTTTTTATCGACTCCTCGTGAACATTTGTAAAAATTCTCCGATTGCGACGAACACCGCGCCGAAGGCGGTTCCGATGACTATGTTGTAAAGCAGGCCGTAGACGTTCGAGTAGTACGAACCTATGTCCACGGGCGCGCCCGCAACCGGCGGAAGAACCGCGTAGATGACTGGAATCAGCAAATCAAGCAACGCGGCGAGGAATCCGACGCCGATTGCGCTGAGCGCCGCGGTTTTGTAGCTGAGCTCGATTTTCTTCGACACCATCGAGGCGAATACGAAACCAACTGCCGCCATGAACGCGTAGAGGACGACGGTGAACCCGCTGCCGTCGAGCAGCCTGAACCATACGTTCCCGTAGCTGAGGACAAGCTTGCCCGCGAGAATCGCGAGCGCCGCGCCTGCAAGGTACTTGAACGTTTTCCTCATCTCATTCACCCCTGTCCCTGAGCCTGAGCTGCGGCTGTATTCCGATGGACTTCATCTCGTCCAGCAGCAGCTTGAACGCGTAGCTCATCTCAACCTCGTGGATATTCGCGGAATCGCAGAGGGGGCAGTAGCGCCTGCCCTTTATCTTGTCGTAGACGCCGAGCGTGCCGCAGTCCCCGCACACCAGCTCCACCGTCTTGTCGCTAGAGTCGATCATGCGCTCCTTGAGCAGCGATGCCGCGCCGAAGCCGATGAAGCAGTCGCGCTCCATCTCTCCGAGGCGCAATCCTCCCTCGCGCGCCCTTCCCTCGGTCGGCTGGTGCGTGAGCATCTGGGTGGGCCCGCGCGAGCGCGCGTGCAGCTTCAGCGAAACGAGATGGTGAAGCCTCTGGTAGTAGATTACGCCGATGAATATCTTCGCGTAGATGCGGCCGCCCGTCTTGCCGTCGTAAAGGACTTCCTGCCCAGTTGGCTTGAAGCCGTGCGAGCGCAGCACGTCCTCGAACTCGTCCTCGGTATTGCCGCTGAACGCGGTGCCGTCCTTGTGGCTGCAGTCGAGGCTCGCGGCTTTTCCCCCGAGCATCTCGAGCAGATGCCCCGCCGTCATTCTTCCGGGAATCGCGTGCGGGTTGATTATCAAATCTGGCGTAACTCCGTCGCGCGTGAACGGCAGGTCCTCCTGCGGCACGAGAAGCGAGATGACTCCCTTCTGCCCGAAGCGGGAGGCGAACTTGTCGCCGATTTCAGGCACGTTCATCTTGCGCACGCGCACCTTGATGAATTTCGTGCCTGAGGGCGATTCAGTGAGTATGACTGCGTCAACGATTCCGTTCTCGTTGCTGCGGGTGGTGAGCGAGCTTTCGCGGCGCTTTTCGCTCTCCACGTCGAGCGCGCTTATCTCCTTGAGGAAGCGCGGGGGGCTGGTTTTCCCGACCATCACCGCGTTCGGGGACACCTCGGTGTCGGGCGAAATGACGCCGTCCTCGTCGAGCTGCGTGTACGCCTCGGGGCCGAGGTAGTTCTGCACGTATTCCTCGGGGATTCCGAAGTGGTCGCGCTGCCCGCCGGGGTAGCGGCGCTCCTCCGCGGCGTAGGTGCGGAAGAACTCGCTGCGTCCGAGCGCGCGCTCTATCGCGTCCTTGTTGAGCACGACCGCGTCGTTCATGTTGAACCCGTGGTAGCTGAGAACCGCGACTACGTAGTTCTGCCCGCTAGCGCGCTTCTCGTTTCCCAGTGCGCGGTATACGCGCGTCTGCACAAGCGGGCTCTGCGGGTAAAAGAGCACGTGCCCGCGCGTGTCGCAGCGAAGATTGAAGTTCGCGGCGTACAACCCGAGGCTCTGCTTGGTGTGCTGGGCAGCCATTAGCACGCGGGGCGCCATGTTGTATTCGGGGAACGGAATCTGCGCCGACGCATAGCCGAGGATGGACACGGGGTCGAACTCGAGGTGGGTGTGCTCCTCCGCCAAATCCTCCTCGCGCAGCGCGACGTACGTGTTCTCCTCCTCTTCCGCGTCGAGCCATTCCACGACGCCCTTCTTCACGAGGTCGTGCCAGTGCAGTTCGCCCTTCTTTATCTTCCCGACCATGTCCTGCGTGAGCAGGCTCTTTCCCGCCTTGACGACGACGAGCGGCCGGCGCGGCCTGCCCTCGTCCGTATTGACAAAAAGTTCGTTCGTGCGCTTGTTGTAGGCGACGTTCGTCTGCTCGTCGAGCTCGCCTTCGCGGCGCATCTTCCGAAGGGAAGAAGCCAGGCGGTCGCCGTTCTCGTGGAACCCGACCAGCCTTCCGTTTATGAAGACGCCTGTTTTCATTTGATGCTCACTCCCATGCGCTTCAGCGCGTCCTCAACCGGGCGCTCTTCCGCGCCGGTGGTTACCTCGCAGCAGAGCGCGAGGTTCTTGATAAGCCCGCAGTTCGGCCCCTCGGGCGTTTCGTTCGGATCCAAGCGCCCCCAGTGCGTTCCGTTAAGGTCGCGCGCCTTGTAGTGCGGGTGCTTTTTAGCGAGAGGCGAAGTCACGCGCTTCATGAAACTTACGGTGGAAATGTAGTTGTAGCGGTCGAGCACCTGCGAAACTCCGGTGTGCCCGCCGACCCAGTTGCCAGTAGCAAAAGCGTATTTCAGGCGCTCCGTGAGCGCGTCGGGGCGCACTATCGCGTTCAGGCTCATTTTCCTGCCGCGCACGTTCGCGCGCTCCATCTGGTAGGCGATGTCTTTGATGAGGAAGCCGAATGCATAGCGGAAAAGCTCCTCGACGAGCTTGCCGCCGATTTTCAGGCGCTTGTTCGCGTAGTGGTCCTTGTCCTCAACCGGGCGCTTCTTGTAGGCGACGAGCACCGCGCGCTCCGCCATGTGGCAGAGGTAAAACGCCTTCGCGAGCTGGTCGCGCGGCTCCACGCCGATGTGCGGGAGCAGATACCTGTTCAGCAGCAGTTCCGCGCGCTTTATCTGGTACGGCTCGGGCTGCCCGGGCGCGGCGCGCTTCCCGATTGTCTGGAGCGCCTCCTTCTTAGTCTTGGCGGCGTCCGTCTCGAGGTTGAGCATGATGTCGTTGCGTATCTCCGGGAGGTTCGGGAACGCGTCCATGATTTTCTCGTCGTCCGACAGTCCGAGCGCGCGGAGCACCATGACGAGCTCCAGCGCCTTGTTGTACGACGGCAGCGTTATGCTGAGCTTCCCCTCCTTGGTGCGGTCAACCGTGCACCGCCCGCGGAATCCCGCGCGCGTCGAAAATACTTTCGCCTGCACGAGCTCCTTTTCCTTCTCGCGGGAAACGAGCACGCGGTTCGGCGCCAGGTCCTCGAGCGTCATTAAACTTTTTTCGGTGCCGTTGATTATGAAATACCCGCCGACGTCGCGCGGGTCCTCCTTCAGGCGGATGAGCTCCTCCTCGTTCTTTCCGTTGAGGTAGCAGAGCTTCGACTTCACCATGACCGGAATC
This sequence comes from Microcaldota archaeon, assembly GCA_043799765.1. Classification (GTDB taxonomy): domain Archaea; phylum Micrarchaeota; class Micrarchaeia; order Norongarragalinales; family Norongarragalinaceae; genus Norongarragalina. The sequence continues at coordinate 7,458 of JAZDNL010000014.1, read as the reverse complement.
TCGCCTATGAAAACGTCCTCCGCCTTCTTCTCGACGCCGTTTATCATCTGCGTCATTTCAAGATAGAGCGGGGCGGAATAAGTCAAATCGCGCACGCGCGCCTCGGAAGGATAAAGCGGACGCGGCGGGCCGCCGCATGCTTCCACGACTCCCGGGCGGAGGACGCGGATTTTGCCGAGCTTGATTGCCATGCCCTCGATTTGCGGCTCGATCAGCCCCTGCGCGTCTATTACCTTCTGGAGCCCCTTCTCTACGAATTTGTTGTAGGACTCCACGTTCTGCTTGACGGGGCTGTTTGAGCGGAGGTACTCCTCCGTTAGTTCCGGAAACATGCTTTTGCTGCACCTTCCCTTCTTCTACGCTTTTTATTCTATGACCAAGCGATAGTACGTCTCTTCCCTGCCCGTCACGGGGCTTTTGCGCATGAACTTCACGACGCTTCCCGCAGGCGCGCTGAGTTCCGTTATGGAAACGTCGCCTGCGAAGATGTGCGGCAAGTCGTCCAGCGATATGCCCTGCTTCTCAAGAGCCCTGATGTCGTCCGCGTTTGCCAGCTCAGCCTCCGGCTGGAGAAAATGCTTAATGCGGATAGAGGGTTCTTCCAAACTTACACCGTCAAAATTCGAGTTAGGGACAACTCGGACTACTACCACTCGCGCTCGGATCTAATATTTACGCTTAAATATGTTTTTAAATGTTCCGTTTGCGCAGTCAACGGTTGAAAAATCGCTGGCCCTAATAGACTGGTTTGTTTACGACCATGAACCTGTCCCCCGCCATATGCTCGCTGTGGCAACGGAAAAAGAACAGTATGCGCTCATCCGTACCGTTGTAAAAAGAGTGCGCTTCCCCCGGCTCGACGTCAATTGTCTCTATCGCCCTTACGGGCGCCCTCCATCTGACGAGATGAACGGGGTTTCCGACCTTCTTTTCGCTTGTCGGAGTCGCCTTTCCTATATGCATCACGCCAGATTCCTTCGGAAAATAATATTTCTCCACGCCTCCCTTTGCGTGTACGTGCGGTGTTACCGCCTTGCCGGCTTCGACTATTGCCGCGTAATAGTTCCACCTCTTGCCTATTTTCAAAAGAACGGTTTTTATGCCAACCTCGTTTACGGGCTGTTCCGCAATGCCCGCAATTTTTCTCTCAGTTCCCCTCGTCCTTAAATATTTGGGCAGTCCTGCCGGAAAAGCGATTCGTTTTCCCCTCATTGTTGCACCAACATCTTCTTAGAAAACCGTTTTTAATAAGATTATCCCGCAGGCGCTTACTACAAACGCATTTATTTATTGGCGTTATTACGCTCCCATGGCTTACATCGGCGTTGCAGCCTCCCTGCTGGAAAAATACGGCGCGAAGCCGGGCGACCGCATTTCGTTAAAGGCGCGCGACGGCGTTTTCGACGGCGTCGTGATGCCGCGCTCGGAACTGGCTGACGGAAACCATCTGGTGCTGAAGCTCGCCAACGGCTACAATGTGGGCGTCTACGTGAACGGAAAGGAAACGCTCGAAGTTTCGCACGGCGTCGGCCGCACGGCGGTTAAAGCGCCGGCGAAGGAAATCGCGCCGAAAAAAGGCAAACCCCTTCTTTCCATAATCCACACCGGCGGGACAATCGCGTCGCGGGTCGACTACCGCACAGGCGGGGTTGTGCCAGCGCTGAAGGCGGAGGAATTGCTTGAGCTCTTTCCCGGACTTGACAAGGCGAACCTGCGGGCGACGATAGTCTCGAACATGCTTTCGGAGAACATAGAGCCCGAGCACTGCGCGATGATGGCGAAAGGCATAGCTCATGAAATAAAGGAGGGCGCGCAGGGCGTGGTTGTCACGCACGGCACGGACACCATCGCGGTTTCCTCGGCGATGGTTTCCTTCATGGTGCAGAACCTTCCGGTTCCGGTTGTGTTCGTCGGCTCACAGCGCTCAAGCGACAGGGGTTCCAGCGATGCGGACATGAACCTCGGATGCGCCGCCGACTTCGCGCTCAACTCGGACTTCGCTGGCGTCGTGCTGTGCATGCACGGCACGATGAGCGACGACTACTGCCTCGTGCACGAGGGGACCAAGGCGCGGAAGATGCACACGTCGAGGAGGGACGCTTTCAGGAGCGTGAACCAGAAGCCGTGGGCGAAAATATGGCGCAACGGGAAAATCGAGTTCCTGCGCAGCGACAGGCTCGGCAGGGAAGCGTCGCGCAAGCCGCTGCTGTGCGAAAAATTCGAGAAAAAGGTGGCGCTCCTGAAGTCGTACAGCGGCTTCGACCCGGAACTCATAGGCTTCTTCACGGACGGGAAATACAAGGGGCTCGTTCTCGAGGGCACCGGGCTCGGGCACATCCCGATAAACGACCTCGACGAAGCGACGCACAAGCACAAGGAAACGTTCCAGAACCTCAAGCACTTCATCGACTCAGGCGGAATCGCGGTTATGGCGAGCCAGTGCCTTTACGGACGCGTCAATATGAACGTCTATTCGGCCGGCCGCGATTTGCTGAAGCTGGGAGTGCTTCCCGGCGAGGACATGCTGCCGGAAACGGCCCTCGTGAAACTGAAATGGGTGCTCGGGCAGACGCACGACGCGGAAAAGGCGAAGGCGATGATGCTGACGAATATCGCGGGCGAAATCACGGAGCGCACCGGTACGGACGCGGTTATCGAGCAGGAGCTTTGAGATGGAAAGACGCCTTAACGTCGTTTTTATGTGCGGCCACGGTTTTACTTCAGGCGAGGCAAAAAACGCAGTTCATCAGCGCCTCAAGGAGCTAGGCATCAGGGACCGCGTACGTCTCAGTTCCACTGGTTTCGCCACGTTCATGACCCTGGCTCCGGTTCCCTCCCCCGCGGCGAATAAACTGAGGCGCAATTTCACCAGGAAAATCCATTCCGCAAATCTCATAATCGCGGTGTTTCCGCGTGGCGCGTTTGACTACGTGGCTTTAGGAATGCCAGCAAAACTCAAGGAACTAAATCCGAATCATAGCATGGTGCACCTGACCTTCCATTACGATCCGGAGGTAGAGGAGCGCAGGGTAGCTCCCGAGTTCATCGATGCGGCAGTTGCGGAGATAACGAAGCGTCTGCAGCAGCAACGCTGAAAACCTTATTAAAGAACGCGCGGTAACCCCATCATGCCGCCCGGACAAAGCGTAATCCGCCAGGAAGGCGGGCGCAAAACCCTCGTCATAGATTTCCGCGGGTTATCGTACGGCGCCGACATCGCGCAGTACCCGCAGGCGATGCAGCTCGTCATCGACAAGCTGATGGAGGTGGACGTCGACGAGGTCGTCCTCGCCGAATACTACGAACGCATCTACGACGAGGAGCAGACGCGCTGGCTCAAGGAAATCGCGGCGGTGATTTCGAAGTTCGAGGCGGACACCGTCTGGTCGCCGAACCACCTCGGCAAAACTATGGACAGCAAGGCGCTTTCCATGCGCCACGACGCCGTGCTGAACATTCTTAACGCAACGCACACGGACCCGTTCCGCGCCTATCTCTCGCTCATAAGTGAAATCAAGGGCGAGATGGCGAAGCTCTCGGCGCTTCAGGGCGAGATGCGCGAGGACGAGGAAAAATATCTCGAAACCCTGACGTTCATGCGCGAGGGCTTTGAGGAGACGGAGCTCATCCAGAAGATGAAGGCATACCTGATGCAGCTCGGCAGCATTCCCGCCGACAGGGGAATGTACCATTCCTTTTTCGAAGTTGCAATCAAGCCGTCGTTCATCGGCTCGCGCATATCCTTCACGTCCACCGAGAAGCTCGAACTCATAGACCAGTACGAGGTGCTAGGCAGCAAGGTTTACATCTACAAGCATCCCGACAAGGTTGAATACCTCTATTTCATCAACCCGCCCGAGTACGCGCTTTCGCCCGAGAAATACTTCCTGCTTGAAAAAACGAAGGAAGTCGTCGCAGCGCACCGCCCCGATACCGTTGAATTCATGGACATGGGGCAGGCGCGCAAGTACTTCCACAAGGTTTACGTCGCCACCATCGCCGACCTGGCGCTGAAGAACGACATCGAGCTGAGTGTGGAGGAGAAGCACGAGCTGGCGACCATTGTTTCAAGATACACGATCGGCTACGGCATTCTCGAACTTCTCCTGTCCGACCGCCAACTGACCGATGTTTACATTGATTCTCCGTTGGGGGAGAAGCCCGTTTACATGGTGCACTCGAAGTACGGGCAGTGCCAGAGCAACATCATCTTCTCGAACGAGGAGGCGCGCTCCATCGTATCGCGCTTCCGCGCCCTTTCGGGACGCCCGTTCGACGAGGCGCACCCCATCCTTGATTTCGACCTCGCTGACCTGCAGACGCGAATCTGCGTCATAGGCAAGCCGCTTGCGCTCGACGGCACCGCGCTCGTTTTCAGGCTGCACAAGGAAACGCCCTGGACGCTCGCGCAGTTCGTGGACAACCACATGTTCCCGTCGCTGGCAGCGGGGCTGTTCTCGTTCTTCGTCGACGCGCAGGCGAGCATGCTGATTGTCGGTTCCAGAGGAAGCGGAAAAACCTCGTTCCTCCAGGCGATGATGCAGGAAATCCCGCAGAACCTCCGCATACTCGTGCAGGAGGACACGCAGGAGATTCCGGTTCCCGCGCTGAAGAAGCTCGGGTTCAGCATCCAGCGCCTCAAGACGCGCCCGCCCTTGGGCGGCATAAACGAGACCGAGGTCAGCGCGGAAGACGCGCTCCGCACGGCGCTCCGTCTCGGAGATTCCGTGCTTATCGTCGGAGAAGTGCGTTCCGGCGAGGCGAAGGCTCTTTACGAGGCAATGCGCGTAGGCGCCGTAGGAAACGTGGTCATGGGGACGATTCACGGAGAATCGGCGTACGGAATATGGGACCGAGTGGTCAACGACCTGGGCGTGCCGACGACGTCGTTCAAGGCAACTGATTTCGCGATTGTTTCCGCGCCCATCCGCTTCAAGGGCTCGCTCAAGAGGCAGCGCCGCGTCATCGAGGTCACGGAAGTGGAGAAGGAGTGGACCGAGGACCCCGAGAAGGAGAACGGGTTCCTGCAGTGGATGCAGTTCGACGCGAACAAGGACAACCTCGACCTGTACGAGGAATCACTGAAGAAGAGCCCGTGGCTGAAAAAGGTGCAGCGCAACCGCGGGCTTTCGTTCGAGCAGATGTGGGCGGAAATCGTCGCCCGCGGCGCCGAGAAGCAGTTCATGGTGGACACGAAGCGCGCCCTCAACCTTCCCGTCCTGCTCGAGGCGGACAACACCGTGCGCGCGCACACGAAGTACATCGTCATGCAGGAGAAGCAGCGCGAGGAAATCGGCAGCGTGGACCACAAGCTTTTGCTGGAAGACTGGAAGAAGTGGGTGACCGAGACGCTGGCGAAGGATATCATACGCGACCAGCAGTCTAGGCAGAAAAGCAGCGTCTAAATAATAGCGTATAAAAAGCGCGGCGCGAAAATTATTTGCACGGACTCGTAGCTTAGCCTGGTAGAGCGCCTGACTGATAATCAGGAGGTCGGGAGTTCGAATCTCCCCGGGTCCACTATGCACGCCATACAGACGGAAGAGATACGGCACAGCATGAGCGGCGTCTATCGGTGCTTCCCTGGCGAGAACCCGATAGTCGATGCATTCGGAAGCTACGTTGCCGACACCCTTCCGCCCGACGTAAAAACAATGACGCCTAGCGAATTCAACAAACATCTCGATTCCGTGTTTTCGGAGCTGCAGGCGGGCGTAAGCACTAGGTATGCGGACAAAAATTATTATCGAATGCTTGTTAAACTTCAGGGGGAGCCCCTCGCATTAACGGTCCTGCGAAGCCGCATGGACAAAATATTGAGGGCGGCATTCCCTTTCTCTAAGGATTTCGCCGAGGAAGTCCTGCGCCTGCGCTCCAAGAAACCAGAATAGCGCCTGTTTTCAGGCGGCGCGCGTTCTTTAAATCTATGCGACGCCGATGGCGTTTATGGCCTGCCACATCAGCCAGCCGAACACCGCCGATGCAGGAAGCGTGAGCAGCCACGTCCAGAATATGCGGCGCGCGACGCCCCACCGCACCGCGGTCCTGCTGCGCGTCGCGCCCACGCCCATGATTGCGCCCGAAATCGCCTGAGTCGTGCTGACGGGGATTCCGAAGTGAGCAGTAGTCGCAAGCACGATGGCGCTTCCGGTTTCCGCGCTGAATCCCTGGTAGGGTCGCATCTGCGTCACCTTTACGCTCATCGTCTTGACGATGCGCCAGCCGCCGAAGATGGTTCCGAGCGCGATGGCGGAATAGGACGCGACAATGGCCCACCACGGCACCTGGAACGACGTTATCGCACCTTCCGCCAACAGAAGCGCAGTCATCATTCCCGCGACCTTCTGCGCGTCGTTCGCGCCGTGCGTCACGGACAGGAAGAAGGCGGAGCCGATCTGTAGCTTGTTGAAATGGGAATTCATCTCCGTGCGCGGCCGTTTCTGGAAGGCGCGCACGATCAGCCCCGTGAAAACGAACGCGAATGCGCCCGCTATGATCGGCGCCACCAGCATCGGGATTATCACCTTGCCGACGATGTTGTCGAAGAAGACGACGCCGATGCCCGCGGAGGCTATGCCCGCGCCAACCAACCCGCCAACGATGACGTGCGACTCGGAAACGGGAAGCCCGAACCACCACGTCGTAATCTCCCAAACCATCCCGCCCGCTAGCACGGCGAGCACAAGCTTCGTCGTGATAATTTCTGGCGAAATTATGCCCTGCCCTATAGTCGTTGCAACCGCGACGCCGAACAGTACTCCGAGGAAATTTCCAGCTGCCGCGAGTGCAACCGCCTTTATCGGCGAGAGCACGCGCGTTCCCACTATCGTTGAAATCGAATTAGCTGCGTCGCTGAAGCCGTTCCAGAAAGAAAAGAATACGCAGAAAACCAGGGTTATCTCGAGCAGCATCGGATTACCTGTTCTTCATCACTATGTCGCCGATCACGGACGCGACGTCCTCCGCCTTGTCCATCGCGACGGAGAGGTCGTTGTAAACCTCCTTCATCTTGATTATCTCGATCGCGTCGCTCGTCCTGAACTGCTTCACCAGCCCCTGCGCGCGCAGCTCCTCCGCCTCGTTGCGCAGGCGGTTGATCTCGATGCAGTGCTTGTCTATCTTGTCCGCCTCCATCCTGCGCAGCAATGCGACGGCGTTCCGTATCTCGCCCGACGCGCTGAGCACCAGCCCCGCCATGCGCTTCATTTCCGGGGGAACGCTCTTTATCCTGAAGAGGTTCGCGTTGATGATGGCATCCTGGCTGGCGTCGAGCACGTCGTCCATTAGGAGCGCGAGCGCAGAGATGTCCTCGTGGTCTATCGGCGTGATGAACGTCCTGTTCAAATCCGCAAAAATGTCATGGACGATTCCGTCGCCAGTTGTTTCTATGCGGCGTATGCGCTCCGTGCCGTTGGCGCCGGGCGCGTGGGAGAAATAGGATTCAAGTTCGCGTCCGCC
>JAZDNL010000011.1:0-8887 GCA_043799765.1 Microcaldota archaeon | reverse complement strand
CTTCTGCGTGATTCTCGGCAACGCTTCCGAGGAACTGGTGCAGGAGCGCATCGCCGACGTGGTGAAGCGCGTTCTGGAGCACGCCCGCTCCTCGACGCCGAGCATAGGGCAGGCTCTTGACTGGATGACTGGAGCGGCGACTGTCATGTCGGGCGAAACCGCTCCGCCCGCGTCCGAGAGCGAACCCATGAGCTTCCTGGAGGAAGAGCCGGGCATGCACAAGCTCTTCTGACCCCTCTTCAGTTTCAAGGTCCTCCTGATTTCCCTCCCCGCGGCTACGCTAGAAAAATAAAAAAGAAGAAAAAGAAACTCCGCGGCTTACTTCATGTTCGCGGCGATGAACGCGCCGACTGCCGCGAGAATCGCGCCGAATATCGCGCCCCAAACAGGGGACAGGACTGCGCTCGTCACCATTCCCGCGCCCGCCATCGTCGCGTAACTCGCGCCGTAGATGCCGGCCATGGTGCTCGCCAGCACGGAATACTGGATGATGCTGATTACCGCGCCCACGATTCCGGAGACGACTCCTCCGACAGCGCCCGCGATTGCGGAATCCTTCAGGTCGTACCCGAACTCCTTGACCGCGCGCCAGCCGAGCCAGAGCCACACCGCCAGGGCGACGAGCCCGATTATCGCGATGATTCCGAGCGCGAAGGCGCCCGCGAACAGCAGAAGCAGGGAAAGCACGCTCAGCCCGATTGAAACGTAAACCGGAAGCTTCGCGACCTCCCAGTACTGCATTATGCTCTTGTCGCCAATGCTCGTCTTCCCTATGCTCTTCATGTCCACGCTCGTCTTCTTCTTAGTCGGCATCAAGCCACCTCCTTTTCTTGAAGTGAGGACTGTTTCGCCGCATTTAAAGCTTACGGAACGCCTTTGCGTCCTCGAATAGCAATCGCTTTAAACCGTTCAACTCCGAATATTGCGGTGGTGAAGTAATGAAGGCAGTTGGTTTCGTTCTGGCATTGGCTATTGCTCTTACGTTCGTTTCGGCGGTCGATTGCTCGGGAGAGCACGACATGCCGCAGGGTTCTTGGACGTACTCCGCATGGCTCTGCGTTTCCGGAAGCAGCCACGGCTGGATTTACTCTATCGCGCCTCCGACTCATCCTGCGGCGGGGAGCATGTTTAAGGTCGAGCTTACCACCTTCACGTACAGCTTGCCCTATCCGGCGACGCTTACGTGCTACGAGCAGTTCACGGACGTTGAACCGCCCAGCAGAATTGGCGGCAAGAGCGGCTTCGGAACGCTCAACTCGGTTCCGCAGGGGCCGCTCCATAGCTGGCACTTGCTTCAGCAAGTTACGCTGACCGACGGACAGAGCACGTCAAGCGGTTCGCCTTGGGTTCTCGCTGGTTGTCCGCCAGTGAAAAATCTTAATCATCAGAGCGGAAGCCCGCCGCAGGTGCAGATTGGCATCAGTTGGAGCGGATACGGGGGCATGCGTGCAACCGCGGTTGCTGCTCCCGACTACATCTCAATAGGCGCCCCCTACTACAGCGCTCTCGGCGGCTACACTGACGCGTTGGCGGGACGAACCGCTTCGACGCTTAAAACGAAACGAACCAGGCGCTAAGTTTCCGTTTTTTTCCTTCTTTTTCGCTACCTTTTTATATAAACAGGCAGTAGCCCCTTCGTGAGTCGTTTCGAGGAGGGAACTGCTATGATGAAGAATATCGCCAGATTGTTGCTTGGCGCTTTCTTCGCTCCCGTTCCGCTGCGGCTCCGAACCGGCAAGTTACGCGAATAGTTGTAACTCTTTTATAGTAACAAGAAGAAACGCTTAAATACCGTCGTTGCGAGTACTTCTAAGGTGATATTCGGATGAAGGTTGCGGGCATAATCGCGGGTGTTTTCCTTATTGCTATCGCATCAGTCGCCTCTGCTTCCTGCTGGGACATCCAGACAATGCCGAACGGGCTGTGGACCTACAGCGGGTGGGTTTGCAATTCCTCGCAGATGGTCGGCTACTGGTATCACAGCCCGACGGAATGGGGGCCGTTCTCGATGATGCTGCACGGGCAGATCATCACGACTGCGCCTTCCGGGCATCCGGAAGCCGGGCAGACGTACAAGGTTTACCTGCAGGGATTCAACTACGCCTCTCCCTACCCCGCAACTCTCAAATGCTTCAAGCAGATGGGCGTTCCGGGAAATTACTGGTATTTGTACACGGGGCAGCAGGTGACGCTGTACTCGGGGCAGAGCACTTCCGATACCGGCGCGTGGGTACTTGCAGGATGCCCGCCGGTGAAGAATAACGCTCAGCAGGGTGGAAGCCCGCCGCAAGTACAGATTGCACTGAGTTGGAGCGGCTACGGCGGAAAGGGCAGGCGCTGAGGTGTTTTGATGAACAAGATTGTTTTCGGAATTCTTATTGCGGCATTGCTTCCGTTCGTTTCCGCGGTTGATTGCTGGGGAGAGCACGATATGCCGCTGGGCTCGTGGACTTACAGCGCGTGGCTTTGCATTTCAGGAAGCAACCATGGCTGGATTTACTCTATCGCACCTCCGACTCATCCTGCGGCGGGAAGCATGTTCAAGGTCGAACTGACGCAGTTTACGTACAGCTCACCTTATCCAGCAGTACTAACGTGCTACGAGCAGTTCACGGACGTCAACGGAATAAACGGCGGCTATGGGACGCTGAACAGCGTTCCGGGCAGAACCTCGAAGTCGGTTCCGCAGGGACCGCTTTACTCGTGGCATAACTTGGCGCAGGTGACGTTGTACTCTGGGCAGAGCACTTCCGATACCGGCGCGTGGGTACTTGCAGGATGCCCGCCGGTGAAGAATAACGCTCAGCAGGGTGGAAGCCCGCCGCAAGTACAGATTGCACTGAGTTGGAGCGGCTACGGCGGGAAACGCTCTACTGCAATCGCTGCTCCCGATTATACGTCGGTAGGCGTACCGTTCGTCGGCTATCTCGGCGACTATATTGACGCGCTGGCGGGGCAGACCGCCTCGATGCTTAAAACGAAACGAACCAGACGCTAAAGTCCCTTTCTTTCCGTTTTTCTCCTTCTTTTTCGCTACCTTTTTATATAGTCTCCTAGTAGTCCCTCCGTGAGTCGTTTCAAGGAGGAGGGACTGCTATGATGAGAAATATCGCTAGGCTGTTGCTTTATCTGGTAGCTAGTGCCGCTATTGTCGCCGCCGCAACGACGGAACAGATACCGAAGGGCATAACTGTCGCGGCTGGACAAACGCTTGACCTTACCGGCAGAACCATTCAAACGCCCACCGTGGTCGTCAATTCGGGTGGAACGCTCCTACTGAGTGGAACGACGCTTATCATGGACGGCGCGTCAAACGGAACCGCCAATATCTGGGTTAAGGGCGGAACGATGAAAATCCTCGCTGCCTCGGAGATAAAATCGGCGAACGTTAACAGATACACGTTCTGGGTTGACGCTGGCTCGACCTTTGAAATGCGCGACAGTACGGTAAGCGGATACGGCTACCAGTCCGTGGCGGATACAACTAAGGGGATGCTGGTTAAGGCAGATAGCGCGGACATAGAAAACAACGACTTCGGCATCAACTATGTCTGCGTCATTTTCGACGGAACAAAGAACGCGAAGATAACTGGAAACCGCTTCAACCAGTGCGAAATTCAGGCGACGATGGTTAAAAACTCGAACTCGGTAGATATTTCTTCAAATATTTTTGGAAAAGGCAATCCGGAAACAGGATACTTTTCTGCTACTCTATCTTCAACGCTAAACTCTATTATTTCGGGAAACGCATTCCTCAACGAACTGGGCATAGAACTTAGAAGCGCGACTAACGGGACTACGATAAACAACAATTCTTTCGAACTTAGCACGCTGTATGAATCAATAATAATTGGATCCGTTGGAGACGGTTGCCCGACCTGCTCCGTCGAGAACGTTCTAGAAAACAACCAGATCGACGGAAAGCTCAGCATATACGGAATGCGAAACACCGTCAGGGGCGGAACCGTAAAGGCGGAACTCAACCTCAACGCGGGCGCCAACTCCAACAAGTTCGACGGCGTGAAGTTCGAGAACTCGGACATGGTCCTGAACTCGCAGACAACGTCGGGCACCGCCTTCGACAACAACGTCTTCGACGGGACGCAGTTCACGGAGGACAATGCCGTCCTCCACCTCGGGAACAACAACTCCGTCAAGAATACCGCGTTCGGGAAGAACATCACGGTTTCCATAGAAGGGGCGGGAAACACGATTGAGGGCGTGACGATTGCGGATTCCGCGGGCATAACCGTTTCAGGCGGCAACCTCGCTGCCGGCGGGGGGAGCAACGTCATAAAGGAAAGCAGCATCGCGCTGCAGCCCGGGAAGAGCATAACGTGCAACGGCTTCTGCCGCATCGAGAACAACGTGATTTCAGAGGTTTCGACTGGAATAAGCGGCTCTTCAGCGCGGAAGGCGAGCTTCACGGAGATTTGCCCGTACACGTGCTCATCCGGCGAACCGTCATTCCCGCTATGCCAGGGAACGTGGCAGCAGGAATCGTATCCGTGCTACCCGACTGAGTCGGATGCGTGCTGGAGATGCGCGCAGACCGGAACAGGCTCTCCTGGACAGCAGGGAGGGCAGGCGAACCCGGGGACGCAGACGCCCGGCACGCCGGTTTCCCCCGATCAGCAGTACGCTAAGGTCGTCCTTAACAACGGCGGCGTGATTTCGGGTAACAGCATAAAACCCGCAACCGGCTTCGCCGTCAGCGTTAAGGGAAGCGGGGCTTACCTTTACAACAACGATTTGGGCGTCGTACTGTTCGACGGAGGGAGCGGCGTTTCCGAGAAAAACACGCTCGGCTCCGTTGAGGGAAGGAACGGCGCCGACTACGTTTTGCTGAACACCATCCTCGGCGGATGCTCAGGCGACTGCGGGCAGAACGCGAACATAATAAACGACGCGACAAGCACCGCCGAGAGGCAGTGGTGGGTGGCGGTCAGGGTAACCGACGAGAACGGCAACCCGCTTGACGGCACCTTCAAGATGACGAGCAAGACAACCGGGAAGAAGTATTCGGGAACAATCAGGAACGGCTTGCTGACTGCGCCTTTCAACGCAACTGAATGGGTTTTCGGAAGCACTGCGGGAGCGGGAATGTCCGGAAGCGTTCTTTCGTTCGCCGGTTCGGGAGATTACAACCCGTACGGCTGGGAAGCGTGTTCTGGCGATAACTGCGAGGAGGGCGACGACTCGTTCACCAAGGAGACGATGCTGCCCGTGATAATCAAGGGCATGATGGCTGCAACGGAAACGCCGTCGCAGCCGCCTGGAGGGGAGGGCGCGCCTTCAATCCCGCTGCCCCAGGGCACGTACTTCAAGGTTGCGCGCCACACGGGCCTGCAACTTGGAAACACGTACGAAGCGACTGTGTCGCTCCTGGTAAACGGGACCGGCATATGCGACCCCGCGATGACGCTGACTGTGACGAGGGATGGGCAGGCAGCCGCGGGCGGAACGTACAAGTCGTGCACAAACGGACAGCATGTTTTCGCCGTAGACACGAAGGCTACCGGAACGTACACTATGGTGGCGCACGCGATGATAAGCGGGAAGTCGTACGACTCGTGGTCCGAGAAAGTCGTGAAGTTCGGCACTGCTCCGAAGGCGACTCCCGAGATGACGCCGCTGCTGGCGTTGGGCGCCGCGCTGTTCGCGTTCTGGGCGATAAGCAGAAGGAAACGGTGAGTGCGCTATGCGCGTAGCCGTGGTCGTAACCAGCGAAGCACTTGACGGGGCAGCGAAGGCTCTTGTCGAGGGCGTTTCCGCTGCTGGGGAAACCGCCGAGAGGGCGGAAGAGCCGGGCGACTACGAACTTGTTTTCCTGGGATTTGAAACGAAGCCGCTGAAGAGGGATGCCCGCCTGGAAGCGCTCGTAGAGCGCGCCGACTGGACTGGAAAGAAGGTGGCGCTGTTCTGCGTGCATTCTGGAAGGGCGAAGCGCGACGAAACCGAGCGCGTTGTTACGCGGCTCACGGAAAAGGGCGCGAAGGTCGTCAACACGCTTAATCTTGAGAAAAGCGGCGGACTGCTCGGCATGGGCGGGAAGCTCGGCGAGCAGGAGATATTCCGCGCGCGCGGCTTCGGGGAAAGAAGCGTGCGCAACGTCAAGGGAACGCGCGCGCCGGTCGGGACGGAGAAGCGCGACAGGATAAGGGGATACGCGAGGAAGTAACGCGGGGGAATGGGAAACGAAAACCAATGTGAAACTGCTCGCGGCGTTCATTATTCTCGGCGTGCTGGAGGCGCTTTTGATTTCGCTCGGATTCCTCCCGCCTGTTTCCTGCTACGACGCGGGCAATCTCGCCTTTTCCGTCGCAATGGCCGCGCTGCTCGTTTACGCCGGATGGAAAAGGGTGAAGCCGAAAGAAGCGGCGCTTGAGGGCGCGGTTTTGATGGGAGCTTCCGCGGCGGCGTTGTGCGCGGTGGGATTGCTTTCGAAGGCGCTCGGTGGGAATCCCGTGCTAGGAATAGCGGTGCCGTCGACGGTTTTGCTGGTTGCCGTAATCGCGTTCCTGATTGCGATGAACGCGCTGCTCGGCGCGATTGTCGAAGCCGCTGCGTCGTTCGCCGCCTCTTTTTGCGTAAAAGGGAAAAGGAAGAAGTAGTCTGCTTATTTACGTTTCAGGCTCGGCAGCTTTATGTAGTAGATGTCGTGCTCCGACTTGATGACGAGCGGGTTGCCCTTCATCAGCGAGGATATATCAAGCTCGTAGGAACCGGGCTCGAGGATGCGCAGGTTCTCGACGGCGTCGATATCAACGGACACGGGCTTGTCCTTGCTCAGGAACGCGAGCTCTTCTTCGAGCCAGTGCAGGTGGGAAACGTCTATGGGAGCTTTCGGCGCGTCGGGCGCCTTCTCCTCCGCCTCCTTCTCGGACATCCCGCTTTCCACTAATTCCTTTAGCGTGACCTGGTCTTCCCGAAGGAAAAGAAAAACGCGCGAGCCGCACGGGCAGCCCTTCACGAGCTCGGCCGAGTTGTTGGCGAAAACCTTTCCGCAGCGCACGCATTTATGCGGCATGTCATTTCCCCGCAACGAACCTGAGCTTGTTCGGGTCCCTCTTCACCTGGTGCACGAGATTCGAGGGCCCCACGACTGTAAGCCCCGACGTCTTTCCGCCCAGAAGCTTTATGACGCGGCTCTTGATGTCGACGGCGGTATTTCCGAGGGAGCATACCTCGATTCCCGGGAAGTCGCGCGTTATCGCTGTCATGGTCTTCATTATGAGCAGCTTTTCCTCCGCGGGGGTGAGCGGCTCCTCAAGCACGAGAATCTTGTCCTTTCGCACGGATTTCAGGATGAGGTTTATGCGCTCCTCGCTGGACTTGCCCAGGATGGCGTCGGCGGAAATGAACTCGAACTGGATTGCCATCTCAGCGCGCCCTCTTTACGATTTCCTCGTAGAGCTTGTTCACGTTGTCGCCCTTCAGCGCGGATATTTCGACGACTCCGTGCTGCGGGAACGCGGCGCGTATCCGCTCGGGCTTCGCGGACTTCTTGTCTATCTTGTTCGCCACGATTATGACGGGGATGTTGCGCGCCTCCAGGTTGCCGAGAATCGTTATATTAACTTGAGTGTACGGGTCAAGGCACGCGTCCATAACCACGAGCGCTATATCCACGTGCTCCAGCCACTTGATTGCCTCGATGATTCCTTTCGTCGCTTCCTTGGCGCGCTGCTGGGCGTCGCCCTTCGACATCCCGTAGTCCACGAAGTCGTGGTAGTCGACTTTGGTAGCAATGCCCGGCATATCCAGAAGATTAATCGTGAGTTCCTTGCCGTCAACGCGGATTGAGACGCGCTCCTTCTTGATGACCTCGCGGGTTTCGTGGGGGATTTCGGAAACCTTGCTCATCGCCTCGCCTGTCCAGTCCATCGAGATTCTGTTCGCGAGCGTGCTTTTGCCGGTGTTGACGTTGCCGTAAATTCCGAGGCTGAACGCCTTCCTTCCGCGGAAGAAACCCATCAGCCACTTGAAAAGTCCCTGGAATGGCATGAGAAAAAGAACGCGCGGGCATTAATAAATACTACGCCCAGACGCCGGGGATTTTCGTCCTGCACGAGGGGCATTTGCCTGCCCGCAGCATGTTCTGGACTGCGGAGAAACCTACGCGGCCTATGACTTTTGTCCCGCATTTCGGGCAGAACGTATCGTCTTCCCCGCCCAGATTGCCGACGTAGACGTAGCGCAGGCCCGCTTCCTTCGCAATGTCCTTCGCCTTCCGCAGCGCCGCCTCGCTCGTTGCCTCCAGATTCCCCGCCTTGTACTGCGGGAAGAAGCGGATGAAATGCAGGGGAACGTTCTTGTCGAGTGAGGCGGCAAAGTCCGAAATGGCGCGGATTTCCTCGGGGGCGTCATTCTTTCCGGGAATCAACAGCGTGATTAGTTCCAGATGGATGCCGCTTTTTTTCACGCGCTTGATGCTTTCGAGGACGGGCTCGAGTCGGGCGCCGCAGTATTCGCGGTAGAACTTGTCGTTGAACGATTTCAGGTCTATTCGAATCGCGTCCAGGAGCTTCTCCTTCATGACGAGCCTCCACATCTCTTCCGAAAAAAAGCCGTTGGAAACGAAGACGTGGAATTTCTTTTTGTCCAGTTTTTTGGTTTCGAGAATCGTGTCGCGCGCGTACTCGAAGAAAATCGTGGGCTCTGAGTAGGTGTAGGCGACGCCGTCCGCGTTTTCCCTCACCGCCATCTGCGCTATTTCCCTCGGCAGCGTGTCGGGAATGTCGAATGCGCGCGCGCTTTCCCGCGGGCTTTGCGACAGGTGCCAGTTCTGGCATCCGAGGCAGCGGAAATTGCATCCAGGCGTGCCGAAGGAAAGAACCGCCGAGCCGGGATGAAAATGATAGAACGGCTTTTTCTCAATCGGGTC
>JAZDNL010000085.1:0-2206 GCA_043799765.1 Microcaldota archaeon | reverse complement strand
AATATCGGCGCACGCCTGCACCTGAACGCGCAGTGCTACGGAAAGGTTCCGCTTATTGACGGAGGAACCGCGGCGTTCAACGGGCGCGTCCAAACGGTGCGCTCGCCCTCAGCCTGCATCGAATGCGCTATCAGCACGCGCGACTACAAGCTTCTTTGGAAGAAATATTCCTGCGTAGGCGAAATCCTCGACTTTATGGATCCCAAAATGCCCGCTTTGCCTACGACTACGAGCATCATTGCCGCCATTCAAGCCAACGAGTTCCTGAAGATGCTGTTCAATCAGGGCGAAACGCTGGAAAACAAGTTCATGTTCTACGATGGATTAAAAGGGAAGGCGGAGTCGTACGGCGTGCCGAAACGTTCTGGCTGCCCCGTTCACCAATAATCACTCGAACGCGTCCTTGACGCCCTTCATCGCTTCTTCCGTGCGCCTGTCAACCGTGAGCTTGATTTTCTTGCCGCATCGGACGCAGTTCGCGCCGGTCGCCGCGAGGGTTTCGTAGCAGTCCTGGTGGTACGCCGCGCCGCAGAAGCAGTGCCCGTAGCGCGGGTTGTTGTCGCCGCCGGTGCTTATCTTGAAAGGCGCCTTGCACAATTCGCAAGCTCCCTCCTCTCCGTTCTTCAGCGGCTGGATCGGCGCCGCGGCAGCAGCTTCGGCGGCGACGCCCTCGCGCTGCTTCCTGCGCTTTACGAAGAACGAATCGCCGGTTCCCGACGGCGCGCCCTTGCGGAACGCCTCGTCCAAGTCCATGCGTTCGTCGGGTTTCTTTGCGGGTTCAGGAGTAACGATAGGAGAAGCGGAAGTAATGGGCTCGGCGGAAGCAGGCCTTTCCTCCTTTGACTTACCCTGCGTTGCGGTCGAAACCGCTCTCGCCCTTTCCTTTTTAGGCTTCGGCGCGAACGCGTTGAATCCCCTGATGCCGAACTTCACCGCCTCGCCGTTGAGCGCGAAATAACCTTCGGCGGAAAGCTCCTGCAGCCGTGCGTCGAATTCGCGCTCGTCAACTGCCTTGAATTTTTCCTTCAGCGACGCGACGCTTGAAACTCCACTCATCACTTCCTTCGCAACCGCGCGGTCGAACAGCGTTATCTCCAACTTCTTTTTGCTAATCTTGCGCTTCTTCGGAATAATGGGCTGCGCTGGGGAGGTTGCCTGTCGTGTGTTTTCCGCATCACCCACGCTTCCTCACCACCGCGAACGAAATCTCTTCGTACCCTCCGTCGTTGAGGCGGAACGCCCTCTTAAGCATTGTGTTCCCTTCGCGCCTGGTCGGATCCATTACGAGCGCGAAGTGGAACCTTTCGGGAAAATACCGGTTCTGCGTCGCCATGTCGGTTGAAGAAAGGAAGCAGCCGTATCCGGGATGCGAGTGCGCCCAGGCGACGATAAGCCCCTTCCCGCGTATCTTGCAGCTCAGTTCGGAAAACGCCTGCCTTGTAAAGCGGACCGAAACCGCGGTGGAATCGTTGGGCGCCGTCACGTAATCGGTTGCGTAAACGAACTCGCTTCCTTCCGAACTGAACACATTTCCCAAAAGCAGCCCCATCGCCTCCTTGCCGCTTTTCGCGGCGTCGCGGAACTGCTTCTCGGCTTTGCGCACCGCCGCCTCGTCAATGTAGACGTCGTACTGCGCCATGCCCTCTCACAGCCCTAGCATTTTCCTGAAGCGGTGGACCGGATGCTTCTCCTTTTCCGCCTGCTTCTCCTCGTAAATCTTTCGCGCCAGCTCCGAAGCCTTCTCACGCTCTTCAGGCGTCATGATAATTGGATTTTGTGGTCCCGAATTTACGGGAAGGATGTCCCGCGAAGCCGCCTCGCGCTGCGCCTGGACTATGTCCTGATGCGGCATGTCCCGCGCCGAAATTATCTTCGGCTTGTGCATTTCCTGAAGTTCGCCGCGTACGAACCGTTCGCCAACCTCTTCCGGCGCAACATCGGAGGCGCTCTTCTTTTCCTCCTGCGCAGGCGGCCGCGGCGGCGCCTCGTGGCTGCCCATTGATATCTCTGTGAAGCCGTCGCTGTCCTTTTTCACGATGCGCGGTCCGGATGCCATGAAAAAGGTTATATTGCCTCTGCTCTTTAAACCGTTTTGGTGGTGCCACATGGCAGAATTCAACATTACGGTAACTCATTCCACGTCGGGAAAGGAGATAGTCGTAGCAGTTGAGCCCACGTTCACCGTCTCGTCGGTGCTCGAGGTGCT
>JAZDNL010000084.1:0-10886 GCA_043799765.1 Microcaldota archaeon | reverse complement strand
GGTTTCAGCCATGTTTAAGCATGGCGGATTTCATCGAGTCGCTGCGCGAGAAGTGGGATGCTTTCCTGGACTGGAGCGAGGACAAGGGGCTTCCGTTGAAAGGAATCGCGCTCGCCATGGAGGAAAGGGGCATTCCTTCCTTGCCGGCGTTTCTCGTGCTGATTATCGCGCTTGCTTTTCTCGCCGTGACTTTCCTCGGCCCGATGCTCGCGCCGCCCACTTCCAAGGTCGCGCTTTACGCGAAATCGGTGGACGGCACCGCGGTGCTTTCGGGCGTGGCGGTTACGCTGCATTCCGACGACGGGAAAACGGCGAAGGAAGGGACGACGAACTCGGAGGGGCTCGTTCTTTTCGACAGCCTTCCTGCCGGAAAATACTACGCGGACTATTCCTCCGAAACGTACGTCTTCGACAACGCGCGGGTCGAGTTCGAAACCAAGGCGGGCAAGCAGGCGGAGATGACGAACGCCGGCTCGGTGCTCATGAGCTCGCGGCTGCAGCTTTACTTCACCGTCGACGGCCCCGACAACGCCGACGTTTATCTTTTCTCATCCGACGGCACGACGCAACTGGACCACAAGTACGGGTTCGCCGACGGGTTCGACGTGGAGTCAAACAAGGATTACGTGGTTAGGGCGAGCGCGGACGGGTACAGCCCAGTTGAGCGGGCGGTGCGCGTCGGAGCCACGAATACGGACGCGGTTACGCTCAAGCTGCCCAAAGTCGGCGGCGAAGGCAAGGGCACCGTGCGCGTCGGCGTGTTCACCTCCGATGGATTGGAGGGCGTGCCGATTGCAAACGCGAGCGTGGAGATAAGGGACGCGGCAACAGGCGCGGCGCTTTTCACGCTCACGTCAAGCGAGAGCGGCGACTGCGAATCGCAGCAGGTCCTGCTCGGCACGGAAATCGCGGTTTCCGCAAGCGCGGACGGATACGTGGCGGCGATTGTCGCTGCGAACGTTTCCGACGAGACGAACGTGAAGGTGCGGCTTGACAAGGCGCTCGCTTCCAACGCAGGGGAATTGGGCGTGCGCGTGAGGGACGCAAACGGGAACGCCATTGTCGGCGCAACGGTCAGCATTTATTCGCAGGACGTCGTGTTCAACGGCGCGGAACTCGCGAAATACGCGGGGGTAACCGGGCTTGACGGCTCGGTTCTGATAAACGTGAGCAGGAACGAGCGGCTGTCGGCGAGCGGATTCAAGCCGGGATACCTTCCCGCGTTCGTGGACAACGTCGCGCCTGGCGCGGACGTCTCGCTCACGCTCGGCACCGCCACGCCTTACAACTCGGGAACAGTCGGCATCGTCGCAACGGACAAGGCAGGCGTCCCGGTTGCAGGCGCGGTAATCGCGCTTCTCGACAACAGGAGCGCGCCGCTCGGCATTCCCGCGAAGATAACCGCTCCTGACGGGACGCAGAATTTCGAGAGCGTGCCTGCGGGCGCGGTGCGCGCGGTTGCCGCGTGGGGCGGAAGGATTGCGTTCACGGACGCCGTTGACCTCAATGCGGGCGAAACAATCGAGATTCCTGTTTCGTTCCCGCCGGTGAACGGCAGTGCGCTGTTCAGCGCAATCGATTACTTCTCGGGCAAGCCGCTCGACGGCGTCACGATCGCAATCGGGAACGCGACGTGCGAAACCAGGGCGGGTTCCTGCGCCATTGAAACGCTGGAAAGCGAGGCGATTACCGCGACGGCGGTGGCGGCTGGCTACGAAAGGCTGGAAACCGCCCAGTTCGCGATTCTTCCGAACGCGGAGGCGCGCGTCCAGCTCGCGATGCTCAACACGCGCGTAGTGGGCGAGGCGAACCTCCTGTTCGTCGGCGTTTTCGATTTGGCTGGAAACAGGATGAAGACGCTGAAGCCATCGACGACTTACGAGGCGCGCTACGTGATACGCGCCCCGACGGGATTGGAATTCACGCAGGCTGAGGCGCACGTGCGGCTCGGCGAGTTGCAGGGAACCGAGGACGCCGCGGAAATAACGGCGTGGAAGGCGTTCGGCGGCTATGCGTCGTCCGGCTCCTCGTATGAGGAAGCCGCGGCATTCACGCCTGCTGCCGCGGGAACTGAAACGGGAAAGAACACGGTGACGCTCAACGAGTTCGAGGCGTTCCCCGCCGATTCGGAATTCGCGGCGGGCGCGGACGGCCGCGCGACCGTTTACTTCAGGAACGCGGGCAACGAGACGCGCCGCATCGCAATCGAGGGGCTGCTCGACAGCGGCGTGACAATAGAGCCGGGCAAGGAATTCTCCTACACGTTCGTGAAAACCGGCGGCTACCAGTTCAAGGACTTGGACAAGCCCGAGATTTCGGGAACGGTTTCCATAATCGCGGCGCAGGCTGCCGCGTCCGAAGCGAGCGTCGCGGCGGCTGCGGCAGAAACCGGAATCAAGTGGGTGAATTTCGTGTTCGACCCGTTCACGGCGTCGCGCGAAATCGCGGTGCAGTTCAGGACGAAGCAGGTTACCACGGGAAAAGTTTCGCTTTATCACAGGAGCGCCTTCAAGACGCAGGCAACTGTGCTGAGGCAGCCGGCGGACGCGGATGCTGGCGTAACGAAGTCGCCGCTGCTCGCCAACGCCGCGGCAAGCGGCGCGTTTGAAATCGCATTTGGCGGGGAATGCGGCGAGGGCGTTTGCGTGGAATGGGAGTTCAACGGGGACGCGAATTTCGAAGCCCCGCTCGGAAAGGAATTCAAACTGAATTTCCGCGTGTTCGGAGAGCCCAACGAGGCGCTCACCGTGCGCCTGCGCACAAGCGCGGTTGCGCTGAAACTTAAGAACGCGGTTGCCGGCGGCGCGGGTTATTCGCCCGCCTCCGAGAAGGAGGGAACGCAGGAAAATGCTATTAACGTGAAGTGCGGCAGCGACGGAACCGCAAGCGGCTCGTTCGTGATGGAGTCGAGGAGGCTCGCCGCTGATGCGGAACTGGATTTGGACGTGCTCGCGGCAAAGACAACTGAACCAGTATTCTCGAAGCAGCTGTTCCTGCGCGTAGTTGCGGAGAGCGCGCCTTCGCTGAAGGTGGAGTTCGCGCCGAAGGCGGTTGTCGCGCTCGCGCAGACGAAGATGACGTTCACGGTCAAGGACCAGTACGGCGCTCCAGTTTCGGGGGCGCACGTGGTAATCGGCAACGACAGGCCCGAACTGATCGCGGGCAACGCGCTCGAGGCGCAGGAGACGGACAAAGCGGGCGAATACGCAGTTGAAAGCGTGGAGCCGCAGGGAATCGGCACTATTGACTACGTGGTCGAAGCCGGGGGGTTCATGACTGCTAAGGGCGAGTTCGCGGTGCTTCCGCCTGCGAAGATACTCGAGGTGACGCCGGCGAAACTGCAGGGCAGCGTTGATTCAGGCACCGCCGCGGCGATTTCGTTCACGGTTGCGAACAAGGTTTCCAACGGCGTGCAGGTGCGCGCCGCCGCCCTCGTTAGGGGGACGCCCGCGCAGTTCACGGACATGTTCCCCGCGCCCGCCTCGTTCAGCCTTAAGGCAGGCGAAACGCGCGACGCCGAACTCATCGCGGGGCTGGACCAGCAGGTGCTGCTCGTCTCGGACAAGCCGCAGACGCTCGGCGAGAGCGTCGAGGGCGTGCTGCGCATCACGGCGCGCATCGGCCGCGTGACGCAGAACATCGACGTGCCGCTCTCTATCAAGACGTCGTTCAGGCAGGAGGCGCTGGACGACGCGTGGGAGACGAGCGCAACGGAGCTTTCGTTCGACCTTGACGCCGAAACAGAAAAAACGCAGACGCAGGCGCTCACAATCACGAACAATGGCCCGTATCCGCTGCTCATAAACCAGGAGAACACGATGGAGGGCGGATTCGTCCAGCCCCTTTCGGCGATAATCGCCCCTGGCACGAGCGAGGACTTCGCGGTGACGTCGTCGGTTGCGCAGGATTTGTCGCGCTCATGCTTCATAGAGGAGGGCACGAAGGAAGGCGTGCTTTCGCTGTACGCCTCGTTCCAGGGAATCGCCTCCAGGAAGACGGTATCGCTTTCGTCCGCAGTTACGAACACGGGGACGTGCGCGCCCGAGGGCGGATTCTCGCTGGGATTGCCCGCGGACGTGCGGCTTGCGCTGCCTGCGGGCACGAAACAGAATCAGAACTCGGACGGCTCCGCCACGGTGAAGCTGCCTGACGGTTCGCTTATGCTTTTTGCGGCAGGCGCGTCGCTCACCGCGGCTGAAGCGCAGGTTCCGATGAACATCCCGATAGTTGTTCCGCCGCAGTGGGTTTCGTCGCTCGGAAACGGCGCGTGGCGCCTCGTCCTTCCGGTGCAGGCGCAGATTGCGATTCCCGCGGACACGACGCCGCAGTCGCAGCCCGACAGCACTGTTTTGCTTATACTCGGCGGCGCGCAACTCGTGCTTCCAGCGGGAACGCAGATTTCGCTCAATCCCTCGGGCGAGCGCGTCGCCCTTCTTCCCGCGGGAACGCCGCTGATATTCCAGACGCTTCCGTTCACCTCGCTGCTGGAGATGCTCTCGCCGTATTCCGTCGAGGTCTCGCTTCCCGTTGAAACTACGTTCATAATGCCGCCCGGAACAATCGAGGTGAAGCAGCCGGACAGCGTTTCGCCTGTTGCCGTGCCGCAGGGCGCGAACGCCTTCTACGGCGCCAACCAGCAGCTTTCCTCGTTCGGATACAACCCGAAGGTCGTGAAACTGCCGGACGGAAGCACGCTCGGATTCACGCAGGAGGCGACGTCGAAGACGGACGCATCGGGATTGCTGCAGGTCACGGTTCCGGCGGACGCACCGTTCCTCGTTCCAGGCGGATACGTCGCTTTTGCGCAGACTCAGACAACCGTGCTCGAAGGCAAGGCGCTTGAATTCGCGGACAAGGAAGGCGCGTTTGTATTGCTACTGCCGATGCCCGCGCTCTTTACTTACAGCGGCGACGAGGCGGCACTCACCCGCGATTCCGCGAACAACAAATACCTGCTGAAGGTCGGCACCGACGCGGCGATGGAGTTCAGCGTCCAGCCCGCGCAGACTACGCAAACCGGAACGAGCAGGAAGGCGCTCATGATACCTGCGATGTCGCCGATTACCGTGCTTTACGGAGGCGCCGCCCGTGGGATAGAAAACCCGACGGACGTTTCGGCGTGCCCCGAGACTTTCAAGGCCGAGCAGGCAACAATCATGGACTTCCCGACAGGCACGCACGCAAGCCGCAGCGGCTCCGTGCTCGTGCTGACGCCTGCGGAATGCACCGACGCGGCGAAAATCACGGTGACGACGAAGGAGGGGCAGGAGCTTTACACGTCCCCGGCCGCGTTCAAGGTCGAGGTGGCAGGCGGGCAGATTTCTAAGGGCGCGGAAGGGGATGATTCCGCGAAAACCGTGAACGTGCCGGCGAAATCGCTCATTACGTTCAAGATTTGCGCGAAGGGCGACGCCTCGCTCAAAACAGCCACGCTCACAGTTCCCGGACAGGCAGACATAACGCTTCCCGCGATGTCCACGTGGAAAGGCAACAGCGAGGTTTCACTGGGCGGGGTGAAGAAGATTTCGATAACAGTCGGCTCGCGCCAGCTCGATATTTCCAAGACGGACAAGCTGTCGTTCGAATCGTCCAATCCCGACGAGAAAATCCTGAAGGACCCGAAGCGCGCCGACCGCGTCACTCTTCCGCCCTGGTCCAAGATTTTCTACGTGCCGTACTGCGACAAGGCGAGCACGGGCAAGCTTTCCGTGAAAATCGAGCGCAACGTGCTTGAGGCAACCGAACTCGGCGAAAAGGGCGACCTGCTTCCGTACGACTGGAGCGAGATTTCCGAGAAGGGTGCGCAGCCAATAGACATAGAGATTTACGATGACAAGGCAACCGTCAAGGTGAACGGGAAAGACGAGACATACTCGCTTACGTCCGACATGCGGCACCGCGATGTCGCCGCGCTCGCGCAGATATGCATCCAGAACCGCGGCGTAACGACGATAAAGTTCGAACAGCCGACAATCGAAGCGGTGAAGGGAAGCGGCGACCTGCTGAGAGAGGCGCTTCCGAACGACGTGGACCACATGCACTTCCTCGCGCAGGAGGAGGCGGGCAAGCAGCTCATTAACATCGCGCCGAAGCCCGGCATACCATGCCACACATTCGAGATTGAGACTGTGATTCCCGAAGCGGCGAAGGACGCGGACCTCTGCATAAAGGAGGACTACGTCGTCGAGGGATACCTCGTGCTTAAAGGCGAGGGGGAGAAGGCCGCGCCGCTCGAGCGCAGGATTCCGATCAGGTACACGCTGAAGGCGGGCAACTGCGCCAGCAAGAACAAGGACAAGGCCATCAAGGACTTCGACCAGGTCGCGGCGGCGTACTCGAAGGACGAACTTAGCATAGACAACGAGAATTACAAGCAGATGTCCTTCAAGCAAGCCGGGCATGCGCGCTACCTTTCGCTCCTCAACAACCGCGACGAGGACGTTACGCTTACCGTAAGCGGGCAGGGCAGGACAATGGACTGCAGGCTGCAGCCCGCGCCGAAGGTGGATGCGCTTGAGCAGCTCAAGGACGGCGTGCTAATGCCCGCGGGCGAGGCGGCGGTCTACAAGTGCACGGGCATCGCAAGCGGCGACTACGTGATAACGTTCACCGGCGCGCGCAGCGGAAAAACGCTGGACAAGGACGGCAAGCCGCTCGTGTTCACGAAGCACATAATCGTCAAGGTGTGGGACCCCGTGCCTGCGGCTTACGCCGGGATATACGCGGCAACCCCGCTCGGCAGCGTATTCGTGAGCGACAAATACATGGCTTCCGAAACCACAACCCCCGAAACTCCCGCCGCAGCGAAGGAAACCGCCGTTGCCCCGGCAACTAAGAGCACGCACGCGGACGAAGGCGCGGTGTCACTCGCGGACAAGGAGGAAGCCCCGAAGGAACTCGCGCAGATAGACGGCTACGACTGGCCGATGTACAACATATGCCGCAATTACTTCTGCACGTACTCGGAAACCGAAACCGCGTTCCGCACGTTCCTGCAGCTCGCGCTGATGTCGCTCAACGACAAGACGAAGACCGAGGCGTCCATCAATCATCTTTGCAGCCAGCTGCCGAGCGGGAAGCAGTCGTTCCAGCGCTCGTCCGTCATGCAGATGACGAACACGCTCTCGGAAACAGGCGGGACGAAGCGCGACCTTCTTAAAATCGCCGGGGACGCGGTGTCCAAGGCGAGCGGAATCGCGGGCGACGCGGGCTACGCCGGCGTCGTGCTCGACCCCCAGACGAACAACCAGGAACTGCGCGGCTGCGGCGTGTACGTCGCAACTGCGACTGCTGACCTGAAATGCGCGGGCAGGTCCGAGAAGATAAACACGTGGAGGAGCAAGGTTACGCTTCAGGTTTCAATAAGGAAGATAGCGGAATGCCCAGTCAACGTCGCGAACGCGGCGCTTCTTACCGCGGAAGAGCCCGAACAGTTCGTCGGAAAGAAGCCGATAGGCGCGATGAACCTCAAGGGCCAGTATCCGGGCGGCATACAGCTCGGCGCGTATTCGCCCGACAGCGACCCCAAGGACGTGCAAACCGCCGACGCGCTCAGGGAGGCGCTCTACGGAAGCGGCATGAAGAAGGAATGGAACTACGTGAAGGACGGAACCGTCGCGGGATACGAGGACGCGGGATTCTGCACCGCGGAGGCTACGAAGGTGGGCGGCGAGGTGGTCGGCGCAAGCGTGACCATGCTCGGCACCGCGATGCTTCTGCAGGTCGGGCAGGGCGCCGCAACAGGCGGTGCGGCGACGATATTCCAAGCGCCCGGAGTTGTGAAGGCGGTGTTCGGGCTGAGTTCCGCGCTGGCGATGTGCATAGTCGGCCAGGGCAAGTCTGTTGCCAAGGGCGGGGGGCTCGGCTCGTGCGACGCGTGGAACGACTGCGCGTACGGAGCAGTTGCAGGTTCCATTGACGCGATATTCAGCAGCGTGCCTGGAGGCGTCGGAAGCGGCGGGGCGCTTGTCGGCATTTTCGGCGCCAGGTTCGTAACCGATTTGGCACTGATAGGCGGAAGCACTGCGGCCCTGGAAACAACCGGCGCGGCAGACTGGCTGTCCAACGCGCTCAGCAAGGACATACCGTCGACTGCTCCGTACGACTACGCCGGAGGAAAACTTCTTAGGAACAGCATGGTATACCTGCCGAAGGGCGGCAGGGTATTCCAGGTAAGCTACCTGATGGCGAAGCGCGGGTACTCCGCAGCAGAGGCTGCTGCAGTGACGCGGCTCGCGGATTCGCTCAAAAGAGGCAAGCCGAACATACTCATCGAGATGTCTGCCAGGAGCTCGAACATGCCGACGCTCAAGGAAGCGAAGGGCGGGACGTTTGACGATTACGTCCGGAACACGCTCGACCAGCCCCTTGACCCGGTAACGAACCTGCCCGTAAAAATAGACGCGGCTAAAATGAGCGACAACCAGCTCGACGCGCTGATAGGGAAGAAGCTGCTGCCTTCGGAGCGGGCGGAACTGAGCAGGATGCTCAGGGAGGAATTCCTCCCGGCGAGGGGAGCCCTTGGCGCGAACTACCAGACGATGCTGGACAAGCTCGCGGACCGCGCAAGCAAGGTCACCACGCCGAGCCAGCTGCTGGATTTCGAAAGGTCGCTCACGTTCGAGGAATGGAAGGTTTACGACGAGGTCGGCATAGGCGCGGCCAGCCCCGCGGAAGCGGCCAAGAAAATAAGGAGCTACGCGTCGTTCACGGACGACATGTTCACTACAGGCGTCGGCACGCTCACTCCGATACAGAAGCAGCTGCTGCTCAACGCGCTGTCGGACGAGCGCATGGCAAACCGCGGCTTCGCGATAAGCCAGCTCAAGGCGATACTCGGCAAGGATCTCGGCCCCGAGGAACTGAAGCTCGCGTTCAAGAAGCTTGGCTACAAGAGCCTCGCCAAGGACATAGCGGCGATTGACCAGATGACCGCGGACGAACTCAACAAGATGAACGGGAAGGCGGTGAAGAGCACGCAGGGAGTCACCGAGGGCGTTGAAAAGGTGAAAGCGTCGGGCAAGGGATTCCTGACAAGGGCGGGCGGTTCCGTCGCTAACCTCGCCGCGGTGCTGCTGTTCTACATAGACGTGAAGCCGGTGCGCGCCGAATACGACTACGGGCTCATGAACCACTACGTCGTGAGCAGGACGAAGGACGACACGCTCTACGCCTACTGCCAGAAGGACGCAAGCACGGAGAAGTGCGCCGAGGGTGCGGACACGAGGATGCAGGACGTCTGCTCCGCGGATGCGGCCGGGTGCGTGAAAATATCCAAGGCAAACCTGATAGGCGGCGTGCAGGGCTACTCGCTGTTCGTCGCGGTGAACGACGACGCGCTGCGGCCCAAGCAGAAGCAGTTGCTTTCGTCTATTTTCGAGCCGAACGAGCCGCCGTTCAACGCGGAGGGCGCCGCGGCCAGGGCGTTCGGGAGTTTCAAGGTGGAAGTGATGGACTGATGAAAGCGTTCTGGTGGTTCCTCATTGCACTGGTTGCGGCGGGCGCATGGTATTACGGGTTCGGGGGAGCGGCGCAGCTCGACAAATACGCCGCCGAAAGCGACGAGATGAAGC
The DNA here is from genome assembly GCA_043799765.1 of Microcaldota archaeon. Lineage (GTDB taxonomy): Archaea > Micrarchaeota > Micrarchaeia > Norongarragalinales > Norongarragalinaceae > Norongarragalina. The sequence goes on along the minus strand of JAZDNL010000084.1, from coordinate 1,314 downwards.
AGAGCGCGTTCGTAACCGCTTTCAGCGATGAGAACGCGGGGCGCTTCGTCACGTTCACGGACCCCGATTACGGGTTCGCGGTGAAATACCCGATAGGGTTCGCCGCGGATTACAACATCACCGACGGTCCGCGCCTGAGCGCGCGCGCGGTTATGGACGACAACCTGTTCGAAATTATCGAGGCGAACGTCCAGGACGTGCCGCTCCCGCATTTCGGGCAGACGATGGCTTCGCAGGGCATTACGCTCTCGAATATGCGCAACACTACGATAAGCGGGAAGGAAGCCGTCCTGTTCGACGCCTCCGGAACCGAGCCCGTGTCCGGAGAGGCGTACTACGGAAAGTGGGCGTTCCTGGACTGCGCGACGCCCGCCGGGAAGCGGTACACGCTCGGCGTCACTGCCGCGGTTTCCGCGTCCCTGACAAGCGACCTGAGGATGATTGACTACGTAATATACTCGGTGAAATGCTAGAATGGCAACGATACGCTCAAGGCACGGGAACCGCTTCATACGCTACAGTTTCCCGGGCTCGACAACGGCGCTTGGCAAGACGAGGCACCGCGTCCCGCTTTTCTGGAGGTTCAGCAGGGCGGGGCGCGCCAGCCACGCCACGGAAATCGAGCGCATCCAGAACCGCGCCATATTAGAGGGCGGGGAGGAGGAGCTCGCCGACACGTTCACGGAAGCGTTCAGGCACGCGGACCTGGGAATGAATTTCAAAAACGAGAAGGAACTGCGGGATTTCGCGCTCAAGTTCGTCAGACACGACGCGTTCAGGGAAGCGCTGAACGACCCGAAGGTGCGCAAGGCGTTCACGCAGGCGGGCAGAAGCGTCGGGAAAAAGAACCGCACAATCGAAGGCATCCTCAAGCTCAATCCCGACAAGGTGGTGCGGGCGATGATATCCCCCTACCTCGATCAGGTGATGGGCGAGGCGCAAAAACCTGCGAAAGCGGCAAGCGGCGAAGAAGAGGGCGCGGCGGGGCAGCGCATTTTCGAGGAAGGCGGTGCGCCGAAGGGAGCCGGCGGCGGGATAGGGACATTTAATGTCAGCGGCGGAACTTTCCAAAACGGCAGCTTCGTCGGAGGAGTGTTCAATGCCCCGATTAACCAGTACTTCAATTCGGGAATCAGCACGGAGCACGCCGAAAAACTGATGCAGTACGATAAACTCAGGGAACAGTTGGCTTCCAGCGCCGAGCAAACCCAGAAGCTACAGGAAGAGGCGGCAGAGCTGGGTGAATTTGGCGAGAAACTGGCTGGAAATCTCGAAAACGCATACAGGCGCAACGAGTCTCTTGCTATAACCCTG
>JAZDNL010000062.1:0-10685 GCA_043799765.1 Microcaldota archaeon | reverse complement strand
CGCTGGAAGCCCGAAACGGTTTAAATAGATTGAGCATTACTGCATTGTATGACAAACGGAAACATTCTTGACAAGCGCTTCTTCTACGTCGGGCGCTCGAAATCCCTGCAAATCACGCAGGGCTGCGCGGATTTGCCCGATGATTTCATGCCCACGATAAACGCGAGCAGGCTCGCGTGGCTTGACTACCAGGTGGACGATGTCGAAACCGACGCGTACAAAATCGCGGAGAAGTTCGGCTTCTCCCGCAAGCTCGTCGGCGCGCTGCTCAAGGACTACCGTTCCGGTTACGAGGACTTCGACAGCGAGATGGGCTTGAAGGTGCCCGCCATGTACGTCGAGGGCATGGACGTGGTATCCAGCCCCGTAATTATCCTCATCCGCAAGCCCATCATCCTGACGATTCACGGCGAGAAGGTGCAGCGCTTCATCCGCTTCAGGCGCTACGCGGAGGTTTACCTCCGCAAAATCCCGAAGAACAAGCCGCTCGAGGACCGCATGACGCTTCTCCTCTGCCGCATCCTCGACGAGAACAACGGCAGGAACTTCGACCACCTACGCGAAATCGAGGAGCAGGGCGACAAGATGAGCAAGTGGATGATGGATCCCGAGACGCCGCGCTCGAAGCTCGGACCGGAGATTTACAAGATGAAGCATTCGCTCATATCCTACCTTAACGGCTTGTGGGCGACGCTCGACGTAGTCAATTCCATGCGCTACGGCGACGCGGAGCTTCTCTCCGACGATCAGCGGGTTCTCCAGCGCGTGGAACTCCTCGCAAGCGACGTGAACCAGCAGATTTCCCTGAGCGAGCACATGAGCGAGGTTCTCGCGTCGGGCTTGGAGGTGCTGCAGAGCATCTACAACAACCAGCTTCAGGTGCTGAACAACCGCATGGCGTTCGCCATGACGTACCTCACGATTCTTGGCACCGCGGTTCTCGTGCCGAACACCATCGCCACGGTGATGTCGAATCCCGCGTTCGCGATGACGCCGAAGGACGAAGGCTGGTATATCGCGCTCATCGTCGGTTCCACCCTGGTTTCCACCTTCTTCGCGTGGATGTGGGTGAAGCGCCAGGGCTGGTTCCCGAAGCGTCTTGATTGAGGGGAGCTTTTGAAAGGCGAAACTGAATTAATCGCAGCCATATGCGCGGCGAAGCGGAAGACGCACGGCGAGGTCCGCCGCCGAATCGCCGAACTGAAGCGCAACTCCGACTGGTTTTCCGAGCTCTGTTTCTGCCTGCTCACGGCCAATTGGACAGCCGAGGGCGGAATGCGCATACAAAAGGAAGGGGGCGATTTCGCCTCACTCCCCGCCAAGCAAATCCGCGCATTGCTCAAGCGCTGCGGGCATCGGTTCCCCAACGCGCGCGCGAAATACATTTGCGAGGCGAAGCGGCATAGGGATGCACTGCGAGATCTGCGCCGCCTCCCAAACGACGCAGAACGCCGCGAGTGGCTGGTCCGCAACGTAAGAGGCCTGGGTTACAAGGAAGCCAGCCATTTCCTGCGCAACGTCGGCTTCCTCGACGCCGCAATAATCGACAGGCACATCCTCAACGTGCTCGCCGAATACGGCATCATCAAAAAGCCGAAAACCCTGACGCGCAGGCGCTATCTCGAAATCGAGGGCGCGCTCCGCCGCATCGCCCGTCGCATGCGCCTTTCTCTCGGCGAACTCGACTTCTACCTGTGGTGGATGAAAACGGGCAAAATCCTCAAGTAATCAGGATATGGTGCCGCGCTCGAGCAGCTTCCTCTTTACGAACTGCGTGAGGAATAGGTAGCATGCCACCATCACGGCAAGAATCGGGAAGAATATTTCGGGAAGGTGGCCGAAGCCGAAATAGATGTGGAGCGGCGTCAGCACTATGAGCAGCGCCACCCCGACAATTGCGAGCGAAAGGAGCAGCAGCCTGTTGCTGGGGCGGCTTTCGAGGAACGGAATCTTGTTCGTGCGTATGACGTGGATGACGAGCGTCTGCGTTATCAGCGATTCGAGGAACCAGCCCGCGTGGAAGGATTCCGCTGGAAGCTGAAACACGAGGTACAGCAGCCCGAACGTGAGGTAGTCGAATACGCTGCTGATGGGCCCGATGTAAAGCATGAAGTTCTTTATGCCGTTCATGTCCCACTTCGCGGGCTTCGCGAGCGCCTCGGCGTCAACGCGGTCGGTGGGTATGCCGAGCTGCGACATGTCGTAGAGGAAGTTGTTGAGAAGTATCTGCACGGGCGTCATGGGCAGGAAGGGCAGGAATATGCTCGCGCCGATCATCGAGAACATATTGCCGAAGTTCGAGCTTGAGCCCATCCTGAGGTATTTCACGGTGTTGCTGAACGTGCGCCTTCCTTCGTCGACTCCCTCGTAAAGCACATGCAGGCTCTTGCGCAGGAGAATCACGTCCGCGGACTCCTTTGCGACATCGACCGCGGAATCGACGGATATTCCCACGTCGGAAGTCTTCAGGGCGAGCGCGTCGTTTATCCCGTCGCCGAGGTAGCCTACTACGTGCTTGTTGCGCTGGAGCGCCAGTATGATGCGTTCCTTCTGCATCGGCAGCACGCGCGCGAATATCGTGTTCTTCTCGACCAGCACCTGCAGCGATTCGTCGCTCGCCTTCTCTATCTGTTCGCCCGTTATGACGCCCTTTACGCTCAGCCCTACCTCCTTCGCTATTTTCGCGTTGACGAGCTCGTTGTCCCCGGAAAGGATTTTCACCTCGATGCCGCGCTTGATGAGCTCCTGCAGCGACGCGTGCGCCGTTTTCTTGGGCGGGTCCAGGAACGCGAGGAATCCCTCGAAAACGAGCTCCGTCTCGTCCGCGGCGCCGTAAACGCGCGTTTCCTCCCTGAGCGGCTTTGACGCCAGCGCGAGCACGCGGAAGCCGTCGGAACTCAGGCGTTCGTAGAGCGCCTGCGCCTTCTCCGCGTGCTGGCGGGAGAATTTTCCTTCCGAATGCGCGGTGCAGAGCGGCAGCGTGCTTTCGGGCGCGCCTTTCGTCAGCAGCACGCGCTTCCCTGCGGGCGATTCCACGACCACGCTCATGCGCCTGCGGAGGAAATCGAACGGAATCTCGTCCACCTTCCCGAATTCCTTCACTTCCTTGCGGATTTTCCCGACGTCGTGCTCGAGGATGGCGCCGTCAAGAGGATTGCGCAGCCCGGTCTGGTGCATGCTGTTCAGGCACGCGAGTTCCAGAACGCGGTCGTCCTCCTCCCCGTTGATGTTGACGTGCTTCACGAGTTCGATGCGGTCCTCCGTGAGCGTGCCCGTCTTGTCGGTGCAAAGGACGTCCATAGCGCCGAGGTTCTGGATGGAGGGCAGGCGCTTCACAATCACCTCCTTCTTCGCCATGCTGTTCGCGCCCTGCGACAGGTTTGCGGTGATGATGGCGGGAAGCATCTCGGGCGTGAGCCCGACTGCGACGGCGAGCGCGAAAAGAAGCGAACTGAAAATGTCGTTCTTGAGCACCGCGTTTATGACGAAGATGACGAGCACGAGCGCGATGACGAACTTCACCATCAGCATGCTGTATTCGCGGATTCCCCTGTCGAACGCGGTTTCCGTCCCGGTGCGCGAAAGCCTGCGTGAAAGCTCGCCGAACTGCGTCGACAGGCCTGTGCGGACGACTATCGCCTCGGTGGAGCCGCTGATTACGCTGCTTCCGAAGAACGCGGCGTTTCCGAGTTCCGTTACGCCCGCGCCCTCCTTCGCGGGCGCGGGGTTCTTTTCAACAGGAAGTGACTCGCCAGTGAGCGACGCCTGATTGACGAAGAAGTCCTTGCACGCGATGATGCGGCAGTCCGCCGGCACCAAATCCCCGGCGGAAAGCAGGACGAGGTCTCCGGGCACGAGGTATTTCAGCGCGATTTCCTGCCGCACGCCGCTCCGCACAACCGTCGCGGTATTGCGTATCATCTTCCTGAGCTTCTCGGCGGCGTCCTGCGCGGTGTATTCCTGGTAGAACGTCAGCGAAACGCTGACTAGCACCATGAAGAACACGATCCCCGCACTGAAGACGTTGTTGAGGAAATAGGACGCGATTCCTACTACCATGAGCACGATTATCAGCGGGTTGACGAAGTACGACAGGTATTGCAGCAGCATTCCGCGCTTCTTCTTGGGCGCGAGCTCGTTGTGCCCGAACGTTGCGATGCGCGACTTCGCCTCGTCCTCGCGCAGCCCCTTTTCCGTCGCCTGCAGGTCATCGAGGAATTTTTGTTCGGGCACGCTCCACTCGACGAACGACGGCGCGATGGAGCCGCGGAACATGAACGCATTAGCGCGGGGTTTTTTATATCGCATCGCAGGCGGCGGAATTAACACGGGCACGGTACTCGAATAAGCAGGCTTTTAAGTCGCTGATTAATGGGCATTTTATGGACAACCGGATTCTTCTCGGAATAGGGATTTTGGTAATTCTCGCAGCTGCCTGGTTCTTCTTCCGGCTGCCGGAAGAGGCGGCTCCGTCGCCGACACCTTCGCCTTCGGTTGAGACGAGCCCAACGCCTACTGCTTCGCCGACTTCCCTGGCTGCGAAAAACCTAGACCCAACCGCGTATGGGGATTCCACAGCCGGGTTCATGGTTGAACTTGCCAATGCGATAAAGGAAATGGTGAAATGAAATGCGCATAAACAACCTGCTAGTTGCGATTGTGCTTTTGGCGTCCTCGGTTTCCTGCCTCACGTTCACGCGCGACGTGGTGGACCACGTAGTCGTCGCGCAGGCGATTAAGATGGAGGTTTGCGAGACAACCGCACCCTCCTGCGTTGTGCCCGAGTGGACTGTAACCACTGAAACGCCAAAGTGCCTTTACGAAAACGCGTTCGCAGGCGACTGCATTTCGGACAACCAGACGCTGATATTCGGCGAACTCGCCGTTTACGAGAAGGCGGTTCCGAACAACACGGACCCGTCGCGGCTTTCCATCGTAATGTTCGACGACGTCGTATACCGCGGCGACTCAATAGGATACGACTATTACTGGCTCAACAACGACACCTCGGGATTGCCGGACCCGACAAAAGGCGGCCCGTACCGGTGGCCCGACGGCAGCACGGGGCGCGGAGTCAAGTCATTTGACATGAACCGCCTGGACATCCTGAACCCTGATTTCGAGCCGTACGGCTGGAAGTCCGTGAAGCCGTCGCATTTCATGATTTACTACGAGGAGAACGGGGAATACCTGGTTTACATGAACCTTGCGGGCAAGCACTACAAGCTTGTGGGCGTGAAAAAAGAGGTGCAGAACAGGACGTGGACTCCCCCTGAAACGCCCGAACCGCCTGCTGCGCCCGAGCAGAAACCAACCAAAACCTGCGCGTCGCAGGACGGAAGAATCTGCGAATACCCGAACTGGTGTATCCAGGAATACTGGCTCGAGGCAAGCGACACCCACAGTTGCTGCTCCATTGAATGCAAGCCGCCGTCCAGCGGCGTGATTACGCCGAGAAACTGCACCATGGACGCGGAAACAGGCATCGAGGTGTGCCAGGCAGTACAGACGACCTCTGTGCAACAGCAATCAACAGTTCAGCCTGTTCCTCCGATACAGGAGTGCGCATTTACAGGCACCGGCTGCTGCGGCTGGTGGGCAGGGAAGAACACGACATGGTGCGCGTCAATCCCGGCAAACTTCAGTTGCGGCGCGGGACTTGCGCCCGCAGTGAACGGATGCGCGCCCGGCTGTTACGCCGCCGTGACGTGCGTGCCTGCGCCGACCCCGACTCCCACGCCAACTCCCACGCCTGCGTTCCCCTGTTTCCTCTTCCATGACGACTGCTGCAATGTAAACAGCCCCGACGAGTGCATTACCGCGCCGTCTGGCACGTGCGGCCCGGGATACCGCACGTATGCAACAACCTGCTCGTCAAATTGCACGGCGACGTGGGGCTGCAGGACTGACCCGACTCCTTCCCCAAGCACTACTCCGTCGCCAACGCCTTCTTCGCCAAACTGCTTCTTTACCGGCACCGGTTGCTGCTTTGTTGAAAATCCAACCACATGCTTCGGCCTTCCGCCCGCCGCGTGCGGGCCAGGGCTTGTTCCGCACGTGACCGGCTGCACTACGCCCTGCGGAGCCGCATTCGAGTGTGTGCCTGCCTCGACTCCGAGCCCCTCGCCAACACCTGCGGCTTCGCCGACTCCCACTCCTGCGCCTTCGCCAACCCCGAGCCCGTCGCCCTCACCTGAAGCATCACCGTCACCGACGCCAAGCCCGTCGCCTTAGGCGGTTCCCGAACCCCGCTTCCCGTATTTGCCCACGTTTAAATATGCCCGCGCGTCAGGAGGTATTGGGGGCGATTGTACGGAACTCAAGTGCATCAAGTGCAATACTACGTACCCTTACGAAATCAACAGGCACAACTGCCCGAAGTGCAACGACATCAAGTTTTCGAACCTGTTCGTAGTCGGCGGGCACAAGAACGGCGGAGGGCCGGAACTGCCGTACGGCAAGAAGTTCGTGAAGAACCTTCCTTCGGGAAGCACGCCGCTCCGCAAGAGCGCCGCGCTGAGTTCCGCCTACGGGATAAGGAACCTGCTCGTAAAGGACGAGAGCTACAACCCCTATGGCACGCACAAGGACCGCCGCAGCGAAATGATAGTCAACATCGCGCTGGAGCAGGACGTGGACAAGATAGTCTGCCTCACTGCCGGCAATTCCGGCTACAGCCTGAGCCGCTACTGCTACGCGGCGGGCATCGATTACACGAGCTTCTTTTTCCCCGATACGGCGTCGGAAACACGCCGCAGGAGCCTGCGCGAGTGGGGCAAGGCGGTGGAGCTGCAGGTGGACGAGGAGGACTGGAGGGGCATACTGAAATACCGCGACTTCGCGCAGGTTGCGAAGGAATACGACCTGTGGGAGCGGGGCAAGAGCTGGAACAAGGTGTGGAACGTGACGAACACGTTCGAACCCGCCAGCCTTGCGGCGTACAAGGCGCTGGCGTACGAAATCGCCGAATCGAAGCCGGACCGCATAGTGCTTCCCGTAGGCACCGCGGACCTGCTCGTGGGCGTTTGGATGGGGCTGCGCGAACTCGAGCTGAACACGCAGATAGTCGGCGCGGTTCCGAAGGACGGCAACGCATTTGTCCCCGCGTTCAAGGCGAGGAACGACGAACTCATCCTCGACAGCTACGACGGCTCGTCGAAGGCGGAAAAGCTCATATCCCCGTACTGCGCGATGCTCCCGTTCACGAACCGCATGCTGAAGGACGGGCACTCGCTGCTGGAATTCACCAACGACGACCTTGAGGCAGCCAAGAAAAACGCGGCGGAAGCGGGGCTCAAATGCGAATACTCCGCGCTTGCGGCGTTCGCGATACTCCCGCAGCTGGACGTCAAGGAGCATGAGCGCGTGGTAGTCGTCTCAACCGGACTCGGGCTCACGAACTGATTTTTTCAGCGGTGTTCGGTGTGCACGCGCATGGCGTTGTCGTAAAGCCAGTCGCCGCGTTTCTCCTGCACGACCAGGAAGCTGCGCAGCCTCACGGATTTGAACGCGCCCAAGCCGCTCGAAAGGAACTGCCGGTATTCGGAAAGTTCGCGGAAGCGCACGGACATGAGAACGTCGAATTCACCGTGTGTCCTGTAAAGGAAGCCTATGTTGCGGGGATAATTTTTGATCAGCGAATCCGCCAGTGCCGCTTCCTCCTCTGCCGCGACCTTCATCGCGAACACGAACGAAAGGGGATGCCTTGCAGGCGGAAGGTTGCCGTATTGCAGCTCGCAGTCGTATCCGCGGACAACCCCGCTTTCCCTGAGCTGCTTCAGCCTGCGATGGAGCGAGGGCTTCTTGACTCCCACCTCGGCAGCGAGCTCGTCGAGCGTGCGGTTCGCGTCGTTGTAAAGCGCGCGCAGCGTCAGCCAGTCGCGCTCGTCCAGCGCCGCCTTCGCGCCCTCGGGAGCCCCGCGTATGCCGTCCTCGAAGTACTGCCTGTACGCGAAAACCGTGCTGCTCGAGCGTATCTTGCCGGGAAGCCGCTCTATTACGTTCGGGTAGTTTATCCTCTCCGCGAAATCCGACGCAGGCAGCCTCAGCAGCAGCAGGTGCGTCGCGTTGCCGCACAGTTCGAACACCGTGTCCATGAACTCCGACTTGGCGAACGCATTCGTCATCTCGGGAATGGCGGCGGGATTTGCCGCCTTGAGCAGTATCGCGGTTGTGACAACCGGAAGCTTGGAGTAGTTGAGGGCGACACGCAGCCTTGCGGGGCAGTCGGCGCCGAGCGCCGAAAGGAAGCGGCGCGCCTGCCTGTTGTTGAGTTTCAGGCGGCTGCCCACCTCCTGCAGGGTGCGCGATTCCGAGGGTCCGAGCACGTTGAACGCATCCGCGAGCTCAAGCACCTCGTCCGGCGACATTTTTTTCATTACGATTCACTTTTCTGCTAATTTTTAGCGCGTTTTTGCCCTAAGATAGTAGCTTTATTCGATTTAATAAGGGTTTTCCTTAATTTTTATAACAAAAATTAAACTGGTTTGCCGCAGAACCGTTTGTTTGGGTGGTTGCTTGATTTGCGGCGAATGCGGAAGGTGGTTCCACGGCGCCTACCAGAGATGCAGGTGGTGCGGGGCAGCCAAGATTCCGAGGGCGATTTAAAATGACCGTTCCATGGATTGTCAGGCTGAGGACGAAGAGGCACTGGTGATTGCGCGATGATGATAACGCGCAAGACGATAGGGTTCGCCGGTGCCGTTGTGGGGGTGCTGACGCTTGTTTTCGCCGCCTTCGGCAGTCTGGCGAAACTGAACGCGCCATCGTTCTCCTTCGGGGCGGGCTTGGCGCTCGCGCTCGTAGGCGCGGCGCTGTACCATTCAGACGAGCCCTCGCCCGCCTCTGAACCGTCGCCGTAGTTTCAGGCGACTGTTTTTATTTGCGCGCGGCGAACGTATAATCGTGAAGAAACTCGCGCTTCTGGCCGCCGCGTTGCTCGTTTTAGGCAGCGTGGGGCTTTCCGAGGCGACGCTTTCCCTCGGGCAGGCGGCGCAGTTTGGCGACAATTGCACCCTCCGCCTCCTTGACGTGAGCGCGGCGCGCGCGATGGCGGAGCTTTCCGGGCCATCCAGGAACACCGCTACCCTTGCAATAAACGAAAGCGTGGTTTTTTGCGGAACGGAGATAACGCTCGCGGGAATAAGCGGTGCTAACGCGACGTTTTCGTTTGCCGAACAGGCGGCGCCCGAAAAAATAACCGGCGCCGACGAGGCGATTGCAGCCGCGCGCCCGTTCGTTTCCGACTTGCCGGAAGCTTCCTTCAAGGCGGAGCGCGCCGATTGCGACGGCTTGCGCAGGGCGGGCGCGTGTTGGGCTGTTTCCGCGTACGAAACGCGCGGGTTTGCGGCGCAGGACGTTTCCATAAACGGCGACGGCGTCACGCTTCCCGCGTATTTCCGCTTCGTCGGAAGGGCGGTTTATCTCGACGCCGACGGCAACGTCTTGCGCATCGTTCAAGTGACTTGATTGAAACCGGAAATAATGGTTGTCGGGGCAGCTCTCCTTCTCGCTGCAGGCTATCTCGCCTACCAGTATGTCATTCCTGAGCAGGTGAACGTTTCGATTGCCGTGGCGGACAAGGCGGGCGCGCCCGTATACGCTACGGTGCAGCTGTTCGCCGATGACAGGCTGGTTTCGGAGAAAAAAGTGCTCGGGGAGGCGTCCTTCTCTGCGGGCGTTAAGCGCGGCGCAAGGCTGAGCGCGCGCGCAACGGCGGACGGGTTCCTTCCGGGCAGCGTTGGCGTAAGGGGCGGCTCAGCCGCGATTACGCTGCAGCGCGTCACCCAAACCGAACCAAAGGCCGATTTCATAATCGCAACCGACGCCGCCGCGCTGGAAGGCAAGTACGGCGCGGAAACAACCGCGGAAATACGGCTGCGGATTCTAGCGCTTGCGGATGCTGCTGAAAAAGACGGGGGTTTGCGCACAGTCGCGGTTTTCGTCGGCGAGAATTATTCCTCGCTTGCCGACGCAATCGCAAAACTTCAGCCTTCATATCTGCTGATAGTGGGCGGCAGCCGCATCGTGCCGTTCGGCGAATACGGAACCCCGCTAAAAGGCGCGCCCGGCCTGGGATTCGTCGCGATGCAGGACCCGCTCGTGCCCAGCGACAACGGGTACGGCGTTCTTCCGAACGCGGCCTACGACTGCAACGAATGCTATCCGGATGTCGCCGTCGGCCGGCTGCCTGACGGGAACGAGGAGAAAAGCAACTCGACGATTTTGATAACGCTGCTGGATGCCGCGATAAGCGCGCATTCGGACCGCCCGGAGCTGAAAAGCATGTCCTCGCTGGTTTCGCGCGATTCGTTCGGCGGGCACCTGACGCACGCGCTGTATGCGCAGCTGGGCAACAGCGTAATTGACGCGCCGCCGAACTACCTTTCCGAAGCGGGCGCGGCTGACGGCAACGAAACGGACAGGCTTCTGCAAATCCTCGCCGCGCTGAACCCCGCAAACGCGATATTCCTCTCGGTGCACGGCTCGATGCCCCCGTACCCGCAGGTTTTCTCCGCTTCCGACGGCTCGCGCGAGTATTTCCTCATGACGCGCGGGCTTCCGCCGCTGGAAGGGCAGGATTTCACGGATAAAATCGTGCTGGCCGACGCGTGCTACGGCGGGAATCCGTACCGCGCCGAAGGGGAAAGCCTTCCCATCCTGTTCCTCCGCAACGGCGCCGTCGC
>JAZDNL010000059.1:0-7708 GCA_043799765.1 Microcaldota archaeon | reverse complement strand
TCGGGGATTCCCGCGAGAAGCTCCCAGCCCAAATCGAGCGAATCCTCGATGCTCCTGTTCTCCGTCTTGCCCTGGCGCACGAACCTGCTTTCGAAGGTGTTCGAGAACGCGAGGAATTTCTTGTCGCGCTCGCTGAGCGCCTCCTCTCCAACGACGGCGACGAGGTTGCGCAGGTCGCGCCCCTCGGCGTAGGCGGCGTAAAGTTGCGATGAAACGCCGGCATGGTCCTCCCTAGTCCTGGTGGGTCCGATGCCCAGATTCATCAATCGCGAAAGCGAAGGCAGCACGTCGATGCACGGGTAGACGTTCTTGTAGTGCAGTTCGCGGCTGAGCACGATTTGCCCCTCCGTGATATAGCCGGTAAGGTCGGGAATCGGGTGCGTGATGTCCTCCTCGGGCATGGTGAGGATGGGCAGTTGCGTGATTGTCCCTTTTTTGCCGTGAATCGTTCCCGCGCGCTCGTATATGCTGGAAAGGTCGGTGTACATGTATCCGGGATAGCCGCGGCGCCCGGGCACTTCCTGGCGCGCCGCGGAGATTTCTCGCAGCGAATCGCAGTAACTCGTCATGTCCGTAAGAATCACGAGCACCTGCATGTCGCGCTCGAACGCGAGGTATTCGGCGGTCGTGAGCGCAAGCCGCGGGGTGATGATGCGTTCGATGCTGGGGTCGTTCGCGAGATTGAGGAACATCACGGCTCTTTCAAGAGCTCCCGTGCGCTCGAAGTCCTGCATGAAGAACGACGCTTCCGCGTGGGTGATTCCCATTGCCGCGAAAACGACGACGAAGTCGCCTGATTTTTCGCCTTCCTTGCGTACCGTTGCCTGCCGCGCGATTTGCACGGCGATTTCGTTGTGCGGCAATCCTGCCGTAGAGAAGATGGGAAGCTTCTGCCCGCGCACGAGCGTGTTCAGGGCGTCTATCGTGTTTATGCCCGTCTGGATGAAGTCGTGCGGCGACGCGCGAGCAGTCGGGTTGATGGCCGCGCCGTTGACGTCGACGCGCTCCTTCGAAACAATCGGCGGTCCGCCGTCAATCGGCGTCCCGTCGCCGGAGAAAACGCGCCCGAGCACCTCGTCGGAAACGGGGATGCGGAGCATTTCTCCGGTGAAGCGAATCTTAGTCTTCTTCGTGTCCAACCCCGCAGTTGTGCCGAACACCTGGACCGCCACGAGCCCTTTAGTCGTCTCAAGAACCTGCCCTTTCTTTTTCTCGCCGTTGGGCATGACGATTTGGACGACCTCGTTGTAGGCGGCGTCATCGACGCCCTCGACGAAGACGATGGGCCCGAAGATTTCCTTGACTGTCTGGTATTCCTTTATCATTTTCAACCCCTCGCAAACGTGCCGTCTATTGATTTCATGATTCCGGCGCAGAACTTCTCCGCGTCTTCGTTCGGAATGCGCTTCATCTTCGCGATTTCCTCCTTCTCCTTCGAGGAAACTATCTTTTCAAGAGGCATCTCCATCTCCAGCGCGGCAACCGCCTTGTCGTAGAAGTGCAGTATCGTCTTGACCATCATGTATTGCTTCTTCAGCGTGCTGTAGACGTCCACCTCGTCGTAGGAGTTCTGCTGGAGGAAGTCCTCGCGGAGCATCTTGCTCGCTTCGAGCACGAGGCGCTCCTTGTCGGGCAGCGCGTCGGGCCCTACGAGCTGGACGATGTTCTGAAGCTCGGCTTCCTTCTGGAGCAGTTCCATGGCGCGGTTGCGCACGGTGATGAAGTCGGGCGCGACGTTCTTGTCGTACCACGGCTGCAGGTCGTTCAGGTAAAGCGAATAGGATTTCAGCCAGTTGATTGCGGGATAGTGGCGGCGGCGCGAAAGGTTCGCGTCCAGCGCCCAGAAAGTTTTCGTGATGCGGAGCGTTCCCTGCGACACCGGTTCCGAGATATCTCCGCCGGGCGGCGAAACCGCGCCGACGATCGTAACCGAGCCTTCGCGCTCGCCGGAGCAGATGCAGGAGATGCGTCCGCTTCGTTCGTAAAATTCAGCGAGCTTTCTTCCGAGGTAGGCAGGATAGCCCTCCTCACCGGGCATTTCCTCCATTCTTCCCGAAATCTCGCGCAAGGCTTCGGCCCATCTCGACGTCGAGTCCGCCATGAGCGCGACGCTGTATCCCATGTCGCGGTAGTATTCGGCGATCGTGATTCCCGTGTAGATGCTCGCTTCGCGCGCGGCGACAGGCATGTTCGACGTATTCGCTATGAGCACGGTGCGCTCCATGAGCGGCTTCTTGGTTTTCGGGTCGACGAGCTTCGGGAATTCCGTGAGCACTTCCGTCATCTCGTTGCCGCGCTCCCCGCATCCGATGTAGACGATTACCTCGGCGTCCGCGTATTTCGCCAGGTCCTGCTGGTTGACGGTTTTTCCCGAACCGAACGGCCCCGGAATCGCGCCGGCGCCGCCCTTCGCTATGGGGAAGAACGTATCGAGGATGCGCTTGCCCGTGACGAGCAGGTGGTCGAAGCGCTTCTTCTCCTTGTAGGGGCGTGCGACGCGCACTCCCCATTTCTGCATCAGCGTGATTTCGTTCTCCTCCACCTCGGCGATGACGTCCTCGACGGTGAAATCGCCTTCGGAGATTTTCGTCACCTTGCCCTCCATCCCTGGCGGGACCATGACGCGGTGCTCGATGTTGTATTCTTTGACGGTGCCGAGTATGTCGCCGCCCTTGACGATGTCGCCCTTCTTTGCAACTGGCCTGAACGCCCACTTCTTCTTGCGATCGAGCGAGGGAACCTCGATGCCGCGGGTGATGAAGTTTCCCGCCTTGTCCTTCACCGCGTAGAGCGGGCGCTGGATTCCGTCGAAGACGGTGCCAAGCATGCCGGGCCCGAGCTCAACCTGCAGCGGCGCGCCCGTCAGTTTCACGGGGTCGCCCGGCTTCAAACCGGAAGTATCCTCGTAAACCTGGATGCTCGCGCGGTCGTTCTTGAGCGAGATAATCTCGCCCATGAGCTGCTCCTCGCCGACGCGCACCACTTCGTTCATTTGCGAGCCCCTGACGTCCTCCGCGACTACGAGCGGACCGCTGATTTTCGCGAGTTTTCCCATTATTGCTCTCACCCTTTAAGCTCGATTCCTATCGCACGTTTCACCATCATCGCAATGCTCTGCTCGCCTTGCGCCGTCGCGCCCGTTTTTCCGGGAATGCTCACCACGACGGGCTTCGTCGACGCCTCGATGCGCTTCAGCGTCTTCGGAGTGAACGACTTGTACAAATCCTGCGATGCGATGAGTATTCCCACTCCTTCCTTGGAGAGCGCCTCGTTCATTTTTTCGTCCGCATCCTCGGCGGTGCACTCGAACGTTTCGGACACTCCCGCGAGCTTGAATCCCAGCAGCACCTCGCGCTCGCCGACAACAGCTATTTTGTCCATCAAGCCCCACCCACCGCGAATATCATTCCCTTCATCTCGTCCTTCAGCCCGAACACCGTTCCGTACGCTATCTTGCGTATGCTGTCCACCTCGGCGTTCTTGAGGTAGATGAAACCCAGAATCGCGCCGAAACTAAGCATGCTGATGCGCGACGCCCTGAGTATGCTTTCCATGCGCTTCCTGTCCAGCTCTACTTCCAGCACCGACAGCTTCCCTTCCAGCGCTTTCGCCGCGATTTTCTCGTCGACGCCGTGCCTGTCGCGCACCGCCGCGACGCACGAGGCGTAGTCCTTGCAGTCCAGCAGGCGGCGTTCCCAGGCGGCTTTGCCGCCGGGCAGAAGCTTCGCGCTTGTCGCCTCGTCGGACAGCCCGTCGCGCTTCATGCGCAGAATCGTCATGGTGTTTCCGAAGGATATGCGCAGCTCTATGATCGTCCTTGCCTGCAAGTCCTTTGTGCTTTTCGCCAGTTTCGCCAGCTCCGCGTAATAGCTCCTGTCGAGCGCGTCAAGCAGCACGCGGAAGTCCTTCGTCTTCGCGTATTCCTCGCGGGCGGGCGCGAGCGCCGGCGCGTACTTGCTTCTTTCGAGCACCGCGATTGCGCCTTCCGCCCCGTTCGCTTCGATCATCGCCCTGAGCAGCGGAGCCTCGCCCTTGTCTATGAGCATCATCTCCTCCATCGCGGGCTGTTCCCTGCCGAGCGCCTTTTCCGAGACGACGTGCTTGATGTCGCGTATCGCCCACTCGCGCATGTCCGTCCTGTACATCGGCAGCGCCTCGCGCGGCAGGAACTTCATTATCGTGCGCCGCATCTCCACCCCGTCCTGATGGAGCGCTTTCGAGACGAGCGTGAGCCCCTTGTATCTCGTGGAGCAGTCGACGAACGCCTTCTTGTAGGGGCTTTCCTCCAGTATCTCGATGACCTCCTCTATCGTCCCGACGTCCATCATCTCGCGTATCGTGTTCGCGTCGAGCAGCTTGCTCTTCATCGCCTTTATGCGCGAATTCGCGTACGCGTAGCTCAAATCCATTTTTCAACGCTCCTTTCCGAAGAGTTTCGCGAACACCTCGCGCTTGATTTCCTCCTCGTGCTCCTCCAGCAGCGCCTCGAACGTGTTGTTCGCCTGCACGCGCCCGTCCTTCGTGGAGACGATGACGCCTCCTATTGTCGTTATGGGTTCCTTTCCTACGGGTCCGTACTTTTTCGCCAGTTCCCTGTCATGCGGCCGCACGTGGAGGACGAATTCTTCGCCCACCTCCTTCGCGCCCTCTTTCACGAGCTTCTCGAAGGTTTTCTCGTACGCCTTGGAACCTGCGAGTTCCTCGAGCTCGTTCCGCATCTCGGCGATGACCTCGCGCACGACTTCCTCGCGCGCCTCCGCAGCCATCCTGTGCGCCTTCAGGCGCGCCGCGGAAACCTCGACGCGCGCGCCCTTCGCCTCCTCTTCGGATTTGACGCGCTCGGTCTCGATGAGCTTCTTCGCCTCCTTCCTGGCTTGCGCTAGGATTTCGGTGCGCTCCTCGGCAGCCTTCCCCTCTTCCGCCTTTACCTGACGGCCGGTGCGTTCCCGTATCTCGTTGCGCAGTTTGTCGAGCCCCATTGGGAACTCAACCCGCCTGCGCGCCGAGCGACGTGAGTATCAGGTACGCCACCACGAAACCGAGGATCACCATGGTTTCGGGTATTGCCAGAAAGAGCAGCACCTGCCCCTCCTTGCCTTCCTTCTCGGCCATCAGCCCCATGCCTGCCGCTCCGATGTTGCTCTGCGCAATTGCGGTCCCTATTGCGCCCATGCCGACGGCGAAGGCCGCGCCAAGCGCGACCAATCCCATCCCGAATTCTACCATTTCCTTGCACCTCCCTTTTTCTCTTGCGCGTCAGACAAACGCCTACCTCCTCCTCAAAGGCACGAACGGCAACCCGCCGCCGTGATAGAACTTAGAGAAGAATTCAACGTAGTGAAGTCGGAGCGACTGCACCGACGATTCGAACATGCCCAGCGCGAACGCGCCGACGTGGCACAGCGTGAACATCGCGGCGAACAGCACGAACGTCACGATGGACGCCGGGTCGCCCGCGTTGAACGAAAGCGGAATCTTGTTTATGATGAGCGCGAGAACCACGCCGGAAACGCCGAGCGCCATTATTCGGAGGTATGAGAACAGGTTGCTTATCAGCCCCGGAAGCTCCACGAGCGCGGGCACGCCCTCGGTTATTGCGAGTCCGACGACGCCGCCGATTGCCAGAATGCCCCAGGCGTCGGCTGGCAGCAGGATCGCAACCACGTTTATCACCCCGAACAGCGTCGATTCCATCGAGAGGGTCAGGAAGCAGAACAGCCCGAATTCAACCGCGAGCCAGCTCGCCTTCGCCGCCGCGTGCTTCCACTTCCGCTCGTGAATCGCGGTGATAAGCCCTATGAAGAAACCGAGCGCGATGTGCATCAGCCCGATGAATATGCAGAGCGCCATCAGGAATGTCAGCCCCTCGCTCTCGACGCGCGGTATCATCGGATGCAACTCGTAGCCGAATATGTTTTCGAACCCGAAGAACTCGCCGTAAATCCAGCCGAATATTATGGTCGAAATCGACGACAGGAGCATCATGCCCGCCACGCTGCGGAAGAATCCCTTCTTGAACTTCGTGAACATGAACAGCGAGAGCAGTAGCGCGGCGACGCCGTATCCGATGTCGCCTAGAATCATGCCGAAGAACAGCGGGAACGAAAGCGAGATGAAGAACGTGGGGTCGAACTCGTGCGCCGAAGGCAGGGAGAAGAACTCGACAAGGAATTCGAACGGCTTGAGGAGCTTCGGGTTCCTGAGCACTGCGGGGGGGCTGTCCTTGGTGTGCAGCTGCTCGACAACCGCCTTCCCCGCGGTTGCCTTGTCCACGGCGCGCTCGAGCTCCGCCATGCGCTTCACCGGCAGCCAGCCCTCGATTGCGACGAGGTTCTGGGTCCCGCCGAACATCACGGGCAGCGACGACAGGCGCGCGTGCTCCTCGAGCTCCTTCCTGCTTCTTACTATCGCGGCGCCGTATTTTCCCGCGAACGCCCCCTTCCTCTTCAGGAGTGCCGCCTCCCTCGCCGAAACCGATTTTCCGTCGCGTTCGGTGTGTTCGGCGCATTCGGGGAAGGTTTTCGCGTTTCCGACAACCGCCGGGATCGCGTAGAAGGCGGACGCGTGCTTCGCGCAGATTTCCTGCGCCTTCGCCGCGGTTTCCTCATGGCTGGCAACCAGGGCGTAAACGTCCTTTCCGTCCGCGACGCGCAGCGCCTCGGCGTGGCTGGCGTCCAGTTCCTTCTTCAGCGCGTTGAAATCGCCCTTAAGCGAGAAATACATGAATCGCAGCTTCGGGTTGCGCGCGAACGTCGAGCAGGGCAAGCGCAGCTGCCTGAACGGCGCGAGCGCCTTCCCGCTTTCGAGAAGCGCCTGTTTTTTCGCCCGAATTTCGGAGAGTTCGCTCTCAATTCCCTCGAGTTCGGCGGTGTCGATCGCGTTCGCCTTCGCAAGCGCGTCCCTGAGGCCGGGCAGCGGCTCCTCGGCCTGCGCCTCGCCGCCCTTCAAGCCGAGCATCTTCTCTGCCGAGCGGAGCGCTATCAGCTTGTTGGAAATCGGCGAGAACGAGTCGAGCGGCTTGCCCGCATCGAAAACCGACGATTTGGTGATTTGCACGGAACCGAATTCATAGAGGCTGGAGATGACGCGTTCCGTCGCGGGCCTGCCGCACACTACGCGCACCTTCGCCATCGGTTCCAGCGTCAGCATTTCAAAATCACTCGAAAATCAACGGAAGCAGCTTCTTCGCGGTTCCCTTCACGTCCTTCCCCCTGCTCACGGACGCCGCCTCCTTCTCGGCGGCATCCAGTATCTTCGCGGACTCCTTGGCGGTTTTCGCGCGCTCCTTCGCGATCATCTCCTCGCGCTCGGTTTCCGCCTCCGCCTTCGCCTGCTCGAGGAGTTCCTGCGCCTCGGTGCGCGCCCTGCCTATCGTGGCGATCCGGTTGCGTTCCGCCTCGCCAAGCGCCTTCTTCGCGTCCTCCTCCTCTTTCGTGAGTTCCGCTATGGTCCCCGTGAAAGCCGCGGCGTCCTGCGCGTCCGCTGAATGTTCATCATCATGCATGGAATAACCTCTCAAAAACTCGGTGTGCTGTGTTTTCGGGCACGTTTATCTACCAAAGAAAATTAGCTTCTTGGCAATAAGCTATATAACAATAAATATTTAAATAGTTTTGTCGCGTTGGTCGGGAGCGGTTATTCGCATGGCGGACAAGAAAGCGCTGCTTGAGAAGGCGGCGGCAAGGGACATGCTCGTCGAGCCCGCGGC
>JAZDNL010000048.1:0-2088 GCA_043799765.1 Microcaldota archaeon | reverse complement strand
AGGATGTTCGGAAGCCGCATCATAGAATACTTGACGCGCTGGAGTTCGCGGTCCGCGCTCTCTTCAGTAGTCTTAATCATGTCGGGAATGTTCGCCGCCTTCTTCAACTCGGCGTCGGCATTACTCCCCGCCTTTTTGAGGGTTCTTACCTGTTCGGTGAGGCGGTTCCTCTCGGCGCGGAGGTTATCAACTTCCTGTTTAAGGCGGCGGTACTCGAGGTCGGCGGAAAGCAGGGTTTCAAGCAGCTCCGCATCCATCCTTCTCCTTTTAAGGTCCTTTCTTACGGCGTCGGGGTTTTCTCTCACCCACTTCAAGTCAAGCATGCCTCAACATCTCGCTTCGCGCCTGCTCCACCTGCGAGCGGGCGACGTCCTGCTTGCGTTTCAGGCTCCCGATAAGCGAGCCCGAGTATTTTATCGTCATCACGTTGTCGTAAATCTCGTTCATTTTCGCGAAGTAGTACTCGGCGTCCTTCTTCTTGCCGTTCATCAGCGATGTCTGCATCAGCCTGCGCAGCTCTCCCGTGCAGTCGCACAATCCAGTAAGGTATTCGAGGT
Organism: Microcaldota archaeon; assembly: GCA_043799765.1. Classification (GTDB taxonomy): domain Archaea; phylum Micrarchaeota; class Micrarchaeia; order Norongarragalinales; family Norongarragalinaceae; genus Norongarragalina. Next base: position 1,531 of record JAZDNL010000048.1, on the reverse strand, counting down.
AGGGGACGCCAAGCTCCTCGTAGTCGGGCATCTCCTTCTTCTGGACAATCGCAAGCAGGCACTTGACCTCGGTGTATTCCTGCCAGCAGGACGATGCGATGCCCTCGAATCCTTCGGCGTCGCGAGTAAGCGACTTCATCTTCGGCTCAAGCGACTCGACTATTTTCTCGCACTCCTTGACTTCCTCGTTGTGTACGTGCTTGATGGCGCGGGCGCAATCCCTGACTATGGCGCGGTTGAGCTGGATGACACGGTCCATCCGCGCCTCCTTCTCCGCCAGAATCTTGATGATTTTGCCTATCGTCTCCTCCAGCTTCGTTATCTGGTAAGTGTCCATTTCGGACTCCAGTTTGGAGATTTTGCTCTTTAAGGAACCTAACGCAGTCATGTCTATCCCACCGCACCTATTACGCTTCTTGCTTTTAAATAACCGACGAGTTCAGCGCTTCCGCGGGTAGCGGAGAACGACGGAGCCGTCGTAGAATATCTTGGGCCCGAACACTATCATCTCATCCTGCTCGAATCCCCGCTGCTGGCGCGGATTTTGGTTCTTCACGTCATTTCCCGTGATTCCGAAAGAGCTCACCGCCTCGTCCACGAACGCGCTCCAGCGCCTGCGCTCCTCCTCGCTGCCGTGGACCACGTCGAATTTTATCCCGAAGCCGTTCGCCTTGGCGGCGTCCGCGGCCCAGCCGATGCGCCGCATCATCTCCTTCCGTGCCTCCTCCTCAGTGCGTCCGCGCATGAACGACTTCAGCAGGTCGTCGGTGAGGGAGATTGCAATGTTGCTGATCCCCCTGGTGCGTTTTATCAGCGTCTTGCGGCTCGGCACGCCGGCAAGCGACCAATAGAGGTTTATCTCGGGGTCGTAGCGATTGCGGAGTTCGGCGGTTATCTCGTGCAGCCGCGGATGCGCGGCTGTTTCGCCGAGGCAGTAGAATATCTGCTTGGGCGCGAAGCCGTGCCTGTCGAGCGCATTCAGCCTCGACCTAAGCACGGGAAGCCGCATGAAGCGCAGGTCCTCGCGCATGTCCCCTAGCCCGCAGTGGCCGCACGCCTTCGCGTGAGGGCAGCCGAATACGGGTTCTACGATCGCCTCCTCGTAGAACGGCGCGCCGCTTTTCATCACTTCGGGTATGAGCGTCCTTTTCACACGAGTATATGGGGCGCAAAGGGATTAAAATCCCGCCTGCGAACCAGTCGTATGGACTGGCAACTCGCCGGCGTGGCGGGAATGGCGCTCGTAGTAGTGGCGTGGATACCCGAGACGCTGGAGACGATTAGGAAGGGAAGGGCGGACGTGCCGCTTGCTTTTGCCGCGATTTACGGAGTCGGCAGCGCATTGCTTCTCGCTTACGCGCTTGCAATAAACGACTTCGTCTTCTCGCTGCTGAACGGGGCGGCGCTTCTCGCGGCGCTCATTAACCTGTTTTACTGCCTGCGGCAAAAGCATTAAAATGCCGCTTCCGAAATGATTGCGGTGGGTTTGGGTGGCAGGTCCTAGTTTTGACGAATTCGCGGGCGCGGGAGC
>JAZDNL010000077.1:0-5860 GCA_043799765.1 Microcaldota archaeon | reverse complement strand
CGTTTGCGCAACTAACTGCACTCGTTTTGAGAGAGTGATTGATTAAATGGTTCAGTATCACAAGCCCGTGAAAAGCAAGCGCAGCGGCTCCGGCGGAAAGCGCCGCTCCATGACCGACAAGCGCCTCGTCCAGTACGGCGGATTCTTCAGCCGCACGCGCGTGGCGAAGGAGGGCGGGAAGGAGGTGCGCAAGTCGTTCAAGGTTATCGGCGGGGGGCACAAGACCGCCGCGAAGTACGTGCTTTTCGCGAACGTTTCCACGCCGCAGGGCGTGAAGAAGGCGAAAATCGTGACCGTGACGGAGTGCCCCGCGAACAGGCACTACGCACGGGAGAACGTCGTCGTGAAGGGCTCGCTGATCAAGACGGACCTCGGCGACGCGCGCGTGACGAGCAGGCCCGGGCAGGACGGCGTCGTGAACGCGGTGCTGATGCAGAAAAAGGCTTAATAAAAAGGGAAAAGCTTTAAAAGCCAAAAGATTTATAAATATATCTAAGCGAGTTCTGAAAAATCCCACGTGATAGCATGAGGTTCCGCGTGCTCAAACAGACAGCGAAGGGCAACCTCGTGCTGGAAGGCGACGGCGCACCCGTCGAGCGCAGGACGAAGCTTTATTCGGCAGGCAGGGAAGTGGCGGTTATTTTCGACACCATCGCCTCGGTCGAAAAGCCGCTCTATCTCGCTCAGAAGAAGTCGGAAGGTGACATGGTTGGCAAAACACTCTCTACACGCTAAGTCCGCTAAAAAGAAGCCCCAGTATCCGTTTCAGCAGCAGCCCGCGGCTAAACCGCGCGGCGCCGCCTGCCCCGATTGCGGCGGGCGCTCGTTCGCAAACGACGCGGAGCGCGGCGAACTCGTCTGCAGGAACTGCGGGCTCGTGATTGAGGAGAACATGATCCAAGAGGGGCCCGAATGGCGCGCCTTCGACGCGGAGCAGCGCGCAACCCGCGCGCGCACTGGCGCTCCCCTGAAATACATGAACCCGAACAAGGGGCTTGTAACCGAAATAGACCAGTACAACCGCGACACTTCCGGCGTCAAGATCGCACCCTCGCAGCAGGCGCAGCTCTACCGCATGCGCAAGTGGCACAAGCGCGCCTCGATTTCCAACAGCATCGAGCGCAACCTCGCCATCGCGCTGACGGAACTCAACCGCGTCGCGTCCCATCTCGGACTGCAGGAGAACGTGCGCGAAAGCGCTGCCCTGCTTTACAGGAAGTGCGTCGAAAAAGGCTTGATACGCGGGCGCCAGATTGAGAGCGTCGTTTCCGCGGTTATATACGCAATCTGCAGGCAGTACGGCATTCCGCGCACGCTCGACGAAATCTCGAACGTTGCGGAAATCCCGAAGAAGGAAATCGGAAGGACGTACCGCCTGATTGCGCAGCAACTGAAGCTGAAAGTCCCGCTCACGAACCCCCAGTTCTACATAACGCGCTTCGTCACCTCCCTGCATCTGAGCGGGGAGACGCAGAAGAAGGCGCAGGAAATCCTCGAGCAGGCTCTTGCGAAGGGATTGATATCGGGGCGCGGGCCAATGGGCGTCGCGGCTGCGGCCGTCTATATAGCGTCCGTGCTTACGGGCGAACGCCGCACGCAGAAGGAAGTCGCCGACGTCGCCGGCGTTACGGAAGTCACAATCCGCAACCGCTACCGCGAACTGAAGAAAGCCCTCCAGTTGAAGGTAAGTATTTAAGCAACTGTGCCGGAAAAATCCTTAACAGGGGGTTTGCATGCGCAAGAAACGCGAGGTTCCAAAGGAAGAGTTGCCTTCGCGGTACGCCGTGTTTTTCATAAAGCCCGAGTTCGAACATCTCAGGGACACGATAGTGTGGCGCATCAAGCAGGCGGGCCTCAAAATAGCCGCAAATAAAACCACCGTGCTAACGGAAAAAATCCACGAGCAGCACTACGTGCACCTTCGCGAGAAGCCGTTCTACAACGCGATGGTGGATTATTTCGTTGACAAGCCCGTCGAGGTATTTCTTCTCGAGGGCGACGATGCCGTGACGAAGCTGAGGAATCTTCTCGGCGAAACGGATCCGTTGACCGCGAAATCCCAGTCGCCGGGAAGCCTGCGGGCGGAGTACGGCATAGACAAAATGAAGAACGTCGGGCACGGAAGCGACGGCAAGGAAGCCGCGGCAACCGAGATGCTCAGGTTTTTCACAATGGCGGAACTCACGAAAAAGCAACTGCGTTTCTCGCTGCAGCACGCCCAGCTTGACATGCTTCCCTCCGAAAGAAAGAGGGTCGTCGCGCCGCAACTATTCGGAATGTTCGAACCCCACAAACTTTCCCCCATCCAGTTGCGCTTCGCGCTCAAGTACACCCCGATGAAAAAAGTTCCGCAGAAGGCAAGGAACTACGTACGCTCCGTGCCGTTCTGGCAGCTGCCCTGGAGGGCGAAGTGGCGCGTCGCATGGTGGCGGCTGTCGGGGAAGAACGCCTCGTAAGCGATTTAAACGCCGCCTCCGTATTTTTATCAGGATGATGACTTAACGAACAACCGCTGAGGCGCAAGCCTGTGACGAAGTTGATAGCGTCTGACTAAGTAATCCGCGGAGGGGCAACGTGCGCGTTTCCCCTCGGTGATTACCCCACCGACTCCCCTTCACTTAGCGTTTACCTTTCTTCTTCCCGCTGCCCAGCAGGAAGCTCGGCGGGTTCCTCCTGAAGTAGTCCTCGAGCGCCCTGCGGGTGTGCGCGGTTTCCTCCTCGACGGCCTCTATTTTGCCCTCGGCGCGCTTCACGGGCAGCCGGTATTTCGCCCCTACGATCTGCCCTATGACCTTCTCCTCCTTGCGCTTGAATTGCGACAGGAGCGTCCGCGCACGTTCCGTGTCCCCAGCCTGCAGCGCCTCCTCGATTGACTGCCTCGTCCGCACGCGGTTCTGGTGTAGGTCGCGGAACTCGCGCGACTGCTTCTCGAACTCCCTGTATTCCCCGCCCTCGCCGGAAACAAGCGCGTCGAGCGTCTCGTACTGCTCGAACAGGCCGTACAGGGACTTGCTCAGGTACATCGCCGCGAGCAGCGTGAACGCGCCAGGAAGAACTAGGAACAGCGGCGGCGCGCCGTAGTACGTCACGACGCAGGCGAGCGCGCCGACTATGGACAGGACGAGCGAAGCGAACACCTCGGACGCCTGCTGCGCGAGCGATTCGGTCGAAGCAAGCTCGGGGAACGCCACCGTGAGCGCGCGCTCCGCTACCCTGCGAACGAGGAAGATAAGCTCGTTAAGCGAGCGGTAAATCGGCCACGCTATCAGCGGAAGCAGGAGCAATCCGACGGAAACGGAACTCGGCCCCGGAATGAACGGGAAGTTGATTTTCATATCCAGAAGGTAGCTTATGTAGACGAGCGCCACGATTACGACGAGGTTCATGAACAGGTTGCGTATTACGACGGTGTGCTCGTTCTTCAGTGCCTTCTCGTCGCCGAGCCGTGCGCCAGCCATGGACAGCCGCTTGCCCACGTTGGAAACGGCGTGCTGTATGCCCCTGGGATAGAGCCGCAGGAACAGCTTCGAGATGGAGCCGCGGCGGTTGTAGAGCGCGGGCCCGACCATCGTCGTGGATATCACGAGCAGGAACGCGAGCCCCATCACGTCGCCCGGCGCCTTCAGGAGCGGCGTTGCCGCGGCGGCGATTATCAGGCTGAATTCGCCGATGGGCGTCATAAGCAAGCCGCACGTAACCGCCGACTCGTTCGTCAAGCCGAATGCGGTGCCGAACACGCCGTATATGAGAATCTTGGAAATGAAATAGAGCGGGAGCGCGGCGAGAAGCACCCACACCACGGTGGCGGTCTGCGGCAGCACGACGGTTGCGCCGAAGGAAACGAAGAAGAACAGCACGAAGAATTCGCGGAAAAGCCCGAGCTCCTTCTTGATGCGTTCGGCGTATTTCGTTTCCGCGAGGGCGAATCCCGCGAAGTAGGCGCCGAGCACCGGCGACAAACCCAGAAGAATGCCGAAGTAGGCGACTATGATGCCCACGCCTATGGCGTAGAGCGCCATCTTGTCTTCCTGCGAATAGCGCTCGAGGAACGCGAGTATCGGCTCGGAGAGCTTGTTGACCACGAAGAAGGCGGCTATTGTGAACAGGACGCCGTTCATCACCGCGACGTTGACGGAGCCCTGCGTGGACATCGTGGAGAGCACGACGAGGATGAGAATCGCGAGGAAGTCCTCCACGATAAGCGAGGAGATGCTTATTCTCGCCTCGGGGGAGTCCATGATGCCTTTTTCCAGGATGAATTTCGCGATAATCACGGTGCTCGCCATCGGAAGCAGCGAACCTATGACGAGCGCCTCCAGGTCGCCGTAGCCGAACATCTTCGCAACTGTGAAGCCTATTGCGAACGAAGCGAGAATCTCCGCCATCACGAGGATTGTCGCGACTGCTCCGCGCTCCTTGAAGCGCTTTATGCTGAGTTCCAAGCCGAGGTAGAACATCAGCGTCATGATGCCGATTTCGCCGAACAGTGGCGCCATTCCTTCGTTAGGTATAAGATAGCCGAGCAGAAGGGGGCCGAGCAGGATGCCTGCGGCGATGTGCCCTATTGACGACGAGAAGCCGAGCCGCGACGAAATGGCGCCGAGCAGAAGCGCGCTAAGCACCACGCCGCCTATCTGCACGATGGACAGCGTTACGTCTACCACGCGAAAAGAAAAGAAACAGGAAATAAAAACAAACGCTTTGGCTACTTTTTCTTCAGGTACTTGAAGTACCCGAGCGCTCCGCCTGCTATGACGTCCTCGGCGAGCGCAAGCGCCTGCGCCTGGCACGCGCCCATGAAGTAGGACGCGACGTAAGGCAGCGCGAACGCTCCGAGCCCGATGAGGCCGAACTTGTACAGGCTCTTCTTCTCCCTCCCGGCGTCAAGGAACTTGGGCGGCTTGAGAAGGTACGCCAACACCGCCGCTATGAGCGCGAGGATGAACAATCCTGCGCTGCACGGGCCCGCGAACGCGGACGCCAAGCCGGTTATCGCCGCAGGCGCAGTCGGCGTTCCGACTACGGGTATCGGAGTCGGCGTCGGGGTTGTCAGCGGGTAGACGTGGTAGTTCTTGCGCGGCACGGGAGTCGGCGTCGGTTCGCCGCCCAGTACTGCCGGACTCGGTTCAGGAGTCGGCGTCGCGTTGTAAACCGCGCCGTTTTCCTCCGTCTGCACGCTCGGCTGCGGCGCACCGCACGTTCCGGCTGCAACGCAGTCAATTCCTCCGCCGCCCCCGCCTATCTGGACGGTGGGCGTCGGCGTCGAGGAAGGTTCGGGCGAAGGCGACGGGCTGGGCGTAGCAGTCGGTTCCGGAGTCGGCGTGGGCGTCGGTTCCGTGTTAGCTTCACACGTAAATCCGCCCAAATCAACCCAGTCGAACGCCACCTGTCCGTACGTTCCGCACAAAGGCCATATCTCGTCAGTTGCACTGAGCAATATCGTTATCGTGCCGGTTTTGTTCGCGAGCGCGTATTCCAGAGTGTTCCAGAGCTCCACTCCGTCCACTACGTCCGAGTAGTGCGCCAGGAACTCGCCGTCTACGTAAACGTCGAACGAATCGTAGTTGCTCACGCCGTCAAGAGCGCGAAGACGGAGTTTGTCCGCGTAGCGTCCCTCGCCTATGCTCAGCGTGAACGTTGCGTTGCGTCCGTCGTCGCTGCAGACCTCGATCGGTTCGAGAATCTGCCTGTAAGAGCAAACCGCTCCGCCGTTGCATCCGCCGTAGCCGCCGGTTATGTTCGCGGCGCTCCAGCCGTCGATTGCGTGCGTTGCCTCGCTGTCGGTGTCGCCGACGTCGAGGTAGTCGATTGCTCCCTCAAGCTGCACCATGTGCTCGTTCTCGGAGCACGAGGGCACGGG
>JAZDNL010000076.1:0-2943 GCA_043799765.1 Microcaldota archaeon | reverse complement strand
TCAGCACAGGTTCTTCACTCCGTCCTTCTCGATGATAACCGTAACCTCGCTCTGCGCCACCACGCCCTTGTTGATTTCCTTCAGCACGGCGTAGGAGTGCAGGATGCCCTGCCTCACGAGATCGTTCACGACGAGTTCTATCGACGAAGTGGAAAGCATCCCCGCCAGCCAGCGCTCCGCGAAAGGAAGCGTCTTGTATTCCTCGAGAATGTGCTCCAGTACGCGGCGCGATTGCGGCAGGCGCACGGGTTTCGGGTTTATGAGCGAATGAATCTCGCAGTAGTTTCCTTCGTCGACGCGTCCTGCGCCGGTGGTGGCGAACGGCTCAACCGCGAAAACGTCGCCCTCCTGCAGCACGTAGGAGCCCTTGGCGGTGTTCGGGATTTCCTCGCCTGCGTGGAGGATGTACGGCTCAAGAGAATGCCCGCCGAGGTTCTCGATGGGTTTGAAGCCGCGGGAAGTGATGGCGTTCTGAATAGCCGCGCCGACTTCCTTCACGGAAACTCCCGCCTTCATCGTCGCGAGCGCGTCGTTCAGCGCGGCATCTGCCGCTTCCACCAATTTCCCGTTCTCGCCGCCGAAATCAACCGTGAACGCCTGGTCTATGATGCAACCCTCGACATGGACGCCGAAATCGATTTTAACCAAGTCCTTCTCGCCGAGCACGGTTTCGTCGCCGATGCAGGGCGTGTAATGCGCCGCGGTGTCGTTAATCGAGATGTTCACGGGAAACGCGTTCTTCCCGCCTTCCTTCACCACCTCGGATTCTATTGCAGTTGCGATGTCGAACAGCTTCGCTCCCGGCTTCGTGCACTCCTCGGCTACGGTGCGCACGCCTGCGGCTATGCGCGCCGCATCCATGTAATGCTTATGCTCTTCCTCGTCCAAAAGTTCCACCGAGTATTACAAGCGCGTTCTCTTTTTTATAATGTAGTTCTGGGTCACTTCGCACACCGCGTCGAGCTTGTTCGTGCCCGACTTGACTAGCTGGCGCAGAACCGCCTCGCGGTCGTCGAGTTCCTGCTGGAGCGCCTTCTTGTCCAATCCGGTGTATTTCTGGAGCAGCTGCAGGTACGCCGAGTTCGCGTTCGTTCGCGTGAGCGCGTCCTTCACGGGGTCCCACTCGTACAGGTTCTGAAGTTCAATCTCGCCCTCTTCGTTGGGCACCACTTCCGCCAGTTCCGTGATGCGCCTTATCATGCCCTTGCGCCTGTCGTGGATGCGGTTCTGCATGAGTATGAAGTTCAGCGACGTGAGCATTATCGAGGGAACGTTTATGGGCGGGTTCGCGAGGCGGACGAGCGTTTCTTTCGCGCTGTTCGCGTGCACCGTGCCCATGCAACCCGAATGTCCGGTGTTCATGGCGGCGAACATGGTGTATCCTTCGGCGCCTCGGATTTCTCCGACGATTATGCGGTCGGGGCGCATTCTCAGCGACGTCTTTACAAGCTCGTTCATGTCTATTTCGCCGGTTCCTTCAAGCGAAGGCGGACGCACCTCGAAGCGTATCCAGTGCTTCAGCGGCAGCGACAACTCCGCCGTGTCCTCGATGCTGATGATTCGCTCCGTGTTGGGCGTGAACGCGCTGAGGATGTTCAGCGTCGTCGTCTTTCCCGATGCGGTTCCGCCTGAGACGAGAGTGTTCGCGGGTCGCACACCCATTCCGTCGGTGGCGAGCCACATGAACGCCGCGGCTTCGAAATTGAACGTGCCGTAATTTATCAGGTCAACTATGCTCATCGGGTCCTTCCTGAATTTCCTGAGCGTGAGCGTGCTGCCGTCGATGCTGATGGGCGGAATCGTCGCGTTGACTCTGGTGCCGTCCTTGAGGCGGGCGTCGAGAATCGGGACCTGCGTGTCTATGCGCCTGCCGATTCCGCGCGCTATCCTGTCGACCAAATCGCGTATGTCCTTGTCGTCGTAGAACATCACGTTAGTTTTCATGATGTCGTACTTGCGGTGATAAACGTAAACGGGCCTGTTCGGGCCTATGATCATGATTTCCTCGAGCCACTCGTCCTGCGTCATCGGGTCGATGATGCCGTACCCGACCATTTCGCGCACAACCGCGTTGGCGTAAAAATCCTTGGCGTTCACCGGCACCTTCAGCTCCGGCGTGGCGTCAATGATGTCCATGATGCGCTCGAAGTACTTCTTGCGCCTTTCTTCTGGCGGAAGAACGCTCGTTTCAGTTGTCATCACGCCGATGGCGATGTCCATCAGCGCGTTAATGAGCTCCTTCTCCTCGCCCCTGTAGTGAGGCGACGGGATTTCGTACAAATAGAGCGGCTCGCCGGGGACGCGGTAAATCTTGACGTCCGCGTACTGCTCAATCAGGACTCTCTTGTCCTCGCGCTCCTCGTCGTCCTTTGCCGGCGCTTCGGGCGCCTGCTGTCCCGACGATTTGGTGCGCTGCATCAGGTTGTCGAGATATGGCACGAATTAAGGAAAGAAAAAGAACTTAAAAAAGGGATTGGGTTGAGTCAGATTTTGTACGCTTCGTCGTGGTGCCTCAGCGAGTGGAAGAAGACGAAGTTCCGTTCCCTGTAGATCTTGAAGGTGAGAACGAAGTTGCCGACGTGCGCCCGCTTGAACTCGTTGAGCGGCGCCCGCAGGTTCTTGTAGCCATCGATTGTTTCCGCATCGCGGGAGACGATTTCGCGCACCTTTTTCTTGACCGCTTCGGCAAGCGCGCGGTCCTTTTTTCCGAGTTGGCGCAGGAGCGCCTTCAATTCGTCCGAAAGGTCGAACTCGAACATGCCGTCACAGCCCGTCGAGTTCCTTTAGCGTCGTCTTTCTCCCGAACGCGTGCTTCTTCTCCCACTTCCCCGTGCCTTCCAGCACGTCCTTTGCGAACCGTTCCTTGAGTTCCGGCTCTATCATCTGCGGCCCGAACTCGTGCACTATCCGGTTGAAAGCCTCGGACTTGTTGGAAAGCCCGTA
>JAZDNL010000041.1:0-10734 GCA_043799765.1 Microcaldota archaeon | reverse complement strand
TCCCTTTTTCTTAGCCCAAAGCATGGCGGCGGCAATCGGGCCGAAGCCGCATGCAGTTGCCCGCGTTTCGCGCAGTTTTTCGTAAAACACGTGCGCGTCCATTTTCAGGAGCGCATCGATTACCGCCATGTCCTTTTCCTTAGCAATAGGCGCGGGTTCATAGTGCGTGAAATCGGAAGAAGCCACGACTGCGAAATCCTTTTTAGACTCCGCAAGCCGCTCAGCCACCATCTTCGCCGCCTCAAGCGACTGGTCCATCATGGTTATCGGAACGAACGAAAAATCTCCGAACAAGAACTGGAGGAATGGAAGTTGGACTTCCACGGAATGCTCGCGTTTATGAGCCGCTTCGCTTATTTCGAAGGAGACGGACAGTTCCTTCACCAAGGTCTTGTCGTTTTTAACCGTGCCGAGCGGAGTTTCCCAATCCTCTCCGCTTAACGCAACCGGCGCGCCCGCGCCCGTGTGGTTCGGCGAAATGACGACGTAGGTTTTCTTCTTCTCCAGCGCGAGGAACGAGTGCATGGCGGTTGCTCCCGAGTAAATCCAGCCAGCGTGGGGAGCGACAACAGCGTCCGTCTTCTTTTTGGCAGGTTTAGCCCTTTCCTTAAACGCCGCCAGCATCTCCGCTATCTCTTCCCTGTCTCCCGGATAAAATGCGCCTGCAACCGCGGGTTCCCTCATGATTGCTTGACGATACAGGCGTTAATTAATTCCTTCGCTTCCCGCATTCCGCGAAGCGCGAGTTCGCGGGTCTTCGCCTCGGAGTTGACGCGCACCTTGGGTTCGGTGTTCGAGGCGCGGACGAGCAGGCAGTATTCGGGGAAGCGCGCCTTTATGCCGTCTATCGTGGAAATCCACGCGGGCTCGTTCGCGCGCACCAATTCCTCAAGTTTCACGAAGTCGATTTTAGCGTATACCGATTCAATAAACGTGATTGCCTTGAATCTTTCGGCGTATTCGGCTATTTCGCCCGCTTTCGCCTGCGACAGCAGCAAGCCGAAGTATATGCCGTCCGAGTAGGGCATGTGCTTCATCATCGAATAATGCCCGGAGCGTTCCCCCGCAAAAGCAGCCTTCTCCTGCAATGCCTTCTGCAGAACGAAAACGTCCCCCACTTTCGATACTTCGACGCCGAAACCCGCGTCGGTAAGGTATTGGACGACTTCATCCGAAACGTCGAGAGTAACGGCGAGTGAATCGTTCTTTTTCAGGAAGTTTTCCGCGATGAACGCGATGATAATGCCGCCGTCAATCACTTTCCCCCGGTCGCATACTGCGACGCGGTCCCCGTCCCCGTCGAAGGCGAAGCCGAGCTTTTCGTGCGACTTCTCCTTCAGCACCGCCAGCGTTTCATCCTTCGGTTCCGCGGAGTGCTTTTCGTAAGCGGGATCGGGTTCGTCGAAAATGCGGCGCGGAAAAACGTCCTTCAGCGCGCACGCCGCGCCGCCGCACAAGTCAAAAAGCGCATCGCCTGCTTCGGGAAGCGCCGCAACATAGCCGTCATGGAGTTCTCCGTCCGGCTCCAGCGGTTTCGCGGGCATTTTCCCGCACGGCGTCGTTCTTCCCTCGAGTTCCTTCAGCTCCTCGGGCCAGAAGCACCTACGGCTGCGGAACGGCTTCAAGCCGTTGTACTCCGCGGGGTTGTGTGATGCCGTCAGGGCGGCGCCGAGTTTTTCGGAATGGAACGCAATGGCGGGAGTGGGCGCCCTTCCGAGAAAACGCACCTCGCCGTCAAACCCCGCGCAAAAAGCAGCTGCCAATTCCTCGTTATGCCGGCGATAGTCCATGCCGAGGACTATCTCCTTTGCGTAGGACGACATCGCCCTTCCAAGGCTGCAGAACCTTTCCTCTGTTATGTCCTTCCCGTAAATCCCGCGCACGTCGTAGGTTCTGAACATCTCAACCCTTCCATACGGTGCCGTTGTCGAGCGTCTTGTTCACTACGGTTCCCGGAAAGATGCGGCAGTTCTCGCCGATTAGCACGCCGCAGTTTATCGACGCGTTCACGCCTGTTTTCGTGCCTGCGCCGACGACGCAGCCGAGCTTGCGCTTCCCCGAGTTCACCTTCTTGTCGCGGAAGTAAACCTCGACGGGGTCCTCGTCGAAGCGAAGATTCGCCGTACGCGTGCCCGCCCCGAGGTTGACACCGCCGCATACGACGGAATCGCCGACGTATGCCGAGTGGGCGTCCGCTCCGCGCATGAACAGGCAGTTCTTCAGGTCCGCGTGCACGCCGATGTGGTTGTCGCCTTCGAGCACTGTGGCCGGCCGCAGAACGGCTCCCGGACCCAAGATGCAGTTGTCGCCAATGTAGCACGGGCCCTGGACAACAGAGCCCGCCTTGATGACGGAGCCGATGCCGATGTGCACCTTTCCCTTCACGATGGCGCCTTTCTCGATTTCGCCGTCGCGCTTTTCGTCCATGAGGTTTTCGGCGGCGTAGGCGTTCGCATCAAGGAGGTTCCAGAAGAAACCGACGTCGTTCCAGTAGGTTTCGAGTTCGTGCACCGCGACGTCGTTCTTCTTCGCGAAGGCGAAAAGGGCGTCGGGCAACTCGAATTCGCCGCGCGGCGACTTTTCGAGCTTGCGCAGATAATCGAAGAACTGCTTCGGCAGCCTCATCAGATTAAGGTTGATCAGCCCGGGTCCGCCTTCTTCGGGTTTTTCGATGAACCATTTCAGGCGGCCGCTATCCGTTTCAAAAACGCCGTAATGGCGCTTGTCCTCCACTTTTTTCGAGAAGCACCAGTACCCTTTTTCCGAGGCGATGCGCCTGAACGCCTCGGGAGCGAAGAAGTTGTCGCCGTTCAACACGACGAAGTCGTCCTTTATTTCCTTCTCCGCCTGAAGCAGCGCATGCCCCGTTCCGAGCCGCTCGCTCTGCTCGACGAGCACTATCTTCGAACGGAAGCGCGACGCGTGCGCCCACTCCTCCGCCTTTTCCTTCTTGGCGCCGACAACGAGCACGATTTTCTCCGCGTCCTTGTCGATGCCCTCGCAAATCCATTCGAGCATGGGTTTGCCGAGCACGCGCACCATCACCTTCGGTATGTGTTCGGTTATGGGCCAGAGCCTGACGCCGTTTCCAGCTGCGAGAACCACGTACGTGTTCATAGGAATTTCAGCACCTCCGAAAGCGAATTGATTTTCTCCGCGTCAATGTTTGTATTCCAGACGCGCTTGATAAGAACCGTGCGAACGCCTGCGGCTTTTCCGGCGCCAGCGTCCGCGAAGGAGTCGCCGACGAACAGCGTTTCATCCTTTTTCGCGCCAAGCCTCTTCATGCCTTCAAACACCAAGTCCGGAGCGGGTTTCGGCTTCAGCCCCTCCTTCATGCAAACCTCTCCGTCGAATTTGAATCCCATTACCTTCAGCGAAGAATCTGCCTCGAAGCGCATCTGGTTCGTTACTGCGCAGAGCTTCGCGCCCCTTTCGCGCAGTGCGTTGAGCATCGCTGGAGCGTCGCGTTCCGGCTTCCCGTATTTCGGTATGTACTCGTTCGCGTAGGCGTTGCGCAGCCACGCGACGATTTCTGGAATCCTTTCACTCGGCACCTGCGGGTAAAGAAGAGGCACCCAGTTCTCCGCAGTGTTGCCGTTGTATTTCAGGATGTCCTCCGCCTTCGGTTCCGGAAAGCCGAAGTGCGCGAAGCAGTCCTTGTAAACGCGGATAAGCGCCTCGTTCGAGTGTAGTACGGTTCCGTCCAAATCAAACAGGAAGTATCTCATTTCACCGTCACCGATTTCGCGAGATTGCGCGGCCTGTCCGGGTCGCGCCCCCTTGCAACTGCTGCGTAGTAAGCGACGAGCTGCAGCGGCACAGCTTCGAGCAGCGGATAGAAAATCTCCGGCGCTTCAGGAAGCTCGATGAACTCGTCGTACGCCTTGTTGTTCTTGTTGCCGACGCCGATGAGAACCGCGCCGCGCGCCTTCGTTTCCAAGCCGTTCGAAAGCGTGTCGTAGTACGTATAGTCCGTGGGGTTGAGAAGGAACACAGGCGTGCCCTGCTCGATGAGCGCGAGGGTTCCGTGCTTCAATTCCCCGGCAGGCATTCCTTCCGCATGCACGTAGGAGATTTCCTTCATTTTCAGCGCGCCCTCGAGCGCCATCGCGAAATTCACGCCGCGTCCAATATAGTACGCGTTACCGTTCTTCACGAAGCGTTCCGCAATCGCCTTCGCCTTCGCGTCGTTGAGTTCGAACGCCTTCAGTAGGAGTTCGCTCACCTTCGTAAGTTCCTCGACGCCTTCGTCGAACGCGCCCCTCATGGCGTAGGCGAGCAGGTAAAACACGGTAACCTGGTTGATGAACGACTTCGTCGCGGCTACGCACACCTCGGGCCCGCAGTTGAGGTAAACCGTCCTGTCGCTGAGCCGTGCCAACGTGGAACCCACGACGTTTACGACCGAAAGCACGCGGCATCCTTTCGCTTTTGCCTTGCGCACGCCGTCGAGCACGTCCGCGGTTTCCCCGCTCTGCGAGACGCAGACGACGAGCGTTTCAGGCGTGAGATTGTCCGCGAAATAGGAAAATTCGGAGGCGATCATCACCTCCACCTGTTTTCCCGCGACGCGGTCAAGCAGGTGCTTGCCGATGATTGCGGAATGCCTCGCGGTTCCGCAGGCGATCACCATCGCCTTTTTCGCGGACGCGATTTCCTGCGCGAACTCCGTGAACGCCTTTTTGTCCTGCAGCAGCGCGTTGCGCATCGCCGCGGGCTCCTCGAGGATTTCCTTGATCATGAAGAAGTCGTGCCCGCCCTTCGTGGCCTGCTCCGCTTTCCACGAGATTTCCGCGACTTCCTTGCGTATCGGGTTGCCGTTGAAATCGAAATACGTTGCGCCTCCCTGCGTAAGCACCGCCATCTCGTTGTCGTTCAAATACGCGACGTGCTTCGTCTGCCCGAGGAAAGGGGTGGCGTCGCTCGCGGCGAACGTTCCGTGTTCGCTGAGCCCTATGATGAGCGGGCTTTCCCTGCGTGCGGCGACTATCTTGTCGGGCTCCTTGGAGCAGAGCACCAAAAGCGCGAACGAGCCGTGCAGCTGCTTCACGACGTTGCGCACCGCCTGCTCGACTCCGTTGCCCCGTCGCATCTCCTCTTCCAGCAGGTGCGGTATCACTTCCGTGTCCGTCTGCGAGCGGAAGGAATGCCCGCGCTCGGCGAGTTCGGTGCGGAGCTCCGAGTAATTTTCAATGATTCCGTTGTGCACGACCACTATGTCGCCGTTGCACGAGGCGTGCGGATGCGCGTTCTCCTTCGTGACCCCGCCGTGGGTAGCCCAGCGCGTGTGCCCTATGCCCGCGTTTCCGGCCATCTCCCCCAGCCGCTCGCGTTTCGCGACGTCGTCGATTCTTCCGGCGTCCTTTTTCAGCGTGATTCCGCTTCCTTCGAAGGTGGCCATCCCCACCGAATCGTAGCCGCGCTATTCCAATTTCCGCAGTCCGTCAAGCAGTATCGGGCCCGCGCTTTTGACGCCGACGTACCCTATGATTCCGCACATATTTTTCACCCTAAGGCGAGGAAGGAACTAGCGTTCCACGCTATTATAAACGCCGTTCAAAATCCGGCTGACTCGCGGCTGCCCAGTCAGCGTTTTTCATATAATAATGGTGTCGGTATTATAAAATTTACCATACTAGTATTAAACAGGTTAAAAGAGGGTGAGAGCATGGCGAAGGTATTCGACAACGAACGCGCTCTGGAAGCGGAGATAGTCGACGACGCGTCGATTTCCGTGCTGTCGCCGGAGCGTCTCCTGATACTGCGCACGCTCGCCAAATCGCCGAAATACCCAGCGGAGGTGGCGAAGCAGCTCCGCATGCAGGCGCAGACGGCGTACTACCATTTCCGCGTGCTTCAGGATGCGGGTCTGGTGAAAGTGGCCGAATACGCCGAAAAGGGCGGCGCGCTCGCGAAGAAGTATTCGGTTTCGGCGCAGGCGTTAGTCGTGCTTCTGGACGAGGACTGGAAGCCGATGCCCCTGCAGAAGAAAAAGCCGCCGTCGCTGTTGAAGCCGTTCGTAGGCGCGGGGTTCCTTGACGGAAAAATCGTGGTCGGCTCCCCAGATGCCCACGGAAAATACAGGGCAGGCGGTTCCGACTACGCAGCGATAGAATTGGCAATGCTGCTTGGTTCCTTTGCTTCCTTTGCGCCTCCCCTTTACCTTCTCGATACCGAGGTGCGGGACGCCAACAAGCGCGGCAACCTCCTTCTGGTCGGCGGGCCGAAAGTGAACATGCTCGTTTCCGAAGCGAACGAGTCGCTGCCCATACGCTTCGACGAAAAGACGTTCGCCGTGAAGTCCTCGCTTTCGAGAAAGACGTACGGCGAGGAGGTGGGCATCGTCGAGCTAGTCGAAAGTCCGTTCCACTCGGGCAAGAAGATGCTCGTTCTCGCGGGAGCGACGCACAACGCAACGCGCGTGGCGGTGCTTGCGCTCCTGAAAAAAGCCGGCCGCATGGACGAGGCAAACCTCTTCGACAACGAGTCGCTTGCCCACGTCGTTCAGGGCTTCGACGAGGACGGCGACGGCATCGTTGACGCCGTCGAGATACTAGAATAGCCGGCTAGGCGGCGCTTGTTTCCTCGTTCAGTTTCCTTCGCCTTTTGCGCGCCCCGATCAAGGCAACCACCGCCTCCGGGCCCGATGCAATCACAGCCAATGCCCCAGTCAACGCCGTCTTCTTGGCGTCGCCCTTGCGTTGCAATTCCGCCAGCTTTGCCGGAGGTATCCTCTTGATTGCGTTGTCAATCGCCCTTATTTCCCCACTGGTGAAAACCCTGTGCGCGTCGGCTTCGGTGCCAAGGTTGCTCAGGATGTACTTCCTGTAGTTGAGCGAACCCACGCGGTTTTGGACCTCCCTCGCGAATTCGGGATCCATTTCCGCCTTTGCCTGCAGTGTTCCAATTTTCTTGTTCATCAGCCACTTGGCCGCCGCCAAGTCGCGTTTTTCAAGCAGGGGGGCTATGTCCCTGGCATTCACGTAATCCGGAACCCCTATTTCGTGGAGCTTGTTGTTGTGAACGAAATAAACCGTGCCGTATCCTGCCCTGCTGTTCGCCGCCTTAACCAGTTTCAGCTGGTGGGGCGAGTAAGCCCGCCCTTCTGCTTTTGCAATCTCCCGTATCGCTTTCTGGTCCAGCCTCGCCCGTGAGCCGGCGTACCCTCCGAATCCGGCCAGTCCGCTCAATAGCGAAAAAACAAGTACGACTCTAAATCCCTTTCCGATTCCCCTTCCGATTCTCTTTATCATTCGCGGAACTGGCATCGCATCGCCCCATCCGTTATGGAGGCAGCAGGTTAAAATACTGCGGAATCCGTTCGGCAAAAACCCCGCCCGCACCGATTAAAAGCCTTTGCGCCCTATATTGCTCCGCTTATGTTCGAGCAGTTTCTCACCGCGTTCGCAATCCTATTCGTAATCATGAACCCGCTGTCGAGCGTAGTTCCGTTCCTTGCGCTTACGAAGGACTTTTCCGACGCGCAGCGGAAGCACGCGGCGGACAAGGCTGCTCTCGTAGCCGGAGGGCTCGCCATCGCATTCCTTTTCATAGGGCAGCCCCTCTTGGATGTGATGGGGCTGAAGATTTCCGCTTTCAGGATAGCCGGAGGAGTGATTCTTTCGATACTCGGAATACAGACGTCGCTCGGAATCTCGCTCACGAAAGTCGAAGCCTCCGACGAGGACGCAATCGCCGTGCTCATAGGCACGCCCATGCTTACGGGTCCAGGAGTAATCACCGCGATAATCCTGCAGGCGGCGGACACGCCGCTCCTCCCGCTGTTCTTCGCCGTGCTCGGTGTGGTGATAGCTAGCTGGCTGATAATACGCTATTCCCCGTACCTGACAAAGGCGCTTGGGCAGCGCCTAATCGGCGTTGTCGGAAAGATCATGGGGTTGCTGCTGCTCACGCGCGGAATCCAGAACATAGTGATAGGACTCGGCGCTTTCTAGCGTTCGTCCTTCGCGTAGCGGAATTCCGAAAGCGAGTCGCCGTACGTGTATATTTCGTTCGTCGTGAAGAAGCGCGCTATTTCCTTTTCAGCGGTCTGCGGTGAGTCCGACGCGTGCACGAGATTGCACTGCAGGCTCATGCCGTAGTCGCCGCGTATCGTTCCAGGAAGCGCCTCGCGGCCGTTCGTCAATCCGCAGAGCGTGCGCACGACCTTGATGGCGTCCTTCCCCTCCCAGACCATCGCAATTGCGGGGCAGGCGCCCATGAATTCCTTGAGCCTCGGGAAGAAATCATTGCCCACGTATTGGGAGTAGTGCTCGTCGAGTTGCGAGTCCTTGAGCCATACCATCTTTGTCCCGACCAGGCGCAAGCCCTTGCGCTCGAATCGCGACGTGATTTCTCCGACAAGGCCGCGCTGGACCGCGTCGGGCTTTAGCATGACGAACGTTTTCTCCATAGGATTACCTCCTTACGACGAGCGGCGTTCCCCTGCGAAGGGAACTAGCGGCTTTCCTTCCTTTTTTCGAGTAGAATTTGTGTTCGGGTGTTGTAATGATTGCGCGTTCGCCTGCTTTCACGCGCACGATTTTTCCGCGATACGGGCGGCGGTTGATGACGCGAATCCTGCTCTTAACGACCCGCCCTGCTTTCATTCCATACGCATAAACGCGCTCGTTCTTCGGCAGCACGATCGCCTCGTACCCATCTTCATTCCTTTCAATCAACGATGCGTGTTTCCTCGCCATTTTTTTCCAGACGGTTTCCATTGTTTCATTAGTGCCATCGATTTTCGTTTCGCCATAGCACGATTGAAAGGGGTCATGCTTTACATCGCCGAGAAGCGCCCCTGCGCGCGCGCCGGTCGCGTCTATGAACGGAGCGGTTTTGTTGGCGGAGTTGTCAACGAGCATCTTAATCGGCTCGTACCCCGCGCCCGCGCGGCCGCGCGACAGCTGCGAGCCGAGCATCATCACGCCGCTGACCAAGAACAATCCGATGAGCATCGCGGCAGTTATGACGTCGCCGAGCTGCTGCCTTCCGTACGCCAGCAAAAGGAAGGATGCGATGAACAGGAAGAACACGTAGACGACGTTCATGTCCTTGCCGCCGAGCTGCGTCTTCATGCGCATCTCGTCGACGATTTTCCTGCCTTCGCCGGCTTTCACGGTTTTCGCGCGCGGGAGGTTCTCGTTCTCCGGGTTCTCCTCGATGAGTATGTCTTCGAGCTGCTCAGGAGGCAGGAGTTCGGCCATCGCCTGCGCGAGCATGCTTTTGCCCGTGCCCGGGGTGCCTACCAGCATTACGTGGCGCTTCTGCTTCGCGGCCTTCTTGATGATGTCGACGCTCTTCTCCTGCCCGATGACCTGGTCGACGAGCCGCGGAGGCACCGCCAGGTCCGCAGTAGTCCTTGCCTTCTTTGCGGCCGTACGCTTCGCCATAACACATTAAAAAGCGGCGCGTCGTTAAAAGGTTTATGATTCGCGCGGTAGTGCTGGGCAGCGGCGGTTCGCTCCCGAGCCCGCGGCACGTCCCGAGCTCGTTCGCGGTGAAATACGGGGCGACGTATCTTTTCGATTGCTGCGAGGGATGCCAGCGGCAGATGATGAAGTACGGCGCAAACTACGGCCAGGTGAAGGCGATTTTTCTTTCGCATTTGCACGCGGATCACTTCCTGGGAGTTTTCGGGCTGGTCCAGACCCTTGGAATGATCGGAAGAAAGGAGGAACTGCTCATCGCGGGGCCCGCGGGAACGAAAAAACTCTTCGAAACCGCGTTTTCGCAGAGGGAGCTCGCGCCGCATTTTCCCGTTACCGTCAAAGACGTGCACGACGGCACGGTTCTCAAGGAACGCCTCTTCTCCGTGCGCGCCTTTCCCGTGAACCACGGATGCAGGGCGCTTGGCTACTGCCTTGAGGAAGGGGAGAAGACGCGCTTCGACGAGGCGAAGGCGAAAGCGAAGGGGCTGCGCGGTCCAATGTTCACGGAGATTCAGGAGAAAGGCAAGCTGGTCGTCGGCGGCAAAACCGTCCGTCTGGAAGACATTACCTACAAACAGGCGGGCAAAAAAATTGTTTACAGCGGCGATACCGCGCCGTGCGCAGAACTGCAGGCTGCCGCGAAAGGCGCGGACCTGCTGATTCACGACGCCTGCTTCACCGATGCCGACTCCGCACAGGCGAAGGAGAAATTCCATTCAACCGCGAAGGAGGCGGCCGAATGCGCGAAAAAAGCGGGCGCGAAGAAGCTTCTGCTCACGCACGCGAGCAACCGCTACGAAGACCGCTCCCCTCTTCTGAGGGAGGCGAAGCAGGTTTTCAAGGAAACGCTTATGGCCGAAGAAGGTTTGGAGGTTCTCGTATGAACGAACAGGCAAAGGAAAGCAAAAATTGGACGGAAACGGTCCTGCTGATAGTTGTTTTCGCGGTCGTTTTCGCGGCTGTCTTCTTCCTGTCGCAGTCTGCGGGCAAGCAGAAGGAAAGTTCCTTTGAGGGAATGCGCGTTTTCTCGAACGGCAACGCAAAGGCGGAGATGGCGGCGATACTGGCGCCCAAGAACGCGACCATAGAGGAGCGGCTTTTCAACGGTTCGGACGCGCGGAACTCAGCAGTCGCGGTTATGGCTGCCGAGATTGCCCGCGCCCTGCACGCCAGCAACAAGACGGTCAACGTCTACGGCGTCGTAGACGGCGTGCCGTCCGTGAATTGCAACGCGAACACGACGAACTGCAGCGGCTCGTCGATTGTCGTGGAAATATCGAACTGCGACTGCCTGCGC
>JAZDNL010000038.1:0-2388 GCA_043799765.1 Microcaldota archaeon | reverse complement strand
TATCGGCACCGCCAGCAGCGGAAACGCGCTTCCCGTCGAAAACCAGTATCCCTGCATCGCGCCCACGTTCTCGAACGCGAAATCAAAGAGGGCGAGGAAGAACGCCATCTTCAGCATTTCCGAGCAGTGCTTCTTCTTGATCAAGAACGGGAGTATTCCCATGATGCCGATTGACAGCAGCATCAAGTAAACCCACATGCTCATGCCTACGAACTGCATTCGCTCACCCCTTCCCCTTGTGCTGTGTGCGCGGCTTGCGGCCGACGAACCATATAACAGCAAGAAGCGCTATCACGAGAACCCCGCCGAGCACCAGCGTGTCCGTTGAAATCGGCTGCGCGGGCAGCGGGGTTGCCGAGGGCTGTGCCGTCGACATCGGATATTCCGTCGGCTGCGACGTCGGCGCCGCCGTGGGCGCGGAACGCGTCGGCGCGGCTGTCGCGGTGGGCGCGTACGTCGCGGACGCGATGGACGCGCATGCGCCGTTGGAGCACTCCTTGCCCAGTTCGCACGCCACCTTGTACGCGAAGCACTCGCTGGAGGGGCCGTTCGCGCAATAATACTTCATCACAACGGGCTTCCCGTTCATGTCGGTGGAGCAGGAATCGCACTTCGTGCCCCACTGGTCGGTGCAGCATCCCGCGACCAGGCCCGCCTGGTCGCCCGTGCTATTGCACCATGCCGAAACGGAGAATGCAAATGCCATCAGCATGACGAAAGCCGCGAACCTTCCCATCGAATCACCTCAAAGCTTCTTCTGCACGAATTTCTTCCGCTTCGCCCCGTCCTGCGAAAGGAAACCCGCCATGTTGCGGTAGTATCCCATCGCGGCGGATTTGTGCTGCCCATCGTGGCGCATGTTGTGCTTTATGAAAACGTAAGCGAGCGGAAGCAGGAGCACGAGCGCGACGAGCGCCGCGGTCTGCAAATCAAAAGGCACGATGAGCTTCCAGCGGGTCTGGGGCTGCTCCTGCGCCGCAACAGGCGCCGCGGCAGACGGCGACGGGCTGGCTGAAGGCGCCGCGATTGAAGGCGACGGCGAAACAACGGGAGTCGGCGACGCATTGGGCGACGGCGACGGGACGGGCGAAGGCGACGGGACAACCTCCGGCGAGGGAGACGGCGAGGGCGACGGAGTCAGCTTCTGGACGAAGCGCAGGCACGCGTTCGTCAGCATGTCGCCGAAGAACTCGATGTCGGACATGTTCGCCTGCTCGATCTTGTACTGGACGCCGAACGACGTGTAGTTGTCGGAAACGCAGTAGAAACCCGCCTCGTAGGTGGTTTTCTGCGGCGCCGGGTTCCAGGGCCCCTGCATGCGCATCCACACCTCAATGCCGTTCATTTCCCTGCTTATCGAGTACGTGCCTATTCCCTGGCGGGGCGCGAGGATGTGGAACATGTACATCATGTCGCCGTAATGGGCGTCGTACTGGTTGGCGTACGCGTTGTAAAACGCGGACGTAAAGGCGACGGGTGCGCCGAAATGCTGCGTCAGCGCGTCCTGCGTCTCGTTCACGAGCATGATCTGCTGCTCGCTCTCCGTAAGCGCGGACACGCAGCCCGCTACGAATATCAGCAACAGCAGACGCCTCAAGATACCCACCGCAGCGATTAATGCACGGCGGTTTTTAAACCAAATCGTTTTAAGAACCGGCGCGGAACTATTCGCATGATTCGCGCCGTTCTCTTCGACTTGGACAACACGCTCATCGACTTCATGGCTATGAAGCGCGCCTGCGTGGACGCCGCTATAAATGGAATGCGCTCCGCGGGGCTGCGCACGCCGCGGGAGAAGGCGGTGAAGCGGCTGTTCGCGCTTTATTACAGGCATGGTCTCGAAGATCAGCGGATTTTCCAGAAATTCCTGAAGCAGGAAACAGGGCGCGTGGACTACGCGATTCTCGCGAAGGGCGTCATCGCCTACAAGAAGGTGAAGGAGGGCTTCCTGTACCCGTACCCGAACGTCGCCGACACGCTCGCGGCGCTTCGCAGCCGCGGATACAGGCTCGGCATCGTCACCGACGCGCCGCGGATGCAGGCGTGGATGCGGCTCGCCTCTATGAATTTGGAGCGCGCCTTCGACTTCGTGGTAACGTTCGAGGACACGCGCAAGCGCAAGCCGAGCGCGCTTCCGTTCGCCGCCGCACTGAAGAAACTGAAGAACGTCGCGCCGCCGGAGATTCTTTTCGTCGGCGACTCGCTTGAGCGGGACGTAAAAGGGGCGTCGCGGGTGGGCATGCGCACCGCGCTCGCGAAATACGGCGAAATCAGGAAGCAGAAGGGGCCGAAACCCGATTACGTGCTGAAGGACGTCAGCGACCTCAAACGCATCTTACATTAGCCGCCTTTCGCGAAAAGCATTATGCCGCTGCTTATGAACTCCAC